>CBCTKQ010000027.1:0-14086 GCA_965147515.1 uncultured Eggerthellaceae bacterium | reverse complement strand
GAACGGCAACCCATGACTGCAAGCGACGAACAGGTAATGTTGGGCCCCGGCAGCGGCGGCTCGAGGATGAAGCGCATCATCGCCGAGGTGTTCTTCGACGCCTACGGGTCGCCCGAGCTGGCCGAAGGCAACGACGCGGCCGTGCTTGACCTTGGAGATGCGACGTCGGCCAAGGGCGGCGAAGGCGAAGGAGAGGGCGCGGGCCGCCTTGCGTTCTCAACCGACTCGTTCGTGGTGACCCCGCACTTCTTCCCCGGGGGCGACATAGGGCGCCTTGCGGTGTGCGGAACCGTGAACGACGTGGCCACGAGCGGGGCCGTTCCAAAGTGGCTCAGCCTGGGGATGATCCTGGAAGAGGGCTTCCCGATGGACGACCTGCGGCGCATATGCGCCTCGGTGCGCGAGGCCGCCGACGAGGCCGGCGTGCGCGTGGTGACGGGCGACACCAAGGTGGTGAACCGCGGGCACGGCGACGGCATCTTCATCAACACCAGCGGCGTGGGCGTGCTGGCGCCGGGCGTGAAGCTGGGCGGCCAGTTCTGCCAGCCGGGAGATGCGGTGCTTGTGACGGGCACGCTGGGCGACCACGGCATCACCATCATGAGCTGCCGCGAAGGGCTGAACTTCCAGGCCGACGTGGAAAGCGACGCCGCGCCGCTGAACCACCTGATAGCGGCCGTGCTGGAAGCCGCACCCAACGTGCGCTGCTTTCGCGACCCCACCCGCGGGGGGATCGCCTCGACGCTTAACGAGCTGGCCGAGCAGTGCGGGTGCGACATGACGGTGAACGAGGCGGACATCCCCGTGAAGCCCGTGGTGCTGGGAGCCTGCGAGATGCTGGGGTACGACGTGATGCAGGTGGCCAACGAAGGCAAGATGGTGTGCGTGGTGGCCCGCGACGAGGCTGACGCTGCGCTTGCCGCCATGAAGGCCAGCAAGTACGGGCGCGACGCCGCGATCGTCGGCGAGGTCGGGGAACGCGTCGATGCGTCCGAAGCCGGACGCGGCCCCAAGGTGTACCTGCGCACCGCGCTTGGAAGCAAGCGCATCCTGGACATGCTGGTAGGAGAACAGCTGCCCAGGATCTGCTAGCTAAGCAGCGTGCTGCGCCCCTACGTCGATACGAATGTCTTTGCCAACAAAGACTATGCCGAAGTAAGCACAACCTTTTCGGCCCAGTCGAGCAGCTGGTTCACTGCGTCGACGGTTTCGGCCTCGGCATAGATGCGCACGAGCGGCTCGGTGCCGCTGGGGCGCATCATCACCCAGGCGTCGCCTTCGAGCAGCAGCTTCACGCCGTCGCGGCGGTCGACTCCCACCACTGCGCGCCCGTTGATGTCGAAGGGCTTCGCGTTGGGGATGGTTTCCTCGCGGAAGACTCGCATCTGCTCGTCGGTGACGGTTAGGCCGCGGCGCGCGAACTCCAAGGTTCCCAGGTCGTCGAGCATTTCTTGCACCAGCGTGCCGAGGTCCTTGCCGGACTGTGCCATCATTTCCGTGAGCAGAAGAGCCATGAGCAGGCCGTCGCGTTCCTTGACGTGGCCGGGCAGCCCGATGCCGCCGGATTCCTCGCCGCCGACCATGACGCCGCCCTTGGACATCTCGCCGTAGATCCACTTGAAGCCAACGGGAGTGCTGACGAATTCCAGACCCAGCTTGCGGCAAAGGCGCTCGAGCAGCGCGGACGCGGTGACGGTGGACACGACGCGGCCGGTTTCGCCGCGGTCGTGCATGTGCTTGGTGACCAGCGTGATGATGCGGTGCGGGTTGACGAAGTTGCCCTGGCTGTCGCCGGCGCCGATGCGGTCGGCGTCGCCATCGTTGATGAACAGCGCGTCGGCCTTCTCTTCAGCGACCTTCGCAAGGCCGCGGTCGACCCACGGCGGGATGGGCTCGGGATGCAGCCCGTCGAACGTCGGGTCGCAGGCGTTGTTTATCTCGGTGACTTCGACGCCCATCCCGCGCAACAGGTCGGCGAGGTAGCCTCGACCTGCGCCGTACAGCGGGTCGACGACCACATGGAGGCCGGCGTTGCGTAGGGCGTCGACGTCGACGAGCGCCTGCAGCGCCTCGAGGTAGGGGGTCATGAGGTCGACGACCTCGACCGGCTTGGTGTCGGCCATTTCCACGGGAACCAGCGAGGCGATGGCGCCGCCCGGATTGCCGGGGTTGGCCTGCACGGCGTCGCGCACGTCGGCGATGTCGAGCTTGGCGAGCGCCGCGATGGCGGGGTTGCCGTCGTAGGGCTGCGGCGACGCGGATTCCTCCATGACGGCTTCGACGACGTCGGTGAATTCCTTGGGCGAGGCGCCGCCGTCGGCCATGCGCAGCTTGACGCCCAGATACTCGGCGGGGTTGTGCGAGCTGGTGAGCATGATGCCGCCGACCGCGGCGTCGTCGTGCGCCACCGACCAGCACAGCGTGGGCGTGGGGCAGTAGTCCTGAGTGAGCTTGACCACGAAGCCGTGCTCGGCCGCGACCTGGGCCGCGAGGGCGGCGTATGCGTGGGCGTCCTTGCGGCAGTCGTGCCCGACGATCAGCACGCCGGGATACTCGGGAGTTGCGCCCGCTTCGAGCGCTGCTTCCTTGAAGGTGCGGGCCGACGCGTCGACCACTTTCACGAGGTTGGGGACGGTGAAATCCTCACCGATGATGGCTCGCCAGCCGTCGGTTCCGAAATGGATGTCTGCCATGAGATTGCCTTTCGACGGAATGATGCGGGCAGTGGGATGGTGCCCCCGATAGGAATCGAACCTACACACCCGGTTTAGGAGACCAGTGCTCTATCCATTGAGCTACGGGGGCGGCTGCCGCTTTCGCATGACATTCTATCACGGAATGAAGGGGCGACCGCAGCCGCGAGAGGGCCCCTTGCTGCCGCATGTGCGACTTGGAGCGTTCCAAACACGCACTTTGACGGCCGCCAATTGATGTCCGTGCATGAACTCTGGTTCAAATTGGCAGAAAAACGCTCGTTTCAGTCGATCAGGCTGCTTGCCCCGAAGAGGCCTCGGAGCCTGCAGGCCCCTGAACTGGCCTTCCATGAATACGCGAGGTTTCATTCGCTCAAAAAGATGCAACTTGCGGGCTTTAGAAGGCCTGCTATCGACCGAAACAAGCGATTTTTTGCCAAATTTCGCTCATTTTCTTGCACGGCAGCAATGACGACAGACACCAGACTGCTTATCGCCTTCGCTCGCTATTCGACGGTGCCGTAAACCTGGCCCCAGGCGTGGCCCGTTATCGCAGAGTTCAGCTGGTCGACGAGGCGGCGGCGCGTGTAGTCGCCGGGAGGGAGCATGGCCACGATGCGCACCAGCTCGTCGGGAAGGTCGGCGGACTCGGCGGCCACAACGGCTTGCAGCTTCGACACCTTGAATGCCGCGTCCTCGTCCACAAGGTACATGTACGGCGCGTCGTCGTCGCGGTAGAGGTCGTCGACCACCGACTGCAACGCCCCGTAGTAAGGGCTTCTCTTGACGTTGGACATGGCTAGTTTCCCAAGGCTTCGTTGACGCGGCTGCGAAGCATGTCGGCCAGCTTGTCGGGGTCTTCGAAGGAGGCCTGGACCGAGCTTTCCAACGGCTTCGTGCGCACCACGCTGTCGCCTATGGTGGCGGCCACGAGCGCGCCGGTGTAGGAAGGCGTGGCGTTCCCCGTGGCGCGCAGGAACTGGACCCCTGCGGCCTTAAGCCGGTCGGCGGCATCGATCATAGCGTCGGGCTCATAGTAGGGGTTGGCATCGGTGGGCGCGTTCTGTTCGGGATCGACCGTCGCCACCTGAAGCTGGGCGAGCACCGGCAGGAAGGAAGCGCAGGCGGCTTCTTCGACGAGGGAAGCCGCAACGTCGGGGGCGGCTGCGACCTGGAAGCCGACCACCTGGGCGCCGTACTCGGCCATGACCTGCACCGCCTGGGCGAAGGCCTCGCGGCCCTTTCCACCAAGCGTGCTACCCTCCCCCGCCAGGTCGACGGACGCGAAGACGGGCTTGTCGGTGACCTTGCGCAGGCCCATGAGCGCGCATTTCAGGTCGGCGCAGCTTTCGAACCCGTTGAGGAAGAAGGCGTCGAACAACGGCTCCAGCGCCGAGAAATGCTTCGCAGCGCGCGCATACTGGTCGCGGTTCTCGTTGAGCGAGTCCTTCGAAGAGGCGTCCAACGGAAGGCCGCATGGCCCGATTTCCACAAGTATGTGCTGGGGGTTCTTCTCGGACGCGATGCCGATCGCGCTTTCGGCCAGCTTGTCGGCGCTGCCCTTCATGTTCGACTGCGCGAGGCGCGCCGGCGTCATGAAGGCAGTGTCGGCGACGACGCACTGGGCGCCGGCAGCGGATTCGAGGGCGTACGCCTCGCTCATGACCTCGGGTTCGAGCAGCAGCGTGAGTTCGTTGTCGCGGGCGGAATCGATGCCGATGCGTTCTAGCTGGGGCGCAATGGGGGTGGAAAGCACGAGCATGTCGTTGTGGAAGCGGAGCTGGATGTCTGCCATGGTTCCTGCCGATCGTGGTTGGCGTGAATAAACAGGTTCCACAAGTTTAACAGGGTGCGCTGTTAGAATGCGCCTGACGACGACGCCTATCAACCGCGTGACGGCGCTCGGGTCTTTTGTCACGCAGCTCACGCGAGCACACCAGGGCACAAAAAAGCCCCCGGAGGTAGGGGGCCTTCTTGCAGGCTTGCCAGATGAGGGAGGCGGCAAGCCTAGAATGCAAAAGAGAGGAGGTATCGTCGCCTTCGCCGTGTTCGTGTTTGAGGGGGTGAACGGCTCGGCTTCGATAGAAGTTATAGTAGGTTAACTTTTCTCGGAACGCAAGTAAAAGTCTAGGATTTTTCTAGACTTTACATTTTCTTCATAAAAGTGCACGGCCTCGCGGGCTGAATGCGCACGAAAATGCGCGTTGACCTGTTAATGAGTGCGAGACGGAGCCGGGCGCAGGCGAACGTGCCATTAGATGTATTCTGATGGCACGCTTTAATGGCACGCCCGAATGTGTCAAAGGCGAACGTCCCCTGACACGTCCCCTGACGCATCGCAAGAGGCAGCATAAAGCTACGCGATGCCGAATTCCTTGAAGAGTTGGTCGCGATAGGCGTCGTCGTGCGCAGCGCGCTTTAGGTCTTCGGAGCGGTTGGCGTCCAACAACACATCTATCAGGCTGTTGTAGCGCTTGGCCTCCAAGGCCTCGCCTTGATCCTTGCCTTCTGCAAGACCCTCCTTGCGAGCCACGTTGATTCGAACGGCCATATCATGCTCGAGCGTCATAACTCCCATGGCGTTCTTCCTCCATTCGCGGTTTTCGTTGGCTTCCTTCACCAAACCGTCTATGGTCTTAACCAGCGCGTCGTCTTCGACGCTGCCTTCTGTTGTGTATTTTAACAAGGATTTCAAGGTTGGGTTTGCGCAATGCTCCCAGGCCTTCGCGTTGAGCACGATCCACGCAATGCCGCAACCGGAATTTGCGGATATGTCTTCTGAGCAATGCATCTTAAAGGTGTATCTTGGAATGCCCTTCCCGAACGGATCATGCCTGCATAGGAAGATGATGAAGCTCTCTGGAAGCTCTTCATACCTCGCACCAGGCGAAGTGGACGTGATGTCCATTGCAGCCTGATAGTACCTAAGGCGCCTGCCCAGGGCCGACTTGGGGAAAGCCTGCATCTCGACGTCGAATATACGGTTAGAGTCCTTCGCGAACACGTCCAGCCTCACCGATTTCGCCTCGATGTCGGGGAACAGCGACTTCTCGATGTCGACGTAGTCGAGCCGGCCGACCTCGATGCCCAACACGACCTGCAGGAATTGCCTGCATACGCCCGGGTTGCGCATGACCCTGTCGAACATGGGCCAGTCGGAAAACGTCAGATCCCTTGTCATTTGCCCTCCCCTTGTATGCCTTTGTCGCCCTTTGGGAAGAGCATAGCTACGCCGTTCGAAACGCCGATTACAGAAGACTGTGCGTTTTGCCGTCAAGAAGCTAATGCGGAAACGTGACCGGTTCTTACGTCGAACGGCAACGAAGCAATCGTTTGTCTTGTTGCGACCACAAGCGCGACAGCTCGGGCGCAGGCGAGCTACGCACCTACTTCAAAAAGCGCAGTCCCTCAAAGAATGTGACAGAACGACCTGACCCTATTGTCATCACACGTTGGAATGTAGCGTGCCATTAGATGTGTTCTAATGGCACGCTCGAATGTGTCAAAAGTGAACGTCCACCGACACATACGTACCCTGACACCCCCTGGCGCATGTAGCATGACGAGCGTCACCCTGAGAGAGCTTGCAAACAGATGCGCGGAGCGAGGGTTCGCGTGGTGCTCCGAATTGCCTTGAAGGACCGAGCCGTTGGCCTTCGTGCCACGGCGAAGGGCCTGAAAGGCAAGATGGGGTGCCACGCGAAGCCGCAGCGTCAATAAATACTTCGGCCGTTCTAGGCCGAAGTATTGGACAGCTGCGACCAGTCGTGCTGGTAGCGGGCGACGTAATGCGAGGTGGCGCGCAACGTGAGCACGGTGGACAACGCCGCCAGGAACATGGCGATCAGGTAGATGACGAAGAACAGCGGCACGAGCCCCATCGCCTGGCCGACCACCGAAGGCCACGGGTTCCCGTAGCCGAACATCTGCATCATGGGGTTCATCTGGGCCATCTGCTCCATCTGCTGCGCGTACTGGATGCTGTCAACCAGCGACGTGATGCTGTTCAGCCCGAACACCACCAGCACCGACCCGCAGACGAACACGCTGGCCGCGCCAACGATGATCCCCGGAAGCAGCGTGGCGCAGAACAGCTTGCCGAAGCGGTTCGTGAACAAGCTCTTCCAGATGGCCTTCACGTCGAAGCCTGACGACAGGTTCTGCGAGATGGCGACGCGCATGACCGAAAGCGTCTTGAACATGGACAGCAGAAGGGCGACGGCCACCCCCGCCAAGGCGCCAAGCACCGGCACGAAGCCGAGCACTCCCGCCACGACGCTGGACACGATTCCGACGACCAGCGCCACGACGAAGGCGTAGAAGCCCTGCACGAACGCGCCGTCGCGGAATATCTTCGTTGGCATGCCTTCCACCTTGTCGAGCGGAAGCTGGCGCGCCCACTGCATGGCGAAGCCTTCCACGAAGAAGTTCAGGATGGGCACCATGTTGACCAGGCCGAGAAGCAGTATGCGCTTGACCCAGCCCTCGCTTTCCGTGATGTCGTCCCAGGCCTGCGCCAGGCATCCGTGCTTATAGACCGTGAAGTCGGCGTCGGACGCGGCGGAAGCGGGTGCAGAAGCACCTGCGCGTGGCGCGCCCGCAACGGAGCCGTTCGCTGCCGCTGTTGCCGCGGAACCGGAAGGTCCCTGGGCAGCGGACTCTGCAGCGGCGCCTTGCACGCCGGCAGGCCCGGCGGAGGCACCAGGGGAACCGGCAGGCCCGGCGGTGCTCCCCTGCCCTTGCGCACCCTGCGACTTCGCCGCCTTCTTCGCATCCTTCTGCGCCTTTCGGTAGGCCTTGTTGTATGCAGCCGCCTCACGCTGCTGGCGCTGCGCCTCGAGAAGCTGCTGCATCTCGGCGGCGTTGCGCATCTTGGCGTATTCCTCGGCGGATATCAGCGGCTCGCCGCAGGTGTCGCAGTAGTTTGCGTCGTCGAAGTTGGGGTTTCCGCATTGCGGGCAGTAAATCACGGTTGCTCCTTACAGCAAGTCGTCAGGACGGGACAAAAGGCTTCCGAACTTCCGGCCTTCATGCCAGAACCAAAAGCGGTCAGGTCAAAACCCCGAATGCCTTGGGCCTCTGCGGTCGGAAGGCTACAGCAGCGCGTCGGGAGTGACGTACAGGTTGCATTCGCCGTATTCGGGCGCGTTGGGAATGGTGGCTTCGAACTGGCAGGTGTCGCCGTTCGCGTTCAGCGTCAGGGCAACAGGCTCGGTTCCGCACAGGGCGCTTCCCGACTTGTCGAACAGCAGCGCGATGGCGCGAACCTCCAGGTCCTTCCCGGCCAGGGGCTGGCCCTCGCCTTCGGCCTTCAGCTTGATTCCCGCGTTGATGGCGATGCTTCCGTCGTTGGACGTGGACATGTGCGGGCTGACGATTTCTATGGCGGACTCGATCTGGTCGTTGGTCACGTCGGTGTCGGACCAGGTGACCGAGTCCATCATGGGAACGATGGAGAGGCTTGCCACCTCGGGAGTGTCGGTGCTGGACGAGAACAGGTCGGCCTCGCCAGCGCCCGGGGTTTCGACGCCCGGATAGAGCATGGAGATGGTCTCGCCGCCTCCGGCGATCATCGAGCCGCTGGCGTCGTACGCCTCGATCGTGAATATGACGTCCTGTGCGACGTGCCCGTCGTTGGGATTGACTGCGACGAACGCATAGCGAAGCTTGCCTTCGTCGGTTATGGCGTAGCCCGGCTCGTTGACTTGGATGTCCTGGGCTTCGAACCCGGGCGCGGACTGCGCCGAAGGCTGGGAGGAGGAGCATCCGAGCGCCGACAGGGCTGACAGAACCAATGCCGCCGATGCGGCGATTGCTGCGATCTTGGAAAGTGTTTTCATGTTCGCCTCTCAGTGCGTTGGTTTCCGCCTTCGTCTTGCAGGCCAAGCATGCGGCCAAACGTGCAGGACGCAGGCGTCAAAGGGCTATAACAGTATAGAACAACCAGCAAGACGGGGTTTCCCGCCACATAAAAACAACGGCCGCGGGGTCCGCGGCCGTTTCGATGTTGCGCATTGCCAGCCCAAGCCGGCTGGTTAGATGTCGGCTTACAGGCCGGGCATCACGTAGATCTGGAAGTCCGCGTATTCGGGGGCGTCGGTGATCGTGATGGACACGTTGTTCAGCGGAGCCGCGTCGCCGCCTTCGGTGGACTGGATGCTGTCGAGCGTGGTCTGGTCGATCAGCACGTTGGTGGAGTCGCTGCCGAAGAGGATGTTGCCATCGGCGTCGGTGAAGATGGCGATGCAGTGGCCTTCGAGCGTGTTCTCAAGGTCGGCCACCTTGTAGATCTTGTCGCCGTCGGCGAGGTCGCCCGTGACGGTGGCGCTGACGTTCAGGCCGGTCTCGGTGCGCTCGGCGGTTGCGTTCTCGACGGTGAACATGCCGGCGATGTCAGCGTCGGAGAGGCCGGTCTTCAGCCACTCGACGGTGGACATCAGAGGCTCGACGGTAAACTCGGCGATGGTGGTGTCGATGCCCTCGGCAGGAGAAATGGTGGTGGTGCCGGAGACCGCGGTGTCGATGCCGGGGTAGATGTACATGCAGGTGGCGCCGCCGCTGAAGACGATTTCGCCGTTGGCGTTGTAGCCGTTGACGTTGAACGGAACGTTCTGGGCGACGTAGCCGGCGTTGCTGTTCTTCACGAGGAACGCGAAGTCGATGGCGGGAACCTGGACCTCGTTGCCGTCGGCGTCGATGGTGGTCTGGGAGACCTCGGAATAGCCGCTCTTCTCGACGGTGATGTCGGTGGCCTTGATTTCCTCGCTGGTGTAGGTCTGTGCCTCGTCGGCGTTCGTGGTGGTCGCGCCGGAATTGCTCGAGCAGCCGAACATGCCGAATGCCAGCGCGCTGACTGCAAGCACTGCGACTACCTTGCTGATTGCCTTCATGTAAATGCTCCTTTTCCTGGTTGTGCAGCAGCTGTTTTGCCCTGTTGGGTTTGCTACTCGGTCGATTATACGCGAATTTGCCCGGTGCGCACCCCATTTGTGCCGCCCTGTGTCCTTCCCGACATTTACTGCACAAGTATGTGGCGCGACATGCGCGGAAGGCGTGAGTCGGGGGACGTTATGCCGTGGTGGTGCATAGGGGTATACGAATTCGGCTTTGCTGAGCATCTTTTGGGGTGGATTCAAGGCTTCGACATGCTGATTATTCTCACCTAAGTATCAACTTTTGGACAGAATTGGCCCTATCGGGGCGAAAATCGATGAGCGGATGCGTCACGGCTGCGTGCTGGTCTTGCTTTGCGTCGCGTCTCTTCGAGCCGCTCCTTCGCAAAGCAGCCAACACTTGCCGCGCCGGTCGCTCTATGGCGTTGCCTACGAGCGACATTCCTCCGGGCTGCTGTACGCAGACGGGGGCGCGACGCTCACCGCCGTCCCAGGAGGGGCGGGGGCGTCCATATCGATAGACGAGAGATGCACCACCGTCGCCAGGGGCGCGCTCTGGACGGCAGAGGGGCTGAAGACCATAGCGTGCGCGGGCACGGTGACAAGCGTGGACGCGTTCGCCGCGAGCCAGCAGGTGCGCGAGGCGGCGCGCGTCGCGCTCGCAGCGGGCGCCGACGGCGCCGCCTGGGAGGCCGCGGGCTTCCGCGCCGAGGGCGCGCCCGCGCCGGGCGAGGAGGCCCTGCCGGAGGAGGGCTCCGGCCTCGCGTACAGGGTGCTTCCGGGAGGGGGCGCCCTCGAGGCCTTCTGGGCAGGCGACCCCTCCGGGGCGCCGGAGGCGCTCTCGGTCCCGGCCTCGGCCGAGGTCGCAGGCGCCGAGATGTCCGTCGAAGCGCTGGCCGAGTCGGCCTTCGAAGGCTGCACCAACATTCAGCGCGCAGAGCTCCCCGCGACGCTGCGCTCGATCGGAGGCCGCGCCTTCGCGGGATGTCCGCAGCTTGGCCGCGTTTCGCTGCCCGCAGGGCTCTCCTCCATAGGGGAGGCCGCCTTCGAGGGGTGCGCGCAGCTCGCGCAGCTGCAGCTGCCCGACGGGCTTGCATCCATAGGCGACCGCGCCTTCGCGGGCACCGCGCTCCCCGCGCTTTCGCTCCCCGCATCCGTTTCCTACGTCGGTGCGCGCGCCTTCGATGGTTGCTCGCAGTTGAAGGAGATAGCCGTGCTGGGTGCATCCTGCGAAGCCGACACTGCCGTGCTGGCCGGCGCTTCGGGCGCCGTCGTCTACCTGCCTGAAGGTGCCCCGGCCTGGGTGCCGGGACTTGCCGTGTCAGGCAACTCCGTCGAGCGCTACGCCTTGAGCCTTCCCGCGGAGCCGCTCTCCGTCGCGGCCGACGGGTCGGCCGCGGACCTCGGCGCCGAGGCGGAGCTGCCGCAAGGCTGCCGCCTCGAGCTCGCCTACCCCGCAGGCCAGCTCTCCGCGGAGGCGGGCGGGGCGGGCGTCCTGGTGAAGGCCTACTCGGCGGGATCGGCCGAGGTGACGGTCTCGATCGTCACCGGGGGCGGCCTTCGCCTTGCCAAGGCGTCCCGCCAGGTGACGGCCTCCCCCGCGGCGGGCGCGGGCGCCCCCGAGGAGCTGCCCGCGTTCGCGGGCGCGGAGGCCGGCGCGGCGTCCGCCCCCGCCGAGGAGCACCACGAGGGGGCGAACGCCGCCCAGCCCATGGAGGGGGACAACCAGCTGACCGAGTCGTTGCCTGTGGAGGCCGGCCAGCAGGCGCAGGAGGAGGCGCTGCAGGCGTTCACGATGGAGGCCCGCACTTTCATGTCAGCCGCTCCCGGCACGGCCCAGGCGCGCATGACGGTGCAGCAGGCCAACGACCTGATCAACTCCAACCCCACCGACGTCTACGCAACAGGCACTTACGGAATGGCTTACAACGCTATAGGCTGGACCCTTTATACCAACGGACTTCTCGAGTTCGAATCGAAGGTGTCCACCGAAGACAAGGTTTTCTATCAGTGGCCCGAATACAAGGCTGACAACTCCGACAAGGAGGGCCTTAACCGCAACTACAACTGCGCATGGCTCAATTACAAGGACTTCGTCCTGGGCGTTCGCGTGGCGCCCAACAGCTACATTGGTTTTGCTCAAAATATGAACATCTCAGGCATGTTTAAAGATTGGAGCCGCCTACAAGTGGTCAACATGGCCGGCTTCAAAACGCATCGCGTCAGCAACATGTCCAACCTATTCGCCAACTGTCCCTCTCTTCAAAGGGTCATTTTCGACAATTGCGGGATAGTGGCATATGGCTATGGCACCGACTTCGACATCAGCATGTGTAGTGATATGTCCGGCATGTTCCAGAACTGCACGAGCCTGGAATCCGTCGACTTCTCGAACTCGCTGACTCGTCAGACAGGCGCCGCGACCGGCGTCAGCATGGCCAACATGTTCAACGGTTGCACCACGCTCACAGGCGTGACACTGCCGGCCCACGCTACTAACCCCATGGGGGCCGTGGTCACCAACATGTCCGGCATGTTCCAGGGCGCCCGCGCTCTGATCGGCTTCACGTTCCCGGCGAACTTCACGGGCGTTATGCTTGAAAACACGTCGAACATGTTCAACGGTTGCGAGTCGCTGACCAGCGTCATATCGCCTGCGGCCGACGTGCTTGATACATCGGGCCTCAGCGTCGACGGCCGCATACTGCCCAACCGAGGAATCAAGAACATGGCAGGCATGTTCGCCAACTGCCACAAGCTGCCATCCATCGACATGACGTCCTGGGCGGTCAACCAGGTGACAGACCTCACAGGCACCTTCCAGAACTGCTACGCCATAACCGACATAAACCTTTCCACCTGGGCACTCAACACCAACGAAACGGTCACCGCCACCAGCATGTTCAACGGCGATTCGGCACTGAAGACCGTCACGGTGGGCGCCAGCTGGAACGTAGGCGCAAAACTTACAGGCGACACGCTGTTCACCAACTGCACCTCCATACAAGGCGCCTCGGGCCAGAAGTACGTGGCCGCCAACACCAACTACACCTTCGCGAAGGTGGGCGGCAACGGCTACCTGTGCGGCCGCATGCTTTCCAAGACGCCCGGCAGTGCCGTTGCTGGCGTGTACTGGGAGCTGGACAGCGCGGGCAACCTGGTTCTGACCCCCGAATCGGGCACGTCCGGCGAGCTGGCCAGCTTCACTACCACCGCCACCGGCACGGCCGCAGATGGCGAAACCGGCGTGCCGCCGTGGTACGAATGCCGCAACAACATCCGCACGTTCAGCGTGGCGCCCGGAAAGACCATCACCGTGGAAGGCGGCGGCATCTACAGCAACATGTTCGCTAACAGCCCCTACCTCACCAACGTGGACTTCACTGGATTCCAAATGACCAACGCTCCGTCCAGCATGTACAAGATGTTCAACGGCTGCGCAGCGCTGGAACAGGTGGACATATCAACCTTCAACACGTCCAACGTGCGCAACATGGGAAGCATGTTCGAAGGCTGCAGCGCATTGAAGAGCGTGGACATATCCTCGTTCGACGTGAACCAGGTGACCACGTTGGCTGGCATGTTCAAGGACTGCCAGGCCCTGGTGTCGGTGGAATTCCCCTCCACGCAGTTCGACACCGTCAACGTGACCAGCATGAACTCCATGTTCGAGAACTGCATGAAGCTGAAGAGCATCGACCTGTCCAAGTTCAAGAACCCCACGCCCACGCATCAGAGCTCGGGTCACGTCGACAGCCCCATAACCTTCACGGCCGCCAGCATGTTCAAGAACTGCAAGTCCCTCGAGGATGTTGCCTTCCATTACGAAGAGACAGTGGAAGGAAGCAACCTTGAGGAAGGCAACGTTCGCCGCATCGGCTTCGACGTTGACAGCTGCACCGACATGTCGGCAATGTTCCAGGGATGCTCGAACATGCGCGTGTTCAACCTGAGCTACTTCAACGCTCCCGAAGTCACCACCATGGCGAACATGTTCGCAGGGTGCACCAGCCTTACCGGCTTCGAATGGCCTTCAAGCCTGAACACGGTGAAGCTGCAGAACACGGCAAGCATGTTCGAAGGATGCTACACCTATTCCAACATAGACATGAGCGCGCTGGTTGTTAGCAACGTGACCACCATGACGAGCATGTTCTACAACTGCGTGACTGCCAAGACGATCGACCTTTCCCGCTGGACCTGGAAGACGGGCAACGCGGTGAGCGCCGACAACATGTTCCGCAACGACACCCAGCTGACCACCGTCTACGTGGGAAGCGGCTTCACCAACGGAGCCGTGTGGGCCGCGGCAAGCACCAACAACAACATGTTCACCAACTGCAAGTCCATCATCGGCGCCACGGGACAGAAGTACGTGAACGGCATGGGCAGCCGCTATGGCTGCTGGGGAACCTACGGCGGGTACAAGGGTTACTTCAGCGCGAAGAACATGGTGCACGGTACGGTGGGCTGGATGCTCACCGGAGACGGCAGCCTGGT
>CBCTKQ010000026.1:0-14481 GCA_965147515.1 uncultured Eggerthellaceae bacterium | reverse complement strand
GAACGTCAAGTTGAAGACGAAGCGGGTCCCCTCGCCAAGCTTGCTTTGCACCTCGACGGTGCCGTTCATCATGTCGACCAGGCTCTTCACTATAGCCATGCCCAGCCCGCTGCCCTGTATGCCGCTGATGGTCTGGGTGCGCTCGCGCTCGAACGGGTCGAAGATGTGCTCGATGAAGCCGGGCGACATTCCTATGCCCGTGTCCTCGACCTCGATGCGGTACGTCCCAAGCCCCACAGGCGACCCAGGAAGCTCGCTGACGGTGGCCCGGACGCTTCCGCCGGCGTTCGTGAACTTGAGGGAGTTGCCAAGCAGGTTCAGGAGCACCTGGTTCACCTTCAGGCGGTCGCACACCACGTCGGGATGACGGACGCCTGACGTGTCCATCGAAAGGCTCAGCCCCTTGCTTGCGGCCTCGTGCTGCAGCATGGAGTGCAGGTCGTCGAAGACGGTGGTCAGGCTGCAGCAGCTTTCGTCGAGCGTGACCTTGCCTTGCTCGATGCGGCTCATGTCCAGTATGTCGTTTATCAGGTTCAGCAGGTGGTCGCTCGACGCCTTGATCTTCTCGAGGTAGCCCTCCACCTTGTCGGACTGGTCGATGTGGTTCGAAGCCAACGTGGTGAACCCGACGATGGCGTTCATCGGGGTGCGGATGTCGTGCGACATGTTCAGCAGGAAGGCGCTCTTGGCGGCGTTGGCCCGGTTCGCGTTGCCCAGCGCCTCTTCCAGAAGCGCCTTCTGTTCAAGCTCTTCGCGGATCTGCTGGTCCACGTTGCGGAAGCCGACCACGACCTCGCGGTGGTCCTTCCAGTTGCCGAAGCGCACGACCGTGGCCTGGCGGTACTGGACGACGCTTCCCCGGTGGGCGCGGTACAGCTTGTCGAACCTCTCGCGCAGCTTCAGCTCGGCCATTATCCCCTCGGCGGACAGGACGTCCCGCAGCATCTGCTTGTCGTCCTCGTGCACGCGCGCATCGATGTACGCGCCGATGGTGCGGCCGAGGGAGGTTTCGCCGCGGAATATCCTCTCCAGCTCGCTGTCCTCGCCGGATGCCAGCCTGAGCAGGTCGCCTTTGCCCGTGTCCATGTCGAACGCGCACACGACCATGTAGTCCTCGCTGAGCGCCTGGATGAGGTCGCGGACCCGGCGGTCCTTCTGCTCTTCGTGCGCCTTCTGGTCGGTCACGTCGAGCAGGAAGCGCTGGTAGAACTTCTCGCCGTCCTTCTCGATCACCTTTATGTTGCCCATGACGTGCAGAAGCTCGCCGTCCTCGTGGCGCACGCGGTATTCCGTGGATACGCTGTCGTCCACTTCGGTGAGCGACCTGATCTCTTCGCGCAGCCGCCCGGCGTCCTCGGCGACGACCGTGGAGGCTATCATGTCGAAGCCCTTGGCCTTCATCTCGTCCTCGGACTGGAAGCCCAGGATGTCGAGCGCCGTGCGGTTTACCCCTAGGATCCGCGCGCCGTCGAGGCTGTGCGTCATGACGCCGCAGTCGAGCGAGGTGAATATCGTCTCGAGCGTGTGGTTCTTTTCGACCAGGTCGTTCTCGTAGGCGCGTTCCTGCGTGACGTCTATGCCCACGCCAACGGTTCCCATGACGCTGCCGTCGAGGTCGTAGAGGGGCGACTTGTACGTGGTGAGCAGCCTGATGCCGTCGCCGGTCTGCACGACTTCCTCGGAAACGCAGGTCTTGCCAGACGCCATGACCTCGTTCTCGGACTCGATGCAGGCGGGGTCGTCCTCTTCCACGTCCCATATGTAGGCGTGGCGCTGGCCCTGCACCTGCTCCTTGGTCTTCTTCACCGTCTCGCAGAAGCTCGAGTTCACCTTCTCGTGCACCCCGTCGCGCGTCTTGTACCAGACAAGGCTGGGGATGGAGTCGATGGTGGCGTCGAGGAACTGCCGGGATTCCCACAGGTCGGCTTCCTGCTTGCGCGCCTGCTGCCAGCGGCCGAAGCGGAACGCGGCCTCGCAGGCGTCGAGCGGCTCGGCCCAGAAGTCGGAAAGCGCGTCGCGCGCGGCGCCCAGGGCGTCGAGCGCGCCATGGGGGGCGACGAGCACCAGCTGAGTTCCCGGACGCGCTGCATCCTGCACGGCCTTAACCGAGGCAAGAGCGTCTTCGACGCCGGCGCGAAGGAACACCACATCGGCTTCGGCTGCAAGCGCAGGGTCGAACTGGGCGCTTTCGAAGAAGGAATGCTGAAAGGACGGAAGGGGTGCGGCGGACTTGATGACAGAGGCTAGACCGTCGGGCAACCCGACCATATACACGTGTACAAGACCCCTATACATAGCTGTATCCCCTTCGCATCAACCATGTGCTTATATACTACAACTCCGTTGACGCAAAGTGGACGTTCTGCGGCAAACGGACTGCAGAAGAAGGAGACGCGTGGCCCGCGGGCCACGCGACAAATACGCTACAGCTCCTCTTCGGCCTTCTTCTCGGCCTTGGCGACGCGCTTTTCCGCCTCGATGGCGGCTGCGCGGGCCTCGTCTTCGAGCTTCTCCTCGTGGACGTCGGTGGCGAGCTTGTCGTGCTTCGCGTTCGCGATGGCAAGCACCGCGCCCGACAGCGCGAACAGCGCGATGGCGTTCGGGATGACCATCAGCTGGTTGAACATGTCCGCAAGCTCCCACACCAGGTCGTTGGAGAGCAGCGATCCCATGAAGATGAAGACCAGCGCGATGACCGTGAACGGGATGACTGCCTTCTTGCCGAACAGCCACTCGACGTTGAGCTTGGCGAACAGGTTCCACGACAGGATGGTGGAGAACGCGAAGAACAGCAGGCAGATGGCGACGAACCATGCGCCGGGGCCGGCGCCGAAGAACTGCCCGAAGGCCATCTGGGCTATGTTCGTCTTGGTTATGGTCTCGGAGGTGAGCGACGCGTAGTCCCCGGTGGCCAGCACGCCGTCGCCGACGTACATCACGGACAGCACCACGAGCGCGGTCATGGTGACCACGATGATGGTGTCGACGAACACGCCGATCATGGCGACGACGCCCTGCTCGTGCGGGTTCTTGACCTCGGCGAGGGCATGGGCGTGCGGGGTGGACCCCATTCCGGCCTCGTTGGAGAACAGGCCGCGCTTCGCGCCCTGGCTGATCGCCGCGATTATCCCGAAGGTGGCGCCCCCGACGGTGGCGTCGGGGTTGAACGCGCACTCGAAGATGAGGGCGAACGTGGCCGGCAGGTTCTGCGCGTTCATGACCAGCACCACGATGGACCCCAGCACGTACAGCACGGCCATCACGGGGACGATCTTCTCGGTGACCGCCGCCAGGCGCGACACGCCGCCCAGGAAGATGACGCCGGCCAGCGCCACGACGACGATTCCGACGAGCCACGTGGGCAGGCCGAAGGCGTTGTTCATGGTCTCGGCGATGGAGTTCGACTGAACCATGCACCCCATGAAGCCCAGCGCGAGGATGATGGCGACGGCGAAGAAGCCTGCCAGGAACTTGCCGCCCTTGCCCTTGAATGCGGTGGTGATGTAGTACACCGGGCCGCCGTGCACGGTGCCGTCGGCGTCGACCACGCGGGTCTTCTGCGCCATGACGGCCTCGGCGTAGTTGGTGGCCATGCCCAGAAGGGCTATGACCCACATCCAGAATATCGCCCCCGGGCCGCCGATGATGATGGCGCCGCAGGCGCCCACGACGTTGCCGGTTCCCACCTGGGCCGCGACCGCGGTGGCAAGCGCCTGGAACGACGTCATCGCGCCGCCCTGGTTGCCGCCGCGCAGGGAGAAGTCGCCGAACAGGCGGCGCCAGCCTTCGCCGAAGCAGCGGAACTGGATGAACTTGGTGCGCACGGTGAACCAGATGCCCATGCCTAGCAGCAGGATTATTAGAACGTAGTTGGACAGGTAGCTGTTGATGGTTACAACAACGTTTAGAATCGCTTCCTCCACTTTCCTCCCCTTAGTCTTCGCGCGAGAAGGCCCGGGAGAAAGCGCCCTTAAGAGAGCGTCCACGATCCTCTGTCCGTTTGCCTGAGAGATTCGGCGGCTTCGTGCTTTGCCGCCTTGCACCTTCGGCACTCACTTAAGAGTTCTCCAGAGTCTTCTCCGCCTCCGGTCTGCGGCGTGCATTCCGAAGGCATCACAGAAATTGAACGAACTGATTATGCGACTGCACACAGGTTTGCGCAAGCCCCAATCGGCAAGGAAGCGCCGGCGGAGCGCCGCTAGTCGTGCAGCTTGGACGCTGCGACCCCGTCGTCTATGGCCTTGTTGCACCGCTCGTCGATAGCCTTTGCCGTCTCCTCGGGGGTGGCGCTGCCCATGAGCAGGTCGTGGATGCATCCGTAGAAGACCTCGCGGACGGCGCGCGTGTCCGGGTTGTTCCCCGTGAAGTCGACGACGTTGTCCTGGTTCTCGAGGAACAGGTCGAACGCCTCTATGTCGCCGCGGTACCTCTCGGCGACCGAGATCGAGGCGGGAATGGCCCCGGCGGCATAGCCCATCAGCTCGTCGCTGGAGTAGACGTAGGAAAGGAAGTCCTTCGCGGCCTGCACCTTCGCCGGGTCGCCGTTGTCGAACACCTCGAACCCGGATATGAACGTGGTGGCGCACCCGTCCTCGTCGGGCCCTGGGAAGTTCACCAGCCCTATCTCGTCGCCGTAGCGCCCTATGCTGGCGTTGTTCACCATGTAGATCGCAAGCTGCCCCCCGCGGAACAGGCTGGAGCAGTCCTCGATTTCCAGGTTCTCGCTGTGCGGAGGGTACCACCCGCGCGCGACGCCGTCCTGTATCCACCTAAGCGCCGCGACGCCTTGCGGGGTCGACAGGTTGAAGTGGCCGTCCTCGTCGAAGAAGTCGGACCCGAACGAGCGCATGAGCGTCATTATGTGCGTGTCGCCCTGCGAGCTGCCAGCGTACATCATTATCGGGAAGGTGTCGTCTGGAAGCGCCTGCGCCAGCGTGTCGAGCACGTGCGTCCATTCGTCGATGCTCCACGACGAGATCTCGCCGTCCCTTATGTAGCCGTCGAGCCCTGCCTGGGAGAAGAGGGGCTTGCTGTAGGCCAGCACGTTCTGCCTTGCCAGGTACGGCATCATGTACACCTTACCGCCGACCGTGCTCATGTTCCACAAGTAGCCGTATATGCCGTCGCGCACGTCGCCCTGCGCGACGTCGTCGAGGGGCACCACGCGACCGGAATGTATGTACGTGGACATGTTGAAGTAGTCGCCGTACAGCAGGTCGGGCGACCGCGGGGTGTCGAAGCTTTCCTCTATCGCGCTGTCGTACTGGTTCTGCTCGAACACCTCCACCTCGATGTCGACGTCGGCCTTGTCGTAGTCGGCCTCGAACTCGTCGGCCATGATCGACACCACCTGGTCGATCTGGGTGAGCGAGTCGTCGAACACCACCTCGTGCCCGGTGCGCGGCACCTTCAGCAGCAGGTGCACCTTCTCGTCCTGGTGCTGCGAGCATGCGCAGACCCCCACCGCCGCCGCGGCGGCCAGCGCCACGCACAGCAGCGCGACCGCGGCCTTGGCTGGCTTCGAGAGGCGCCGCCTGGGCGCCGGTTCCCTGTTCGCTTCCGCCGTCATCTGACCCCCCTTCCCAGCTTGCCCAGCTTCTTCAGCATCACGGGAACGTCGAGCGGCTTGGCGAGGAAGTCGTCCATCCCGGCGTCGAGGGCGCGGCTACGGTCCTCCGCGAAAGTCGACGCGGTGCATGCGAATATGCGGACCGTCTTGGCGTCTGCTCGCTTCATGCCGCGGATCTTACGGGAGGCCTCGTAGCCGTCCATAACGGGCATCTGGGCGTCCATGAGGATCGCGTCGAAGAAGCCCTCGTCCGAGCTCTCGAACGCCTCCACCGCCTCTACGCCGTTCACCGCGAGCTCGACGTTGTAGCCTTCCTTGCCCAATATCGCCACGAGGATGTCGGAGTTCAGCTCGTTGTCCTCGGCGACCAGCAGGTTGACGACCTTGGCAGGCGCGTCGTCGTGCGCAGGCGCCGCGTTCCCGGAAGGCGCGTCCGAGCCCTTCCCGAGCATGCCGCCGGGAAGCACCGTGGCGTTCGACGTCTCGTGCGGCAGCTCGGCGAGCCGCGACTGGTCGAGCGGCAACGTGACGTCGACGGTGAAGCACGACCCCTTCCCCAGCTCGCTTTCCACCGAAAGCGTGCCGCCCATCTGCTGGACGAGCATGTAGCTTATCGCCATGCCCAGGCCCGTGCCCTTCTGCGAGTCGGAGTTGGAGTTCCGCTCCTGCGTGAACGCGTCGAATATGCTGCGCTGGAACTCGTCCGACATGCCGCATCCGGTGTCGGAGATGGATATCGCCGTGTTCACCTCCTGGGTGGCGACGACCAGCTGTTGGGAGGCTCGAAACGATATGCTGCCGCCTTCGGGGGTGAACTTGACCGCGTTGGACAGGATGTTCATGAGGACCTGGCTGAGCCGGGTCTCGTCGCCTATCAGGTACGGGTAGGGAAGGTCGTTGCCCTGCATGTCGAAGCGGATCCCGCGCTCGTCGATGGGCTCGCGCTGCATCTCGCAGACGTTCTCCATCACGTTGTACAGGTCGAACGGCTCGTGGGCCAGCACAACCTTGCCGGCCTGCAGCTTGGAGACGTCGAGTATGTCGTTGACCAGCGCAAGCAGGTACTGTGCGGCCTTGCCAAGCTTGTTGACGTAGCCCTTCATGGCCTCGCTGTCGTCGATGTTGCTCTCCATGAGGTGGTTGAGCCCGATTATCCCGTTCAGCGGGGTGCGGATCTCGTGGCTCATGTTCGACAGAAACTCGGCCCTCGCCGCCGACTCGGCCCTCGCCGAGACCGACCTCTTCATGAAGCGGTAGAGCACCGACATCATCACGATCAGGACGATCACCACGACCACAAGCATGCCGGCCGTCAGCGTTATGAAGGGGGCGAACCGCTGCTCGAAGACGCGCATCGGGACGGCCAGGATGAAGGACCACGACGTGCCGGCGACCGGGGCGAAGCTGAGCACCAGCCTCTCGCCGTCGGACCTGGTGCAGTTGATGACGAAGCTCTCGCCGTCGGAGATGTTGCGGCGGACGTCCTCGACGGTCACGCCGTCCTCGATGAGCCCGCCGTTCAGCATGTCGTAGAAGTTGTCGCGCCCCGAAAGGTCGGTGGCGGGCGACGCGCTGACGATGTAGTAGCCCTGCGCGTTGACCACGCTGGAAACGCCCTGGTTGTCGAAGCTCTCGATAAGCAGCTGGTCGCGGATGTTCGACAGGTCGCTTCTGCCGAGCATCGCCACGAAGTCGTGCCCGGCGAAGTGCATGTTGCCAAGCCTGATGCCGTAGATCAGCGACTCCTTGGTGGTCTCGAGCTTGCCGTTGGCGTCGTCGTAGAGCATGACGAAGTGCTCGCGGCCGTCCCTCATCATCTCGTCGTAGGAATGGGACTCGGGGTCGAACCGCACGTACGAGCTGCTGTAAAGGGTTCCGTCGGCGTCAAGCAGGTAGATCGCGTTGAACACCTTCGACGAGGCGGACTCGAGGTTCAGCTGCTCCTGCGCCTCGGCCACGGTCTGGACGTCGTACACCTCCATGCGCCTCGCCACCGACTCGAGGCGGGAATAGGAATCGTCCAGCACCCCTTCGATGGATTCGACGTCGTGGCGGGATATCTCATCGACCGCCGTCATGAGGTTTCCGGAAACGGTGCTCGAGAGCTGGTTCATGTACACGAAGACAGCACCGATCACCAAGGCGACCGACACCGCGAATATGGCTATGTAACGCTTTTTGCTCACAACGACAACTTACCCTATCGCCCGTCCGAAGGCCGCCTGCGAAGCAGGCCGCGCGCCATCGGGCCGAACGCCTTGTCGTCCAAACAATCCCCTTCCAATATAATGCACCCAGAAGCGATAAAAATGCATCGGAATGCGGCAGAATGCCCAAAAAATCGATGTCGTGGCGAAAATAGGCGCAAGCTGCCGTCCCTGGCGGCCGATGCGCCGCCAGGGCATCGCGCGCCGGAGGTTCCGAAGGAGGCCAAGGCCATGGTGCACGTGGTAACGGACGAGAGCTTCGAACGGGAGGTCGCCGAAAGCGACGTCCCCTGCGTCATAGGGTTCACCGCCGGATGGTGCAACCTGTGCCCCCAGATGCTCGAAGCCCTGGAATCGGTTTCCGAAAAGTACGCCGGAGAGGCGAAGTTCTGCTCCGTGAACGTCGACGAGCAGCGCAAGCTCCGCATAATGTTCGCAGTGGCGGCGCTTCCCTACGTCGTGCTTGTGGACGGCGGCATGAAAACCGCGCTGTTCGACGAGCTGGTCGGCGAGGACAGGCTCGACGAGCGCATAAGGTTCGTCCTCGACGGCGGCAAGTGCCCCAACGCCACGCCTCTGGGGGAGATGCGCTAGGGCTTCCGCTTCACGAGGGTTGGTGCCTGCTTGCACAGGATTCCCACCAGTATCAGGAACGCCCCGAACAGCACAAGCGGCGTGGGTTCGTCGCCCACTATCGCCCAGGCGGCCAGCACCCCGACGGGAAGCTCGCTCGACGCCATGATGGACACCATCCCCGCCGACAGGTGCGGGCTGGCGAAGTTTATGACCGTCGTGGGGAAAAGGATCCCCAGTATCGCAAGCCCTATTCCGTATGGCCAGTTCGCCGGGTCGGGAAGCGCGACGACGTAGGCCGACGGGCTGACCAGCGACGTCACGAGGAGGCCTCCGGCCGCAAGCATGGTCGTGCGCAGCACGGCAGGCTTGTCGATGCCGAGCGTCCCGGACAGGTAAAGGAACATCGCGTAGCACACGGCCGACCCCAAGCCGAAGGCGACGCCCATCGGGTTCAGGTCCTGGGACGTGCCGTCCAGCAGCCCCGTCGCGCAAACGGTTCCCACCAGTATGATCGCGATGGCGACCACGCTGGACGCGGTAGGAAGCTTGCGCTTGTGCACGCATTCCACCAGCACGCTTATCCATATGTACTGGAACAGCAGCGTCAGCGCGGCGGAGCTTGGAAGCAGCGTGACCGCCGTGTAGTAGCAGATCGAGGTTCCTCCTGTGAACAGCCCCAGAACGGCCAGCGGAAGGAACGACCGCGGGCTTCCCCACGGCACCTTGCGCACCAGCATGACGGCGAGCATGACGACGAACGACACGAGGTACTGCAGCGGAAGGAACGATGCGGGATAGATCCCCACCTCGGCCGCGCTCTTTATCACCGGCACGATGAACCCGTAGCTCGACCCGGCGACGAACACCAGCACGGAGTTCGCCAGCACCGAGCCTGGGCCGAAGGGCCTGCTTCCTATGTTCGTGGGCTTGTCAGTCAATGCGCCTTCCTTGCCAGCAGGCAGGACGCGCCCGCCATCGTGCAGAAAGCACATATTATATTGCGTGGGGCACCAGACAGGGACGTTCGCTTTTTGCGACGGCGGGGTCGCCCCGCATCACCGCCGCGCTGAAAACGCCTCGTCGACGAAGGCCGCCATGAAGTCGAAGAACCTCCGCGCTTCGGGGGCGTCCTGCGCGCGGGGCTCCAGCCTCAGCTCCAGGCAGCGGACGAAACCGTCGTCAGCGATGGGGGCGAAGCGCGCGCTGCTTCCCTCCAGGCCGCCCCAGCTGAACTCGGGCCAGAACCCCACGCCCAGCCCCAGCCCGATCAGCTCGCGCACTGCGTCGGGGCTGTCGCTTTCTATGGCGTTGCCCACGACGAAGCCTCGGGCGGCGCAAAGCTCGTCGCAGACGCGCCTGAAACCCTTCGACCCCGCAAGCGTCACGAACTGCCTTCCCTCCAGCTCGTCCAGGCTGCCGACGGAGTCGATTCCCAGGCTGGCGGGAAGTGCTGCCCCGATGCGCTCGCGGAACAACATGGAACCGGAAGCGGGCGCCGGGACGGACGCGCCGTCGCCGCGCACGGTGCGCACGGACACGTCGCAGGCGCTGGAAGGGTCCTGCGAGATGCGGAACTTGGCCTCGGGGTTGCGCGCCTTGTATTCCGCTATCGCCCCTATCACGAGCTTCGATGCCGAATGCATGCCCACCTCGACCGTCTGCTGCTCGCCTTTCGCGAAGTCGCGCACCTTGTCAGGGATGGCGTCCACGGCCGCTATCGCAGGCTTCAACAACCCTGCAAGGTGCCCTCCCTCCCGCGAAAGCCTGATGTTCCTTCCCACATGTTCGAACAGATGCACCCCCAGCTCGGATTCGAGCCTTTTCATGCTGTGGCTCAGCGCGGGCTGGGCCACGTTCAGCCGCTTCGAGCTGGCCGTCATGTTCTGCGTCTGCGCGATGTCCAGGAAGTACTTCAGCTGCTGAAGCTCCATGGCTCCCTTTCGATGGGTTTCAATCTATAAACACAGTGTATATGTTCATGCTTATTCATGTATTGGAATTATGGCTTTGTTGGAACTAGAATCGTTCCGACGAGAGAAAGGCCCTCGGCTGGGCCGAATCCAAGACAGGGGGATGAACCGCATGGCGTATCTGTTGGAAGCGGCGATGCTGGCATGCTTCGGGCTGTCGTGGCCCATGAACGCGTACAAAGGATACAAGGCCCGCACAGCCAAGGGCACCAGCAGGCAGTTCCTTGCGCTTATAACCAAAGTATACGTCGCCGGCATCGCGGCGAAGACGTTGTCGGACCCGTCCAGCTGGGTGCTTGCCGTGTACTACCTGAACCTGATGTTCCTGTGCGTGAACTGGTGGGTGTTCTTCAGGAACCGCAGGCTCGACTCCCTCCAACCCGCAGCCTGCTAGAACTGGCGCTTCTCGTAGAGCCTTGCCGAAAGGAAGGCGCTGACTACGTAGAGCACCAGCACGACCCCGAACACGGTGGCGCCCAGGCCCAGCGCTGCAAAGGGGTTCGCCTGGCCTTCCTGCACGAGCGGCGAAATCCACGGCATCGCAGCCGCCAGCATGCCGCTGAGGCTGTCGGAGGAGACCAGCAGCAGCGCCATGATCAGCACGAACACGACAGGCGCTATGCGGGTTGCCTTCGTCATGCCGAAGCGCGTGAACAGCGGAAGCGCCAATGCGGCGACCAGCAGCATCATGGACGACACGAGCAGGAGGTGCCCGCTTCCCTCCACCGGATTGTATTCGCTTGAGAGGGCTGCGGCTTGCTCGTTGCCAGGCATCGTCGACAGCACCGAAGATGCGACGATTCCCAGCAGGGTTGCGACGACCCAGCTCGCCACCATCACCACAAGTATGCCGGTATAGCGCCCGAACACCACCTGATGGCGGCTGATGGGAAGCGTCAGGCGGAACCGCTCCCAGCCTCCCATCTCGTCGTAGGCGGCCACGCTGAACACGTACATGAACGGGACCATGGCGACAAAAGCCGCAAGGGCAGCCAGGACGCTGACTCCGCAGATGCCTATGAACACCGTCACGAGCAGGCCGATCAGCGCGAACTGAACCAGCGTCCGCTTCATGGTGATGAAATCGGAGCGCATCATGGTCATCATAGGGATTCTCCCTTCAGCATCATGTTCATGTATTCCTCTATGGTGGCGCGGTCGACCGGCGCGTCGGGGAACGCGCGGGCGAACGCGAAGCGGTCGGGCACCAGCAGGTCCACCCCGTAGCCATGCCGCAGCACGCGGGCGGATTCCTTGTCGACGAGCCCCATCTCGACCACCTTCTCCAGCTGGCCCGCACGGCAGTGCGCGATGCCGGCAACGTCGCAAAGGGATTCCTTCTGCTCGCTCAGCAGCACTTGGCCTCCGTCTATTAGCACAACCTTGTCGGCGATCTTCTCGAGGTCGCTGGTTATGTGCGACGAGATGAGGATGGCGTGGCTTTCGTCCAGCATGAAGTCGCGCAGGATGTCCAGCACCTCGTCGCGTGCCATGGGGTCGAGCCCGGCCGTCGCCTCGTCGAGCACCAGCAGCTCGGGGTGGTGTGCGAGCGCGAACGCCATGGACAGCTTCATGCCCATGCCGCGCGACAGCTTGTCCACCGTCTTCTTGGGGTCGAGCCCGAAGGCATCGGCCAGCTCGCCGAAGAGGCGGCCGTCCCAGCACTTGTAGGCCGCACGGCCCAAGGCCTCGACGTCGGCCACCTTCATGGTCTGCGTGAACGAGCACGTGTCTAGGACGACCCCTATTCGTGCCTTCGTGTCGGCAGGCAGGTTCTCAGGGTCGGGCACGCGCTGTCCGAAAAGGCCTATCTCTCCCCCGTCGGCGACAACCAGTCCCAACAGAAGCTTTATGAGCGTGGTCTTGCCGGCGCCGTTCTGCCCGATCAGGCCGACCACCGTGCCGCGTTCCACCGTCAGGCTCAAAGGGCCTAGGACGAAGTCGCCGTAGCGCTTCTCGAGCCCCGTGCATTCGACTGCGTATTCCATGTTCTTCGTCTTCCACGTCCGTGCAAGCGGTTCACCTTGCGTCATAAGCCGCGCCGGCGCGCCGTCATTCGTCCTCGGAAAGCAGGTCCAGCATCTCGTGAAGCTGCTCGACGGGGATCCCCGCGGTCCACGCGTTTCGAAGGGCCTCGGTCAGAAGCTCCTCCACGCGTCTCATGCGGCTCTCGCGCAGCAACTCCTTGTTGCCTCCGGCGACGAACGTCCCCTTGCCCTGCACCGTGTCTATGAACCCGGCCTCTTCGAGGTCGGCGTAGGCGCGCTTGGTCGTGATCACGCTGATGCGCAGGTCGTTGGCCAGGGCCCGGATGGACGGTAGCGGGGCCCCTTCCGGCAGCTCTCCCGAAAGGATGGCGTCCTGGATCTGGGACGTTATCTGCGCGTAGATGGGCTTGTCGCTTGCGTTCGACAGTATTATTTCCAAGTTGCTCTCGTTTTTCCGGCCGCCGCACGACGTCTCGCACTGCAGCCACCATAGTGTATATACCCTATATGCACACTATAAACACTATCATATGCGGCTGTCAAGCCCATATTGGAACGCAGGCAAAAGAAAGGGCCTTCTTTCGAAGGCCCGATAATAAAAACCGAAAGATGCAGGTGTGGCAATTGAGCGAGCGGCGCATCCGGTGGTTCTAGTTCGCGCGAAAGAACGACGACGCGTACTTCGTTACGCGAGGAGTTCTTGGAGGGCGAAGGAGAACCGCCGGGGCGTTCGCGCAGCGTCAATCAATACTTCGTCCGGCAGGACGAAGTATTATTTAGCGCCATCCTGCTGGACGAAGTCGAACGTCAGCGTGTCGCCGCTCTTCATGACGGTGACGTTAGGGGAAGTGCGCTGCACTTCGCCGTTGACGGACATCTGCCAATGGCTTCCCGTCCCGCCGTCGCCCCTCGCAAGGCCGCCGATGGAGTCTATCTCGAGCGAGTCGCCCGAACCCGTCGTCTTGACGTCGCGCCCGCTTGCCTGCAGCACCTCGAACGCCGTTGCGTCCTGCTGCGCGTTGACCGTCAACGTCTCCTCGGCGAACTGGTTGGGCGAGTCGGGGACGTACTCGTCGGGAAGCGAGTCTTTCAGCTCGAGCGTCACGGCCATGGGGCCCGTGCCCACGGCGTCAGACCCTTGGTCCTGCTGGACCGGGGCCGTGCCGCCCGACGATGCGGCAGCCGACGAGGAGCTGGAAGCAGCCCCCGAAGAGCATCCGAACAGCGCCAGAGTTGCGGCCACGAAGGCTGCCGCGACGCAGGCGGCGATGGAAACGCGTGCCATGTCTTTCTTCATTTGGATCCCTCCTGAAACGGTCCGATGGCGCGGTGCGCCGGCCCGGCTTGCCGAACCGGCGCACCGCAAGGCTATATCCATTACATCCAGGGCTGAACCATGGTTATCGGCATCGCGGCGG
Organism: uncultured Eggerthellaceae bacterium; assembly: GCA_965147515.1. Lineage (GTDB taxonomy): Bacteria > Actinomycetota > Coriobacteriia > Coriobacteriales > Eggerthellaceae > MGBC163016. The sequence goes on along the minus strand of CBCTKQ010000026.1, from coordinate 753 downwards.
CAAGCACGAGCAGCCTGAGGGCGAAGCCGCCCACCAGCAGAAGCCCGTCGGACGTGCCCGACAGGATGCGCCCCATGCGGGACTTCTCCTCGGCCTCCGACGCGAAGAAGAGCAGGTGCCACTCCAGCGCCGTGGGAACCACCAGTCCCAGCAGCACGAACACCAGCCAGAACGCCACGGAGCACTTCCCTGCCACCAGGTTCATGACCGAGGCTGCGCCGGCCGACTCGGCGCTGTTGTACGTGATGAACAGCAGCGACGCCACCAGCACCATCTCGGCTATGGGCAAAAAGAAGTGGAACTTCCTGAACCCGCCGACCGCATCGAACTCGCGGCGGCACCCGATGGTGGCCGCAAGAAGCATCGCGGCCATGCCAGTGGACATGGCGGACACCAGGAAGAGTATCGGCAGCAGCGCGTTGTTCCACAGAGGGAACGTCTTCGCCACGCCGAGCAGGCAGCCGGTGTATACGCAGACGCAGATGCCGAAGGCGGCCCCGGCCACGTCGAGCCACAGCGGGACCTTCAGGCCCTTGCCCAGCAGGTCCATCACCATGACTATCAGCGCGATCACGACGAAGACGGCCAGGAACACGACGCCCCAGGTCATCACCGAACCGAAGTTGGTGAGCAGCAGCGCGAAGCGCAGCGGGTTATGGAAACCCGCCGTGGCGTCGACCATCAGAAGGACCAGGCCGACGATGACGCACAATGGCGCGATGACGCGCCCGTAGCGGATGATGTGCACGCATT
>CBCTKQ010000025.1:0-14626 GCA_965147515.1 uncultured Eggerthellaceae bacterium | reverse complement strand
CCATAATAGGTCACCTTCCATCGTATCGATGGTGCGATGACCGCCTGACCCTGCCACGTCCCTTTCGCTCATTCGCTCACTACTTCTATGTTGTGAGTCAAGAGAACCGTCCCCTTGACTCTGCAGCCTCGCAAACGGATTCGCCGCGGATGCTTCCGCTTTTTCGTCACACGGTTTCCTTGGGGTAGCACGCTAACGCGGCGAAGAACGATGCGGCGATGAGCGCCATCACGATGCAAAGGGTCGCGGTATAGCCCAGCGTTGGCGCAAGGAACCCCCACGCCAGCGACGCGATTCCGATGGAGACGTCGTTCCCAAGCAGGTACAGCCCGTTCGCCGCGCCCCAGCGCGAAGGCGGGCTCAGGCGCACCGCGACGGCCTGGTTGACGGGCAACGACAGCCCAAGGCTTATGCCGTAGAACACGCCCGACGCGTAGAAGACCCCTTCGGCGGCGTCGGCCGGCAGCAGCGAGCATGCCACCAGCACGGAATAGCACACAAGCCCCGACGCCACGGCGACGCCCATTATGTAGATGGGCTTGAAGCGGTCCATGAACTTGCCGGACGTCAGCCTGACGACGATCATCGCCACGGCCGACACGGTGTAGAAGATCCCTGCGTTCGCCACGCCCAGGTGGTTGCCGTATACGCCCATGTAGAAGATGCCGAACCCGAACGAGGTGGCGATGAGCATCATGGGGATGGTTCCGGGAAGCGCCGTGGGCTCGAAGATTCCGTCGACGAGTCCTCGAAGGCGTTCGCCCATCGAAGGCTTGGCGGGGTCAGCGTGCGTCGAGGAACGTTCGCTTTCGATGCGTCCCTTTTCCTGGGCGTTCCGGGAATGAGCGTCCCCTGACGCACCGTCCTTGTGCAGGTAGGGCACCTCGCCTCGTTCCCAACGCAGGCGGAACTCGGACGTGGCGGGCAGCTTGCGCGGGTTCTTCTCGTAGCCGCACAGAAGCGAGAAAAGCAAGGCCAGCGCAGCGCAGGCCGTAAGCCCGAAGTAGAAGTTCTCGGGCGGGTCGGTGGAGATCAAGAAGATGGCTAGCGCCGGGCCGCAAGACATGGCTATGGCCTGTCCAAGCCCGTAGTAGCCGATGCCTTCGCCCAAGCGGCTCAAAGGCAGCACGTCGGCGGCCGCGGTGGCGGACGCCGTGGTGGCCGCGGCGAAGCCGAAGCCCTGCAGGATGCGCCACAGCACGAACAGCGCGTCGGAGTTCCCGAACAGCGGGCCTATGGTGCCCGCGAGCATGAAGCACGACCCGATGACCATGACCAGGCGCCTGCCGCGCGCGTCCGACATGGGTCCTGTGATTATGCGCGACACGGCGGCGGCCAGCGAGAAGATGAGCGCGCCTATCCCGGCCAGGCCGGTGCTTCCGCCGATTCTTTCCAGGTATACGGTGGTGCCTGCGTTCGACCCCTGTCCGACCATGAACGTGCACAAAGTGCACGCCACGATGGCGACGAACATGGGAGTCCAGAGCCGTTCCTTGTTCATGCGGGCTTCCTTGCGGTGTGTATGCAGGCGATGCCCCCGCTGCAATCCTGCCATTCGACGTCGACGAACCCTGCGTCGCGCATCATGTCGGCCACGCCCTGCTGGTCGGGGAACGCGCGGATCGACTTCGCAAGGTAGACGAAGCCGGAAGCGTCGCCCGTGACCACCTTCCCCCAGAAGGGGACGACGTGCCGCAGGTAGGCGCCGTAAAGCGCGTTCCATGCGGGGTTGGGAGGCGTGGAGAAGTCGAGGCATGCCAGCTGGCCGCCGGGCCTCAGCACGCGCAGGATCTCGCGCAGCGCCTTCTCGCGCTCGGGCATGTTGCGCAGCCCGTAGGCCATGGTCACCGCATCGAACGTGTCGTCGTCGTAGGGGATGTCCTGGGCGTCCACCACCTGGAAGTGCACGGGAACCCCGCCTGCGGCGCCGTCGGACGCGTGCCGCTTGGCCACTTCCAGCATCTCGGGCACCAGGTCGGAACACACCATGACGGCGGGCCTCTTCGCGCGCGCCACGGCGAAGGTGACGTCGCCGGTTCCTCCCGCGACGTCCAGCACGGCGTCTGCCGGCCCTATGTCGGCCGCATCGACCAGCTTGTTCAGCCAAAGCCGGGAGGTCCCCATGCTGGACAGCGCATTGACGGCCTCGTAGCGGTCGGCTATTTGGGCGAATATGCCCGTCACGCGCGCGGACGACAGCTCGGCCGGCGCGCTTTTCCCGGTGGCGGTGTCTATGCTGGTGGAAGGTGATTCGTTCATATGGGTATTATATCGCGCCGCCGATTGCGGGAGGGGCTTTCTGCTAGAATGCAAGTTTACGTGTGAAAAGGCCGCATGGCCGCAGTTCGGACAGGCAAGACGCATGCTCCTCAGCGCAAAGTACATATTCCCGGTGACCGGCGCCCCCGTGCGGGGCGGCGCTTTGCTGGTGCGAGACGACGTCATCGTCGACATCGGCGACTTCGAGTCGCTGAAGCTGCGCTATCCCGAAGATGAGGTTATGGACTTCGGCATGGCTGCGCTTCTTCCGGGCTTCGTCGACCTGCACACAAAGCTCGAAATGTCCGCCCTGCGCGGCGTGGTCGCCGACCTTCCCTACGTGCAGTGGCTGCTTTCCATCCTCGAAAGGTCCTCGCATCTTGAGCCTTCCGACTGGTACGACTCAGCAATACTTGGCGGACTTGACGCCCTGGCGTCGGGCATTACCACCGTGGCCGACATCACCGCCACGGGCGCATCGCTGAAGGCGGTGCAGAAGCTGGGCCTGCGCGGCGTCATCTATCGCGAGGTGGGCGCCATGGACAAGATGCGCGTCGACTACGCCATGCATTCCGCCGAGTCCGACATATACAAGTGGCGCCAGGACGCCAACCCCGACCTGGTCACCATAGGCGTCGCCCCGTCCTCCATATACGCCAACCATCCCCAGGTGTTCCAGCGCGCGTCGCATCTGGCCACCAAGGAGAACCTGCCGCTGGCGCTCAGGCTGGCGGGCACCCGCGAGGAATACAACTTCGTCGAGTACGGCTCGTCCATGTTCGCGGTCGACACCATGGACGCCGAGGCCAGGGGATACGTGGAAATCCCACCGTGGCTCCCGTTCGGCGTGACCCCGGTGCGCTACGCGCTCAACTGGGCCGCGTTCGACGCCCCCAACGTCATGGTCGTATACGCCGTGCACGTCAGCGACGAGGACATCAACAAGATGCGCGAGCACGACGTGTCCATCTGCACGTGCCCCAGGTCGAACGCCATGCTGGGCATGGGCATGCCTCCCATGAGCGAATACCTGAAGTCGGGCTTCCGCATGGGCCTCGGCACCGATTCCCCGGCCGCCACCGACTCCACCGACATGTTCTCGGAGATGCGCATCGGGCTGCTGATGAACCGCGCGCGTGACACGAGGAACTTCCTCGACTCGTCCACGATGCTTGAACTTGCCACCATCGGCGGGGCCAAGGCGCTGAAGATGGACGACCGCATAGGGTCGCTTGAGATCGGGAAGCAGGCCGACGTGCTCGCCGTGGACCTTTCAGGCACCAACCAGTCGATCGAGCTGAACCCCGTGTCTGCCGTGGTGAACTCGTGCACCACGTCCGACGTGCTGATGACCATGGTCGCGGGCAAGGTGCTTTACGAGAAGAACCGCTGGCACGTCGACGTCGAGGCGGCCAAGAACATAGCGCGCGTCATCGAGATACGCGCGAAGCTTAAGTCGTAGCAGCCGGGCAACGGCCAGGAACAGAGCAAGGACCGAGTCGAAATGGCACAGAGCAACAAGCAGGCACAAAAGCAGATGCGCAAGCTCACGCGCGAGGAGAAGGCCGAGCGCATCAAGGCCGCCCAAGAGCGAGAGAAGCGCGAGAAGGAGCGCCGCGAGCGCGGAGAGCGCCTGAAGAAGATCTTCACCGTGGTCGTTTGCGTCATCCTGGTGCTTGCGCTGGGCATACCCACCATGGCGCTATCGGTGCTTTCGGCGTAGGCGACCGGTCGATAAGGCAGGCCTAAAGTGTTCGGCATCGGCGGATTCGAGCTATTCCTCATACTGATCTTCGGGTTTTTGATCTTCGGGCCCGACAAGCTGCCCGACATCGCGAAGACCATCGGCCGCGCCATCGCCAAGTTCCGCGGGGCGCAGGAGGACATGACCGAGCAGCTTAAGGGCGCCACCTTCGTCGACAAGGACAACCCCGACGGACCCTTGAAGAACCCGTTGGAAGTGATGGAGAACGCCGCGTCCGAGGCGCAGGCCAAGGCTACCGAGGCGCGCAAGAAGGCCGACGAGGCCACCAATGCCGCAGTCGAGCGCACCGAGAGCTTCGCCGAGCGCAAGGCCCGCTACGACCGCGAGCGCGCCGAGCGCAAGGCCGCCGAGCAGAAGGCTGCCGAAGAAGAGGCGGCGAAGGCCGCGGCCAAGGAGGCCGCCGCCACCGAGGCCCGCGAGAACCCCAAGGCCGACGTGGCCGCCAAGCCCGTCGTGGAAGAGGGGGACTAGGCTATGCCCATCGGTCCAGCCAGAATGCCCCTTTTCGACCACCTTGGCGAGCTGCGCATGCGGCTCGTGCGCATCGTGGCGTGCCTGGGCATAGCGGTGTGCGTGTTCTACCTGTCGGCTCCCATCATGGGGCAGTTCCTTTTGCTTCCCATCGCCGAGTTCCTTCCTTTCGACCCCGAGACCGGCTGGGTGGAAACCGTCGCGCTCGACCCCTTCGAGGCGTTCGCCACGCGCTTCGAGATAGCGTTCTTCTACTCGGTGATTGCAACGTCGCCGGTCATACTATGGCAGCTGCTGGCGTTCTTCCTTCCGGCGCTGAAGCCCAAGGAGCGCAAGTGGTTCATGCCCACGTTCGCCGTGGGGGTCGTGCTGTTCATATTGGGCGTGGTGTTCTGCTATCTCATCATCCTGCAGGCGGCGTTCCAGTGGCTTACCGACCAGGCCATGGGGCTTGGCTACGTCGAGCCGCGCATGTCCAGCTACATCGACATAATCATCAAGTTCGAGGTGGCGTTCGGCTTCGCCTTCGAGCTTCCGCTGGTCATCTTCTACCTGGTCATCTTCGACGTGATACCCTACAAGAAGCTGCGCGAGAGCTGGCGCGTGGTGTACGTGGTGCTGATGGTGTTGTGCGCCGTCATCACGCCCGACGCCTCGCCCGTCACCATGCTTCTGCTGTTCGCGGCCATGATCGCCCTGTACGAGCTGTCGCTTCTGGCCGCGCGAGTGGTTCTGGCCAAGCGAATCAAGAAGCAGAACGAGGAGCTTGCGGCCGAGGAAGACTACTAGCCCATGCACGAGTTGGGCATAATGACGTCGGTGATGGACTCCGTCACGCCGGTGGCCAAGGACTCGGGCGCCACGCGGCTTCTGAAGGTGACGCTGCGCATAGGCGAGATGACCGAGGCCATAGAAGACGCCCTCCAGTTCGCCTTCGACGTGCTGAAGGAGGGCGACCCGTTTTTGGCCGACGCCGAGCTTGAGGTGCACATGGTGCGCCCGAAGAGCATCTGCCTCGACTGCGGGGCCGAGTTCGAGCACGACCGATTCCACATGTTCTGCCCCGAATGCGACAGCTTCGCGCTGCAGCTTATGGAGGGGCGCGAGATGGAAGTGGAGTCCATAGAGGTAGACCTACCGGAGGATTAGCCCATGGCAAAGCACATCGACATCAACGAATCGATACTGAAGAAGAACGACTCCATCGCGGCCGAGCTGCGCGAGCGGTTCGCCGAGAACCGCGTGTTCGTGCTCGACCTCTTGGCCAGCCCCGGGTCGGGCAAGACGTCCACCATCCTGGCCACCATCGACGCGCTGCGCGACGAGTTCAACATCGCCGTGATCGAGGGCGACATCGCCAGCAACGTGGACGCCGAGAAGATTAAGGCGCAGGGCACGGCGGCGGTGCAGATCAACACCGGCGGAGCCTGCCATCTTGAAGGCGCCATGATCAAGCGTGCGGTGGACGTGCTCGACCTGGAAAGGCTCGACCTGATAATCATCGAGAACGTGGGAAACCTGGTATGCCCCACCGACTTCGACCTGGGCGAGAACGCCAAGGTCATGATACTTTCCGTGCCCGAGGGCGACGACAAGCCGCTGAAGTACCCGGGCGTGTTCCAGGTGTCCCAGGCCGTCGTGCTGAACAAGGTGGACACCATGCCCGTGTTCGACTTCGACGAGGACGCCTTCTACGGGTCGGTGCGGAAGCTGAACCCGTCCGCGCCCATCTTCCCGGTGTCGGCCACTAAGGGCACCGGGGTCGAGGAGTGGGCCAAATGGCTCGCCGACCAGGTTCGAAACGTGCAGGAAACGTAGACGGTATACACTTGCATCCATGGATGCCGCCTCTTCATATCGGTTCTGCGTGGACGCGCTGCGCGACTTCGTCGCCGGCGCCGGGTTCGAGGACGTGGTCATAGGCCTTTCGGGCGGCATCGACTCGTCGCTCGTTGCCGTGATGGCGACAGATGCCCTTGGCGCGCAGCACGTGCACGGCGTTATGCTTCCCGGCCCCTATTCGTCCGACGAGTCGCTTGAAGACGCCGAAGAGTTGGCCGCGAACCTGGGGATAGGCGCGGTGACCATACCCATCACCGAGCCCTACAAGGCCTTCGCGCATGCCATATCCACCGCCACCGGCGAGGCGTTGGGGGGGCTTGCAGCCGAGAACACCCAGGCGCGGTGCCGTATGGTGTGCATCATGGCGCTTTCGAACGCCCGCGACTGGATGATGCTGAACACCGGCAACAAGTCTGAGGCCGCCATGGGGTATTCCACGTTGTACGGCGACACGTCGGGGGCGTTCGCGCCCATCGGGGGGCTTTACAAGACCGAGGTGTTCGCCCTGGTCAGGTGGAGGAACAAGCAGGCGGCGCAGAAGGGCCAGGTACCCCCCGTGCCCGAGAACGTGCTGGTCAAGCCGCCAAGTGCCGAGCTGTCGCCCAACCAGGTGGACGAGGCGTCCATGGGCATCGACTACAAGACGCTGGACGCCATACTGCTGCGCCTGGTGGAGGGAGGCGAGTCGGTCGACCAGGTGGCCGCCGCAGGCTTTGCGCGTCCGCAGGTGTCCATGGTGGCCAACCGCTACGACGCCTACGCGTTCAAGCGCGCCATCGAGCCACCTTATCCCGAGGTGCCGCGCTAGGCGGAAGCGGGGCTAGGCGATGCGCCCGCGCCTGGTGAGGGCCTGTATGCGGTCTGCGATCTCGTCGATGGGAGTGTCCGAATCGGTGAGAAACCAATGCAGCGCCACGGCGAGCGAGCCTGCGAGGAAGTACCGTACAAGGTAGTTCGTCCTTTCGGCATCAGGGGCCAGGGTGGTCGGCTCCTTTTCCAGGACCGCCTCGCACACGGGGTCGCAAAGCGCCTCCACCAGCGACTCTATGGTTATCTTTCCCAGCACGCAGCGGAAGAACTCGGGGTCTTCCTGAAGGATGTTGGCAAGCTCTACGACGATGGCGCGGATGTTGACGTTGATCCCGTCGGGCTCGCTGTTCGCGGTCAGCACCCTCACGATGCGGTCCGACATCATCTGCCTGCGCTCCTCGGCCACCTTGTCGAGGGACGAGTAGTGGAGGTAGAACGTCTTGCGGTCTATGTCGGCTTCGCGGGCGACTGCCGATATGGTTACCTTGTCCAGGCCTTCGCGGACGACCAGCGTGCGGTAGGCATCCTGTATGGCCCGATGCGTCCTTATTGCCCGACGGTCGGTTCGCAGGCTCTTCCCTTCGTTGCATCCCATGTCGTCCGTCTGCCTCGTTTCCTGAAGAATAGTGAAATAGTCCACAAATTACATTACGTTGACCATTGTCTCACCGAAATCGGATTCCTATAATTCCCGATTATAGTTTATTCCACACATGGGAATTAACTGTACAGCATTCTCGAACGGGGGGATTCTGACATGAAACCGATGGAATTCGCAAAGCGGGCGACCGCATACAAGCTGGTGGACTACCTGTGCGACGACCCCGAAAGCAACATGGGCAAGGTCGTGGACAAGGTGAACGCGATATGCCCGGACTCGCTGTTCCCTTCGCAGCGCAAGGCGTTCGCCAACGTCATGGCCGACCCCGGAAACAACATGTACCAGTTGATCATGCGCGTGATGGGGCTGAACCCCGAGGTGCGCAACGACCTGATCAAGACGATGCTGGTGGATGCCAACTTCCTGGCATGGGGCAAGCAGGAGAAGATGCGCGAGAAGCACCAGTGCAACATACCCTGGGCCATCCTGCTGGACCCGACCAGTGCCTGCAACCTGCACTGCACGGGCTGCTGGGCGGCCGAGTACGGGCACAAGTTGAACCTGACCTACGACGAGATCGACTCCATCATCACGCAGGGCAAGGAGCTGGGCGTGCACGTGTACATCTACACCGGCGGCGAGCCGCTCGTGCGCAAGCACGACCTGGTCCGCCTGTGCGAGGCGCACCCCGACTGCGTGTTCCTGTGCTTCACCAACTCCACGCTCATCGACGAGGAGTTCTGCCAGGACATGCTGCGCGTGAAGAACTTCGTGCCGGCGATATCCGCCGAGGGCGACGAGGCTGCCACCGACGGCCGCCGCGGTGAGGGCACCTACGCCAAGGTGGACGCGGCCATGGACCTGCTGCGCAGCCACGGCCTGCCCTTCGGTGTGTCCATCTGCTATACCCACGACAACGCGCATTCGGTGGCCAGCGACGAATACTTCGACTGGCTGATCGACAAAGGGGCGCTTTTCGCCTGGATCTTCACGTACATGCCCGTAGGGGTGGACTCGCCCACGTCGCTCATGCCCACGCCGGAAGACCGCGAGATGCTGTACCGCTTCAACCGCCACGTGCGCGACACGAAGCCCATACTCACGCTGGACTTCCAGCACGACGGCGAGTTCGTGGGAGGATGCATAGCCGGCGGCCGTCGCTACCTGCACATCAACGCGGCAGGCGACGTGGAGCCGTGCGTGTTCATCCACTACTCGAACGCCAACATCCGCGATCAGTCGCTGCTTGACTGCCTGAAGAGCCCCATCTTCATGGCCTACTACGAGGGGCAGCCGTTCAATGACAACCTGATGCGACCGTGCCCGATGCTGGAAAACCCCGACTGCATCGAGGACATCGTGGAAAGGTCGGGCGCGCACTGCACCGACCTGCAGGCGACCGAAAGCGCGCACGACCTGGCCGAGAAGTGCCGTCCGGCAGCCCGCAAGTGGGCGCCGGTGGCGGAGCGTATCTGGACCGATGCGGGTGACGCGCGATACGAGCAGAGGAAGCATCCCTTCATCGGCATGGCCGAGAGCGACATCCACAAGTTCGACCGCATGGGTCGCGAGATCCACGGCTCCATCGACCCCGAGCGCCAGAAGGAAGCCGTGCTTTAAGGGCCGTTGGCCAATCCAGGGTGCACGCCCCCGAATGGCTATCATGTGTGCATGGCGGTTTTCGAGGCGAGGCATATCGGGGTGCAGTACATGCGCGGGGGCAGGCCCTTCGCGCCGTTCTCGGACGTGAGCTTCTCGCTTGAAGGCGGCAGGATCTACGACCTCACGGGGCCTTCGGGGTCGGGGAAGTCGACGCTGCTGAACGCATGTGCCCTCATGGTTCCGCACACGGGCGGCGAGATGTGGCTGGATGGCGCATCCTTCGAAGGCATGAAGCCCAACGAGTGGCGGCGGCAAGTGTGCCTGGTCCCGCAGACGGCGTCTCTTGTTCCCGGCAGCGTGCGCGACAACCTGCTGTTCCCGTGGACGTTGAAGGTGAACGCCGGAAACCCGCGGCCGACCGACGGGGAGCTGACCGAGCTTCTTAAAAAGGCGGCGCTTGACGGGGTGGAGCTGGACCATTCGGCCGCGCAGCTCTCGGGCGGCCAGCAGGCGCGAGTGGCCCTGCTGCGCGCGTTCGTCACGCGTCCGCGGGTGATGCTTCTCGACGAGGTGGAGGCGGCGCTCGACGACGAGTCGGCCGCAGCCGTCAGCAGGCTGACGCGCTGCGTGCTGGCGCACGACACGGCGTGCCTGCGCATCCGCCACCGCGAGGACGACGGATACGCCTACGGCACGTTCACGCTGGCCGATGGCAGGCTTTCATACCAACAGAACCCCGCTAGGCCTACAAACGAACCGGTGGGCGACCTATGACCGGCGGCGTGGTGAACATAGGCTACCCGGAGCTGGTGGGCGCAAGCCTTCTGATGCTCGTGGCCGGCATCGTGTCGTGGAGGCTGCAGCTGGGGCAGACGAAGAACATTGCGGTGTCCACGGTTAGGGCGTTTCTGCAGCTGCTCGCCATGGGGTTCATTTTGGTCTACCTGTTCAAGTACCAGACGTGGTGGCTCGTCTGCCTTGTGCTTCTGTGCATGTGCATCGCTGCCGCGCAGATCGCGGTGGGGCGCATGAAGTCGGCGGTGCGAGGGCTCTGGCTGGACGCGTTCCTTTCGATATTCGCGTCTTCCATATCCGTGGCGCTCGTCGTGGTCGAGTGCGTCATCCATGCCGACCCGTGGTACAGCGCGCAGGTGCTGGTCCCCATATCGGGCATGATGCTGGGAAACACGCTGGCCTCTGCGGCGGTCGCCATAAACAGGCTGTTCGCGAGCATGGACAGCCGCTCGAACGAGATCTACATGATGGTGGCGCTAGGGGCCACGCCGCGCGAGGCGGCGTTCCCTTCGATAAAGGCCGCGATAGGGGCGGGCATCACTCCCGAGCTCGCCAAGCTGTCGGCGGCAGGCATCGTGCAGATTCCAGGCATGATGTCGGGCCAGATACTCGCGGGAGCCGACCCGGTGATAGCGGCCAAGTACCAGATAGTGATACTTCTGATGCTGTCGGCGGCAACGACCCTTGCAATCGTGACGATGTGCTTCCTTTCCTACAGGAAGCGCTTCTCGGCGGAAGGGTACTATCTCGCTCCCGCCCTGCGCGACGACGAGACGAAGGAGCAAAGCCTATGAGACGCAAGGACCGCGAGATGGACGCCGGCTTCGCCATGGAAGTGCTTGAGCGCTGCGAGTTCGCGACGCTGGCCGTGACGCTGCCCGACGGCAGGCCATACTGCATCCCCATATCTCCCGCGCTGATGGACGGCGCCGTGGTGTTCCACTGCGCGCAGCACGGGTGCAAGGCCGACGCCATGCGCGTGAACCCGGACGTGTGCCTGTCTGCGGCCTGCGACGTCTCGTCCGTGCCCGAGGACTTCACCACCGAATACGCGAGCGCAGTCGCCTTCGGCACTGCGACAGAGGTGGTGGACGACGCCGGGAAGGTGGCGGCCCTGCGTGCCATATGCGAGAGGTACGCGGCGTCGAACATGAAGGGTTTCGACGAGGCCATCGAGCACAGCCTGCACCGCACGGCCGTATGGCGCATCGACATCGGCGAGCTGACGGGCAAGCGCAAGAAGGTGACGAAAGAGGAGTACGATGAGTGAGCAAAGGCCTTCGATCCTGCTGGTCAACGACATGGCCGGGTACGGGAAGGTGGCGCTGTCGGTGATGATTCCCATGCTCAGCGCGCTTCGGCTGAACGTGTACAATCTGCCAACGGCCCTGGTTTCGAACACGCTGGACTACGGGAAGTTCGACATCTTGGAGACCACGGACTACATGCGCAGCACGCTGGGGATCTGGGACGAGCTTGGGTTCACGTTCGACGCGGTGGCCACGGGCTTCCTGGTGTCGGAGGAGCAGAGCCTGCTGGTGTCGGACTACTGCCGCACCTGCAAGGAACGCGGCGTTCCGGTATTCGTCGATCCCATCATGGGCGACGAGGGCGTGCTGTACAACGGCGTCACCGAGGCCAGCGTCCAGCACATGCGCAACATGTGCTCTGTGGCGGACATCATCATGCCCAACGTCACCGAGGCGCAGTACCTCACCGGCATGCATGTGGGAAAGAAGGCGCTTGCGGAAGGGGAGCTGCTCGAGATCGTCCGGGCGCTTCACGGCATGGGAGCGAAGTCGGTTGTCGTGACCAGCGCGATGTTGCGGGCGGAAGGCGCAACGTGGGAGGCGGAAGGCGGCGAAGGCAGCGTACGCCACGTGACGCTGGTGTCAGAGCAGCACGGCACCGATGCCGGGCCCTTGGTGACGCTGCTTCCTTACGACGAGATCCCCGTGCGCCTGCCGGGTACGGGCGATATCTTCTCAAGCGTGCTTATCGGCCGCCACATGAACGGGCGCCCTCTGGTTGAAAGCGTGCAGGCCGCCATGGACGTCGTCGTGGACATGCTGCGGCTTTGCAAGGACAACGACGACAAGTACAAGGGCGTGCCAATCGAGCAGTTCCTAGACCGAATGGCCTTATAGCGGCTCTCTCTCGCATCTGACGGCATGCTAGACTTTCGTACTGTATGTTCGACAGTGCAGACGGGAGGGACGGCATGAACGCACGTGGCAGCGTGGCTTCCCCTGCGGCCAACGGACGCAAGGCCCACAAGGTCAGGGAGTATACCCTTGGCGAGGAGGTAGCGAACTCCATAACGCACGGCATAGGCGCGGGCCTGTCCGTTGCGGCGCTCGTGCTGCTGATCGTGAAGTCCGTGATGGACGGCGGCGGCCTGCTTCTGCTGTCGGCGCTCTTCTTCGGAATATCGCTTCTCGTGGAGTACGTGATGTCCACGATGTACCACGCGCTGGCCCACGAAGGTGCGAAGCGCGTGTTCAAGGTGCTGGACCACAGCTGCATCTACATTTTGATCGCGGGCACGTACACGCCCTACTGCATGGTCACGCTGATGCCGCACGGAGGACTCTGGCTGTTCTTCGTCATCTGGGGGATGGCCGTGGTGGGCGTGGCCTTCGAGGCGTTCTGGACGTTCCGCCCGCGCTGGGTGTCTGCAGTGGTCTACGTGGTGATGGGCTGGTGCGTGGTCGCCTTTTTGCCCGCGTTGTATTCCGACCTTGCGCCTGCGGGCTTCTGGCTTCTGGTGGCGGGTGGCCTCAGTTACACGGTGGGTGCCGTGTTCTACATCTTCAAGAAGGTGAAGTACATGCACTCGGTGTTCCACGTGTTCGTGCTGGCCGGGTCGGTGCTGCAGTTCCTTTCCGTATACCTGTTCGTGATCTGAGGGCGCTGCTCCAGCCATGCCTGCAACCAAAGCGGTATAGAGTATTCCCAGCGTATGGCGCGAATCAAGAAACCAAAGGGAAGTACTTCAATGTAAAGAAGGGTTTGCATGGCAACGGCGTTTATGCCATGTTTGGTTGGTGGAGCCGAGTGCATCCGGCCGATATCCTGCAATCAGGAGGTATGAACCGTATGATTTCTCAGAACATCGCAACGTTGCGCACTGCCTGCGGGCTTACGCAAGAGGAGCTGGCCGCCCGCATAGGGGTTTCGCGCCAGTCGGTGGCGAAGTGGGAATCGGGTGAGTCTGCCCCCGACTTGAGCAATGCGAGCGCCCTTGCACGCGTGTTCGACGTGCGCCTGGACGACCTGGTGAACCACAGCGAGGAAGCCAGCGGCTTCCCCGTGCCTCCCATGGGCAAGCACATCTTCGGCGTAGTCAAGATGGGCGAGCGCGGACAGGTGGTCATCCCGAAGAAGGCGCGCGACGTGTTCGACCTTGCGCCGGGAAGTGAGCTTCTGGTGCTGGGCGACGAGGCGCAGGGGATAGCCCTGCAGCGGATCGAGGACGCCGAGGTCATGCTTCAGGCCTATGGCCGAGCGATAGAGACGAGGACGGATGCGAGCATCTAGCGCGTGCCGGGGGACGTCCGCTTTTGACACACCTCGCCGACTCTGGGAAGGAAGCGCATGGATAGCAACGAGCGTGAGGCATGTGATTCCAGCGTCGAGACGCTTCTGCGCGTAGTCGGCCTTTCGAAGAGCTACCCCGGCTTCGTGCTGCAGGACGTGTCGTTCTCCATCGACGCCGGGACCATCACGGGCTTCATAGGCCGCAACGGCGCCGGCAAGTCGACGACGCTCAAGTGCCTGGAAGGCGCCGCGCATCCAGACAGCGGCGCCATCGACTACTTCGGAAATCCGTTCGCTGGCAACGAGCAGGCGGCGAAGCTGCAGACGGGCTTCGGGCTGGGCGAGGCCGACTATTACCGCACCAAGCGCCTTTCCACCATAGCGAAGGTGACCCGAGGCTTCTTCCCCAACTGGGACCAAGCAGCCTATCAGGAATACTGCCGCCTGTTCGACCTCGACCAGGGCAAGCGCATCATGGACTTGTCGCAGGGCATGCGCGTGAAGTTCACGCTGGCGCTTGCGCTGTCGCATCGTTCCAGGCTTTTAGTTCTGGACGAGCCGACCAGCGGGCTTGACCCCGCGTCGCGCGAGGAGGTGCTGGACATCCTGCTGGGCCTGGCGCGCGAGCATGGCGTGGGCGTCCTGTTCTCGACGCACATAACGTCCGACCTGGACAAGTGTGCCGACAGGATAATCTACCTGCGCGACGGGCGCGTGGTCGGGCAAGGGCCGCTCGGGCGGTTCAAGGCTCGCTATGCGGTCGCTTCGCTGGAATCGGCCCGCGCCTGTGGCGTGGAACCCGTGGGGGTGCGGCACACGGCCCAGGGCGACACGGCGCTCGTACCTTCTTCCGCTGGCATCGGCGACCCGGCGACGCTTGACGACATCATGACCCACGCCGCCCAGGAGGTGCAGCGATGAAGGCCGCGCTTGCGAAGGAG
>CBCTKQ010000024.1:0-15368 GCA_965147515.1 uncultured Eggerthellaceae bacterium | reverse complement strand
GTTCGGGTTGACTTCGCGGCCCACGAGAGCGTATATGCCCATGACCAGTATGAGGTCGTGCAGAAGCGTGACCACCGCGATTACGCCCATCTTGTACTCGAACCTGATGGCGATGTAGATGATGATCAGGATGATGGACACGAGGAACGCTATCAGCGACGACTGGATGACGCTTGCGCCCCAGTCGGGGCCTATGGTGTCGACGCTGATGTCCGCCGAGTTCCACTCGAACTTGTCGCCGACGGCGTTGGCCGTGACCGTGGAGGACTGGGCGTCGGTGTTGGTGGTGCGCACCAGGAAGCCCGGCTCGCCGTTCGTGGTGGTGGTCTGGATGGTCACCTCGTCGACGCCCTGCTCGGCGAACGCCTCGCGCAGCTGGTCGCTGGTGACGTCGCCCGTGTTCGCATAGGTTATCGAACTGCCTCCGACGAACTCGATGCCGAAGTCGAACCCTTTCAGGCCCATCACGGCGAAGCATGCGACCATGGCCACGGCCGCAATGGTCAGGAATATCTTGCGCACTCCGAGGACGTTGATGTCGTGCTTTATGAAGCGTCCCTTGATCTTCTTCGCTGCGTCGATGGCTATGGAACGGCCGGCAAGCCCCGTCTGGTTCTCGGCAAGCGCCTCGGACTCCAGCGCGTTCATCTGCTCGCCAGACTCCGCCTGCGCCTCGGTGGTGCCTTCGGCTGCAGCAAGGTCGGCGTAGAAGTGCGATGCGTTCTGGCAGTCCTTGATTCCCCAGAACTCGGGGTGCTTCTGGATGGAGCGCGGAGCGAGCAGGCGGATGAGCGGCGCCTTGAACAGCAGCATCATGGCGATGTCACAGAAGATGCCCAGCGAAAGCGTGAGGCCGAATCCCTTGACCGACGCGCTTGCCAGGAAGAACAAGCAGAGCGCCGACACCAGCGTGACCAGGTCGGCGTCGATGGACGTGAGAATAGCATGGCGCACGCCCGATTGCGACGCGGCGCGGACGCTCTTGCCCATGCGGATCTCCTCGCGGAAGCGCTCGACCGTGAGGATGGACGAGTCGGCGGCCATGCCGATGGTGAGCACGATGCCGGCGACGCCGGAAAGCGTGAGACTGAACAGCCCGAACGCCGAAAGCGCGGCCAGGATGCCCAGGTAGAGCACGGCCATGACCAGCACCGCAGCGGCGGTGATGATGCCGAGGCCCTTGTAGAAAACCAGCAGGTAAAGCATGACGCAGGCCAGGCCGATAAGCACGACGATAAGGCCGGCGAACAGGGCGTCCATGCCCAACGTGGGGCCGACCACCTGGCTCTGGGAGATGTCGAAGTTCACGGGCAGCGAGCCGGACTCCAGCACGGTGCGGAAGGCGTTGGCCTCGTCGGCGGAGTAGTTGCCGGTGATGGCCACCTTGCCGTCGGTGATGATGGACTGCACGCCGGGAGCGCTTTCCACCTTGTCATCCAGCAGGATGACGATCTGGCCGTTCATGGCCACCAGGTTGCGCGTGGCGTCGGCGAAGGCCTGGGTGCCCTCGGGGTCCAGCTCGAGGTTGACTGCGTAGTAGGCGCTTGTCTGGCTTGCGCGGTCGACGGATATCTTTTCGATGTTGTCGCCGGTCAGCAGCACGTCGTAGGTGCCGGGCTCGACTTCGAGCTCGGCGTCCTCCTCGGCCGGGAAGCTGTAGCCGAACTCGTCTTCGAGCTGGGTGTTCTCGCCGTACGAGCCGGCCTGGATCTTCTCGACGACGTCGTCGTCGGTGAACGTGGTTATGTCGGCGAAGATCAGCTGGCCGGTGGAGCCTATGGTCTTCAGCGCCTCCTCGGAGTCTTCGAGGCCGGGGATCTGCACGATGATCTGGTCGGTGCCCTGCACCTGCACGGTGGCCTCGGACGCGCCCAACGCGTTGACGCGGTTCTCGATGATGGTGCGCGAGTCCTCCATCTGCTCGTCCGTGACGGGGGCGCCGTTCTCGGTGTCGGCCGTCATCACGACGGAAAGGCCTCCGCGGATGTCGAGGCCAAGGTTGATCTTGTCTTGAGGAGGGACGAACAACGCTATGGACGTGATTATCAACAGAAGCGTTGCTACAAGGAGCCATATGTTGCGCCTGTCGTGGGTTCGCGACGTGTTCTTCGGCTTCTTCGCCACGTTACGTTCGAGTGCCACTTATGTACCTCTCGTTCGAACTGTTCGCATCGGGTTTTTGAATGCACGCTCTTAAGCCTTTCGACAAAAGGGCGCAGCGTTCCTATTCTGCCACAATTAATAGTCCAATGCAGCAGGCGACGACATCCATTCCGATAAAAACACATCATATGCGCCATTGAGCACCGCCTGCCTTGCGCGGCGCATCAGTTCGAGCAGGTAATGCAGGTTGTGAATGGTGACGAGTATGCCGCCCAGCATCTCGCCCTGCACGACCAGGTGGCGTATGTAGGCGCGGGAATATTCGGTGCACGCCGGGCATCCGCACTCGGGGTCGAGCGGACCGAAGTCGCGCTTGTACTTGGCGTTCTTCATGTTCATGCGTCCCTGGCTTGAGAAGGCGGTTCCCATCCGGCCGGTGCGCGTGGCCAGCACGCAATCGAACATGTCGACACCTTCCGCCACCGCGCGCACCAGCGTGGTGGGGTTGCCGACGCCCATGAGGTAGCGTGGACGGCCTTCGGGCAATGCGCGCGCCACGTCGCCCAGCGTCTCGAACATCACCTCGTGGCTCTCGCCCACCGAATAGCCCCCTATGCCGAAGCCGCCGAAGCGACGCTCCCCGCGCGCGGCCGATTCGTCCTCTATCTCGAGCAGGCGCCGGACCGATTCAAGGCGAAGGTCGAGGTGCATGCCTCCCTGCACTATGCCGAACAGGGTCTGGTCGGCGCGGGTGTGCGCCGCGAGGCAGCGGCGCGCCCACGCGCTCGAATAGTCCACGGCCTGCTGCACGAACTCCCTGGTGGCAGGGTACGGCGCGCACTGGTCAAGCTGCATGGCGATGTCGGCGCCTATCAGCTGCTGGATCTCCATGTTCTCTTCCGGGGTCCAGTGAACCTTCTCGCCGTCGTAGACGCTCTGGAAGGTGACCCCGTCGTCGTCGAGCTTCACCGTGTCGGCAAGCGAGAACACCTGGAAGCCGCCCGAGTCGGTGAGGATGGGCCCGTCGTAGTTCATGAAGGCGTGAATGCCGCCCGCTTCGGCCACCACGTCGGCGCCGGGGCGCATGGCCAGGTGGTAGGTGTTGGCGAGCACCACCTGCGAACCCAGCCCGCGCAGCTGGTCGGTCGTGACGCCCTTCACCGTGGCGCGCGTGCCCACGGGCATGAACATGGGCGTCTGGAAGCTTCCGTGGGCCGTCTCGTACGTCAGCGCGCGGGCGTGCCCGCTGGTCGCGTCTATGGTGCAGTCGAAAAGCGCCATGTGTCTCCTAGGGGTTAATGTCGTGGGCGGGGTTCTTGCAGTCGGGAAGGGCTTCCGCCCAGTCGGCGAACTGCTCGAACGTGCCGTGCTTCACCGTGTCCAGGTCGAATCCCACCGGGTCCAGCAGCCAGTCCGTCACCAGGAACGCGTCGGCGCCCAGCTGCATGAACGCAAGGTCCTCCACCGTGTTGTTCCCCACCATCAGCACGTCCTTGCCGGAAAGCCCCATGGCGTCCAGGTTCTCGGCGTAGTAGGCAAGGTGCGGCTTCGTCGAGGTGGAGTTCTCGTAGGTGGTCAGGCGGTCGAACGACGCAGGGTCGAGCCCGGCCCATTCCAAGCGATGCTCGACCGCTCGGCGCGGGAACAGCGGCATGGTGGTTAGGACCAGCGGGTATCCCTTGGCCTTCAGGGCGTCCACGGCGCGCGCGACGTGGGGATTGGGCGCCACGTCGTCGCCGATGCGCCCGAAGTCGTTCTCGTAGAAGTCGTCGCATACGGCGCGCACGTCCATGGCCGCAAGGTCTTCCGCGCCGTACTCTTCGGCGAAGACCTCCCAGAACACCGCCTCGTTCGTGCGTCCCTCGCTGTTCGCCAGCATGGCTTCGACGCCCTTGTTCAAGGCGCCTATGAAGCGTTCGGCGTCAAGCCCTTGGGCGCCCGCGAACGCTCCTATGCGCTTGAAGTAGGCGCCGAGGAACTCCTTTATGTCCATGGGGAGAAGGGTGCCGTCAAGGTCGAAGCAGACGGCCCGGTAGTCCCTTTCGCTGTCGTGCATGCGCATGCCTCCTGTCTTTGGGCTCATGATAGTATAGCCTCCATGAGAAACGACGCCGACACGCCCCGCGGAATGCTGCTGCACGCCTGCTGCGGCCCATGCTCGCTGGAACCCGTGCGCGTGCTGCGCGAGCGCGGGGTGCAGCCCGACGTGTTCTACTCGAACTCCAACATCGCGCCGCGCGACGAATACGCCCATCGGC
The DNA here is from genome assembly GCA_965147515.1 of uncultured Eggerthellaceae bacterium. Classification (GTDB taxonomy): domain Bacteria; phylum Actinomycetota; class Coriobacteriia; order Coriobacteriales; family Eggerthellaceae; genus MGBC163016. Next base: position 11,007 of record CBCTKQ010000024.1, on the reverse strand, counting down.
TTGACACCATCAAGCAGTGGGCCGAAGAGGAAGGCATCGGCTTCGTCGAAGACGAGTACGTCCCCGCCGAATGGGAGGAATGCGCGGGCGTCCCTTGGCGCAAAGGCGCGATGTCGCGCGAAGACCGATGCCGCGCGTGCTACCGCATGCGGTTCGAATGGGCCGCCGCGTACGCCGCCGAAAACGGCTATTCCGAGCTTGGAACCACCCTATCGGTCAGCCCCTACCAATACACCGACGTCATACGCGAGGAACTGGAACGCGCCTGCGAGGCCGTCGGCGTAAAGGCCGCCTTCGAGGACTGGCGCCCGTACTACGACGAAGCCACGCGACGCTCGCGCGAGGCGGGGATGTACCGGCAGAACTACTGCGGGTGCGCGCTTTCGAAGGCCGAGGCCGAACAGGAGCGTCAGGAGCGCCGCGAGGCCAGAAGGGTCGAACGCGAGCGCTGGGCCGCCGAGCATGCCGACGAGCTGGCCGAAGAGGAACGCCGCCGCGAGGCCAGGCGCAGCGAGCGCGCCGCCTACGACGCCAAGCGCGCCAAGCAGAGGCGCATCCTGAAGGAGCTCCGCGAAAAGGACGTGACAAAGAGCGCAGGAGAGGCATCATGTTCGAGCGCGACTACATCATGAAGCTTCTGGCCGACCTCATGCAGGCCATCGTGAAGTCGATGCTGCAGGCCGAGAAGGAGGAAAACCCCTATCTGGCGGCGCAGACGCTGGAAGCCGCGATAGGCAACGCGGTGGACATGGACGCGTCGGTGTTCATGGCTCTTTCGCCCGAGTCGATGGCGTCGATCATGTCGATATCCCACACCGACCCGCGTTCCACGGAATACATCGCGCGCTCGCTGGCGCTTGCCGCCGACTACAACCGCAAGGCCGGGTTCGACGAGATCGCCGACCTTCGCCAGGGACAGGCCGAAGCCGTCGCCGCCGCCTTCGGTCACGACCTGTTCGGAATGGACGACGACCCGCAGGCCGCCATGCAGGCCTTCCTCGACCAAGACGCATAAAAAAGCCCCGCCGAAGCGGGGCTATTCGGTTCGTATCAAACCTTGGCTACTTCTTGACGACGTTGCTGGCCTGCAGCTTGCCGTTCTGGCCGGTGGTGATATCGAAGGTAACGGCCTGCCCTTCGTCCAGGGTCCTGAAGCCATCCATCTGGATCTCGGAGAAATGAACGAACAGGTCCTCGCCATCCTCCTGGGAGATGAACCCGTAACCCTTTTCCGGGTTGAACCACTTAACTGTACCTTCTGCCATGCTGTTTCCTCTTTCCTTGCCCCAATTTCGGGGCGATAAAGCTTATGCCGTGTCGGCATGCTCTCGCTTTCAAGAGCGCCTCCAACTATACGCTAAATTCGAGGATAAAGCTCAAGACGCGCAAAATTCAGAAAACCGTTACCTAAGAAACATCGCGTCGCCGAACGACAGCAGCCGGTACCTTTCGGCGATGGCGTGCTCGTAGGCCCGCATCACGTTCTCGCGCCCGGCGAAGGCCGAGACCAGCATCATCAGGGTGGAGCGAGGCACGTGGAAGTTGGTGACCATGGCGTCCACCACCTGGAACTCGTATCCAGGCATGATGAAGAGCGAGGTGGACCGCCTGTCCGCGGTGGCCAGCAGCCTGTCCGAGCCTTCGTCGCGCGCCAGCTTCGCCGCGCTTTCCAGCGAGCGCACGCTGGTGGTGCCGACGGCCACGACGCGGCCGCCGCGCGCCTTGCATTCCTCTATCGCCACGACCGTGTCCTTGGGCACGGTGTACGTCTCGGTGTGCATCGCATGGTCCTCGGCGTTCTCCTCGTCGACCACGCGGAACGTGTCGAGCCCCACCTCCAGCTCGACCGTCTTCCAACCGACGCCCATGCCCTGCAGCCGTTCGATCAGGCCTGGCGTGAAGTGCAGCCCCGCAGTTGGGGCCGCGGCCGAGCTCTCGCGACGCGAATACACCGTCTGGTACATCTCGTCGTCGCCAGCGTAGTCCTTGATATAAGGAGGGAGCGGGGTACGGCCCGCCGCATGCAGCGCCTCGTCAAGGCTGGGAAGCTCGGTGGAAAGCCTCACCTTGCGCTCGCCCCTCTGGGCGCCATGGGAGCCATCCGCCCAGTCCACCACCTCGGCTGACAGCACGACGTCACCCGACTCGTCGGCGAAGTCAACAACGGCGCCGCTTCCGGGCTTCAGCCGCTTGCCAGGGCGCACCAGCGCCTCCCAGTACGCCACCTTGTTGGTGCGCGGCTCGGGCCCTCCGCACTCGCGCAGCAGGAACACTTCGCAGGCGCCTTTGGTGTTGCGCTTGGCACCTATCAGGCGCGCCGGGCGTACGCGCGTCTCGTTGGCCACAAGAAGGTCGCCTTCGTGCAGGTAGCCGACGATGTCGCGGAATATGCGGTCCTCGATGGCGCCCGTCTTGCGGTCCAGCACTAGAAGCCGGCACTCGTCGCGCACGGGCGCGGGCGACTGGGCGATAAGTTCCTCGGGAAGCTGGTAGTCGAAATCTGAAGTCTTCATGCAGCGAATTATACCTTCAGCGTAGCTTCGCGCGACGGTCGCGCCAGTCGGGCATGACACCGTCCATGAGCGCGCGGAAGTCGGGGCCGTGTCCGCGAACCAGCAGGTGGCAGAGCTCGTGCACCACCACGTATTCCAGGCACTCGGGCGGATACAGCGCCAGCCTTACGTTTATGCAGATGCGCCCGGTGGACGGCTGGCAGCTCCCCCACCGGCTGGTCATGTTCCGGTAGGCGAGCTTGCCCGCATGCACGCCCAGGATGGGCTCCCATTCCGCGACCAACGCAGGCACGCACGACTCGACGACGGCGCGCCACTGCGCGACCTCCTCGGGCGGGGCCAGCTCGGCGTAGCGCTCGATAGAGCGTTCGGCCTCGGCCTGCTTCTTCCTTATCCATGCGGCCTTCGACTCGACGAACGACGCGATCTCGCGGCGGCTCGTGCGAAGGGGCGCGCTCACGTCCACGCGCCCGTCGGGACGCACGCGTATGCCGATGGTCTTCTTGCGCTTGCGGGTCAGCCAGTATTCCACGCCTCCGGCGAACTCCAGGGTGGGCCCGCTGCTAGACCTCATCCAGCGACTCCTTCGCCGAAAGCGCCAAGGCGTAGGCCTCGTTGCGCGGCAGCCCGAACCGCTCGGACAGCAGCTTGGCGGCATCCTTCTGGCGCATGCCTTCGCAAACAAGCCCTACGGCCGCTTCCCTGGCCTGCTCGACGGCATCGGCGACGTTCCGTTCGCCCTCCTCGGCGGCCGGCGCGTCTATGACGAAGGCGATCTCGCCCTTCACCCCGCCTTCGGCCTCGCGTTGCGCGAAAAGCTCGGCGGCCTCGCCGGACGGAAGCACGACGACCTCTTCGTGCAGCTTCGTTAGCTCGCGACAGACGGCCACGCGCCTTGAAGGAAAGGCGTCGGCAACGGCCTTCAAGGCCGAAGCCAGCCGTTTGGGGCTTTCGTAGAATACGAGGGCGGCGTCGAGGTCGGCAAGACCGGCAAGCCGTGATGCACGGTCTCCCTGCTTGCGCGGGAAGAAGCCGCCGAAGAAGTACGACGTGGCGGAAAAGCCGCTGGCAACGTAGGCAGTGGCCGCCGCAGACGCCCCAGGCAGCACCTCTACAGGCAGTTCGCGCTCGCGCATTTCTGCGACGAGCCGCATCCCCGGGTCGGAAACGCCCGGCATCCCGGCGTCGGTGCAATAGGCCACGACGTCGCCTGCCGCGATGCGCGCCGCCACCTCGTCGACCTTCGAGGCCAGCGTGTTCTCGTCGAGCCTGCGCGGCTTTGCGGCGTCGCATTCCAAGGCGGAAAGCAGCCTGCCGGTGACGCGGGTGTCTTCCGCGTAGATGGCGTCGGCCGACCTCAGCGCATCGAGGGAACGCAAGGTGACGTCGCCCAGGTTGCCGATGGGCGTGGGAACCACTACCAGCTTCCCTGTGCCGGATGGCTTCTGCATGAAAGGTTGAAGGGCTAGGCCCTGTAGGCCTGATAGACGTCTATCTCCCACTGCTTGCGGTTGTTCTTGGCCACCGTGTCCAGCACTAGCCCCACCGTGAGCGACAGCGCGCCGCAAAGCACGAGCGCGACGGCCAGCAGCGCCGTGGGGAAGCGCTCGACCAGATGCGTGGTGGTGAACTCGACCACGACCGGGATGCCCGCGATCAGCCCCAGAAGCACGAACAGCAGGGCAAGCCAGCCGAAGAAGGCCATGGGCTTGTAGTCCTTGAACAGCGAAGCGATGGCCATCAGCACCTTCGCGCCATCGCCGAACGTGGACAGCTTGGATTCCGACCCTTCGGGGCGGTCGCGGTAGTCGATGGGCACGTCGTACACGCGCCAGCGCTTGTCGACGGCGTGGATGGACAGCTCGGTTTCTATCTGGAAGCCCGCGGAAAGCACCGGCGTCGTCTTCACGAACACGCGGTTGAACGCGCGGTAGCCCGTCATGACGTCCTCGAACGAATAGCCGTAGATGACCTTGATCAGCCAGCGCACCAGGTTGTTCCCGAAGCCGTGGAACGCGCGGTCGTTTTCCTCCCCGTAGCTTCCGTTCGAAAGCCGGTCGCCCACGGTCATGTCGGCGTCGTTCATCGCCAGCGGCCTGATAAGGCTGGCTGCGGCGTCGGCGGGATAGGTGTCGTCGCCGTCCACCATGATGTAGTAGTCGGCCTCGATGTCGCGGAACATCTGGCGCACGACGTAGCCCTTGCCCTGGCGCGGCTCGCTGCGCACGTAGGCGCCGTGCTCGAAGGCGATGCGCGCCGTGTCGTCGGACGAGTTGTTGTCGTATACGTAGACGTCTGCCTCGGGAAGCGCCTCGCGGAAGTCGTCGACCACCTTCCCGATGGTGATGGCCTCGTTGTAGCACGGGATGAGGACCGCCACGCCCTTGCCGCGGCAAGCGTCGGCTACGTGGGCCTTCTCCGTCTCCATGTCGTATTTGTTCGCGGCGTACAGCATGTGCGTTTTCTTTCGATTCGGCATGGTGCGGTTGCACCCCATACATTTTATATAATAGGATACGGTTCAACACATGAAACTCGAAGAATCTCAAAAGCCCGAAGGCGCCGAAAGCTGCAGCGCCCTCTCCAATTCCCCGAAAAGCCTCCGCAAGGTGCTCATAGTGCACGCATCCGTGGGGTCGGGCCACAAGAGCGCCGCCCTGGCCATCCAGAAGGCCTTCGACATGCTGGACGCCCAGGCCGAGCTGGAATCGGCCAACAAGGCGGCCAAGGGGAATCCGGTCGAGGCCGTGCCCTACTACGACGTCGAAGTGCTGGACATCCTGCAGTTCGGGCGCATCGTGTTCAACGGCGACAACACGGCATCCATGTTCACCGGGGCCACGCGGCCCTTCTACGACATAACCTGGCGGTTCATACTCACCGGGCGCCTGCTTTGGGGCGGCGGCACCATATGGGCGCGCGTCATGTTCCCGAAGTTCGTGGAATACGTCGACAAGGTGAAGCCCGACGCCGTCATCTGCACGCACATCACCGCGGCGAACGTGGCCGTCAGCGCCCGCATGCTGCTGAACGCACGCTTCCCCATAGTCTGCGTGCCTACCGACTACGAGGCCGAAGGGCTGTGGCCGCACCGCTACACCGACCTGTTCTGCGTGGCGAACGAGCACATGGCCGAGACCTTGCGCGCCCGCAAGGTGCCCGAGGACCGCATGCAGATCACCGGCATACCCGCAAGCCCAGCCTTCAGCGAGACGTACGACGCCACCGAAACGCGGCGCAAGTTCGGGCTGCCGCAGGACAAGCAGGTGGTGCTGTTCCAGGCGGGGGCCACGCTGCCGAGGCCCTACGTGCACTTCCGCAACTCGATCGAGGAGATACTCCCCTACATCCACCGCTTCACGAAGATGCACATGGTCGTCGTGGTCGGCAAGGACAAGGACTACGCGGCGCACATGAGGCGCGAGGTGGAACAGCGCGGGCTTGAGAACGTGACCGTGCTGGACTTCGTGGACGAGATGGCCGCCCTGATGGCCGCCAGCGACCTTATAGTGTGCAAGTCGGGAGGCCTGACCGTCACGGAATGCCTGTGCGTGCAGACCCCCATGGTGCTGATGGGCCGCGCTTTCGGGCAGGAGAAGGCGAACGTCACCATGCTCACGTCGACGGGCGGCGCGTTCCACGTGACCACCTCGCGAGAGCTTCTGGACCTGCTGGCGCAGGTAGGCAGGCATCCCGAGATCACGTCGGCCATACTGACGAACGCCTCGCTTATCAGGCGCCCGCACGCATCGTTCGACATCGCCAGGGCCACCATCCGCCTGATCGAGGCGGAACGCGACGAGCTGAGCCCGCTGTACCGCAGGCACTTCATGCACTTCTACTGGGGCCACAAGCCTGCTCATATTCGATAACCGCTTCGCGGTTATCGAATAAAAAATGACGCCCGAAGGCGTCATTCATGTCAATTGATTATTGATGCGGAAGTTGTTGGGTGAGCGAGCGGCGCATCCGGTGGTTCTAGTTCGCGCGAAAGCCCGACGACGCGTACTTGGGTACGCGAGGAGGGCTTGGAGGGCGAAGGAGAACCGCCGGGGCGTCCGCGCAGCGTCTGCCAATACTTCGTCCGGTAGGACGAAGTACCCTAAAGGGCGGCTTTCGCAACCTCCGCGATGGCGGCGAACGCCTCGGGGTCGGAAACGGCCATGTCGGCGAGCACCTTGCGGTCAAGCTCGACGCCGGCCTTGGAAAGGCCGTTCATGAACTTGGAGTAGGACATGCCGTTCAGGCGCGCAGCCGCGTTGATGCGGGTGATCCACAGCTTGCGGAACTCGCGCTTCTTGTTGCGGCGGTCGCGGTACTGGTACTGCATGGAGTGCTGCACCTGCTGCTTGGCGTTCCTGTAGGAACGCGACTTCATGCCATAGTAGCCCTTCGCGCGCGAAAGTACCTTGCGGCGCTTCTTCTTTGCGTTAACGGATCGCTTCACTCGTGCCATAATCGATCATCCCCTTGACTATTTCATTCCCAGGTTGCGGGCCACCACGTTGTAGTCGGCCGGCGAAACCTCGGTCTCGTGACGGAAATCGCGCTTGCGCTTCTGGCTCTTCTTGGTCATGATGTGACTCTTGTAGGCCTTCGCGCGCATGATCTTGCCGCTTCCGGTGACGCGGAAGCGCTTGGCGGTGCCGCGATGCGTTTTCATCTTTGGCATTTCTTGTTCCTTTCGCTGGTCGGTCTAGTTTTCGGACGAGGCCTCGGCCGGCTCGGAAGATGCTTCCTTGCCGCCCTTGCCGGATTCCTTCTTCTTGGCGCTCTGCGGAAGCGGCGCTATCAGCATGTGCATGTTGCGCCCTTCCATCTTCGGCTGGTTCTCGATCACCGCGACGTCCTTCAGGTCGTCGGCAAGGCGCTCGAGGATCGAAAGTCCCTGCTCGGGATGCACCATTTCCCTGCCGCGGAACATGATGGTGATCTTCACCTTGTTGCCGGCGGACAGGAAGCGCAGGACGTGCTTCTTCTTGGTCTGATAGTCGCCCACGTCGATCTTCGGGCGGAACTTCATTTCCTTGATCTCGATCTTGGTCTGGTTCTTGCGCGCCTGCTTGGCCTTGATGGCCTGGTCGTACTTGAACTTCCCGTAGTCCATGACGCGGCACACCGGCGGGTCTGCGTTGGGCGCGATCTCGACCAGGTCGAGTCCGGCCGCGTCGGCAATGCTTTGCGCCTGGTCGATCGAGAAGACTCCCATCTGGTTGCCGTCGAAGTCGATCAGGCGGCACTCGTCGATGGCGATCTCTTCGTTGAGCCTTGGCTCTTGAGCGGCTATTGCGCTCACCTCCTTCTGGGCGATGCTTCGCCCTTCCAACTGCAGGGCTGGCGCGCCCTTGCAACAAAAAAACCTGCGCAGCGGCAGGTTCGTCGATGACTTGCGGCGCTTGTCGCGCCAGGTCGGTCTATTCGAGGAACCCATCAGCTGCCTAGTGCGCCGAAACAGGTGGAATGCCTTCGCATTCGCTTGTGTAGCCCGACTAGTTTATAGCAACGCGCGGAAGCGTGCAAGGGAGCCTTCGTTTTCGAAGAGCCAGCTCGATCGACACCAATGTGAAGATTCTTCGGGCGAAATACGGATTGAGCGTATTTTACCCGAAGAACGCGCTTCGTTCGGTAGAACTAAGTATTACGAGATGTAGATGTAAATCGTCCTGATGGTGTCGTTCAGGTTGTCGGTGGCGTTGGCGACCGAATAGTCGTACGACAGGATGGCGTCCCAGCCGTGCTCGACGCCGCCGGCCATGCCGGTTCCGTTGAACGAGCAGTACTCCTTCACCAGCGTGGTGCCGTCGGTGTCGTAGGTGGAGTAAAGCATCTTGTCCTCGGGAAGCTGGGCCGTGCCATAGCTTACGGTAAGCCCGGCCTCGGCAAGCGTCTCTTCCACGATGTGCTCGTTCTGAACCGCGTCGGTGAAGCTGACCGACCCGTATCCCAGCGACGACGTGGCCGCGGAGTAGCCCGTCTCGATTATCACGCCGCCCTCGTTCAGGCTGAGGTACACGGTGGGCGTGCCGCTGCGCGAGTCGGACGGCTCGTCGGCGAGCGCCACCTGAAGCTCGAGCCGCACCGGGTTGCCTTCCTCGTTGACCTCCATGGAGCGGGTTACCTCGGCGCCGTGCTGCAGCATGGCGATGGCCTCCTCCTGGGTGTGTCCAAGCAGGCCAACCAGGTCGGGGACGGTCGTCTTCTTCGACGTGTTGGCGGACGCGTCGTTGCCCGCGTCGCCCTCGGTTATGGTGTTGGCGTCAGAGACCTGCGTCTGTTGCACTGCAGCGTCCTGCGCCGACTGGAAGATCTTGAACCCGAAGAACCCGATGCCGGCCAGGAGCAGCACGAGCAGCACTATCACCACGATAAGCACCTTGCGCATGCGCGACGAGCGCTGCATGTAGGCCGACTGCGCCGCCTTGGCGTGGGCGCCGCCCTGCTTCTTGTCGGGCTTGGCGTCGGATTTGTACACGTTCTCGTTCATGCTGGACGGATCGTTCGGGCTCATCTGCGCTCCTTTACGAGAAAACCAGGTACCACACGACGAACGCGGCTATTGCCGCAAGGGCGACGATTATGACCGCGATCTGGGTCTTCGACATCTTGAAGCTCTGGATGTCCTCGAGGGTCGTCTGGCGATAGGCCGGCTTCGAAGGCTTCGATTTCGCGGAACCGTCCGATGACGGCCGCTTGACGTCCTTCCCCGCAGCTGCGTCGGCAGGCGCGACGTTCTGGGCGTCGTCGCCCTGCGGCTGCTCGGATCGCGTCGGGGACGATGGTTCGCGCCGGCCTTCCTGCTTGATTGCAGGGCCGGGCGCACCTGCATGGATGACGACGTCGTCGGAGTCTGCAGGGTTGACCGTTATGTGTTTGAAGTCGGTTTGGTCAGCCATGTCTTCCACCTTGATTCCCGGGCTCTGGGCCCGAGCGTAGGTTCATGCGCAACATTATAGTGCAAATCAAAGGGCAAGCAGGTCGACCACGTTCAAATCCACCCCCGACTGCTCGATTATGTCCCTGTTGCCAACGACGCAGACGCGTCCCGCATCGCACATGGCGCCGAGCGCAGGCGCCAAGGCCCTGACGTCGCATGCGCGCGTGTCGAGCACTTCCTGCCTGCGCCGCAGGAACTCCTGGCGGCCGTAGCCCGCCAAGTGCATCGTGGCCTGCCTGCGCACGAGGTCGCGGGGCTTGAGCGGCTTGTCGAACGACGCGGCCGTGCTGACCACGTAGCCCTCGAACTCGTCCTCGGACGGACGGAAGCCGGAAAGCCATTCGCTGGACGCGTGGAAACGGTCAAGCGTCTCGGCGACATGCGGGTCGCGGAACGACGAGAAGCTGCTCGCCCCCGTGCGGGAAGTGCTGAAGCCGACGCCGTATGCGCCGCCCACGACGCGGACCTCGTTCCACAGATAGTCGTAGGAAAGCGCCTTCGAGGCCACCATCCAGCTGCCGGTGAGCTGCGCCGCGCCGCCCGCTCTCCACCTGTCCGACACCAGGGCGGAATAGGTGACGTCGGCGGGAACGACGAACGCCTCGCGCCTGTCGCGCGGTTCGGGAACGGCCAGGCGCGGCCCGTCGTAGGCGCTGCTAGAGCCGTTGCCCAAAGGCGCCTTCGCGGAATAGGCTTCGAAGTCCGCATCGGTTCCCGCGAACGAGAGCAGGCAGCCCTCGTCCCTGAAGATGCGCCTGGCGAGGCCTTCGAGACGCGCAGGCAGCGTCTCCTTCTGCATGTCGAAGTCGTCTATCAGGTGCTTGAGGAAGATGTAGAAGTCGACGCCCGAGGCCAGTTCCCTCAAAGCCGCCGACGGGAAGGCGTACGACGCCGCGCGCGAGGCCGCTACGGCGTTGCCTGCCATGGCGAAGCGCTGTTCCATGGCCACCTTGCGCTGCACCAGCATGTCGAAGATCCTGCCGGTGTCGGAGAAGTCGGTCTGGGAGAGCACCTCGTTCGCAAGCTCGGCCGCAACCTGCACGTTCCCGGAAAGCGCCGACGATCCAACCGTGAACTTGGCGGACCATCCACGCTCGCCGGTTTCGCCGCCCATCACGTCGAAGACCTCGCAGGCGAAGTCAAGCGACCCCAGCCTTCCCTGCACGAGCGTGTCTATCTGGGCGGCGGTGTGCTTCGCCGTGTCCAGCCTGCCCAACGCCATCGCCAGCACCGAGGCGTAGGGGACCTCGTCGGCTGCGATGCACGACAGGTCGAAATACCTGGTGGCGTAGGCGATCCCACGCGTGTCGACCTCGTGGCGCAGCACTTCCATGGCGCCGAGCGCTCCCATCCGGCAGGGCGGCTCAGGCGGGGCAGCCCCCACGTCGGCCCGCGTCAGCTTGGGAAGCTTCGCCAGGTCGGCAGGGTCGTCGGGCGTCGTCTGCGCCTCCTGCAGGGCTGCAGCCTCCTCGGCGATGGCCTGCAGCTCGGAAGGCGACATGGATTCCTCGAGCGCATGGAGCCTGGCGTGCTCGGCCGCATCCTCGTCGACCTCGACCG
>CBCTKQ010000023.1:0-16868 GCA_965147515.1 uncultured Eggerthellaceae bacterium | reverse complement strand
TCAGGCGCTTGTACCTCGAATAGGGGTCGGCCTCGTAGTTCGCCGGGTCAGCCATGTCGGCGAACTCGTCGTCGAGCCACCCCAGCCTTCCAAGCTGTTCGAGCCTTTCAACCATAGTTTCGTGAAGCTGCGGCAGGTATATGACGTCTTCCGCAGCGTACGTCAGCTGCGACGGCGCCAGGGGGCGCCTCGTCCAGTCGGTGAAGGAGTCGCTCTTCTTTATGCTGACGCCAAGGAACGAGGAAAGGAGCGAAGCCAGCCCCGCCTGGTACGAATGGCCGAGCAGAGCGGCTGCCACCTGCACGTCGAATATCGGACGCGGTATCGCGCCCACTTCGCGGTAGAGGATCTCTATGTCCTGCGTGCCGGCGTGGAACAGCTTCAACACGTCCGGGCATTCCAGGAGGGGTGCAAGGACCCCGAGGTCGTCGACGGCGAAGGGGTCGACGATGTAGGTTCCGGCCTCGGTGCACAGCTGCAGCAGGCACAGGTTCGGATAGTACGTCTTCTCGCGGAGGAACTCGGTGTCGATCGCCACGTAGCGCGAGCCCATCGCCTCGCGCGCGAAGTCCTCAAGCGATTCCTGGTCGTCTATGTATTCCATTGGTGTCACGTATCCGCTTCGTTGGTCTATAGTGTTCCCTATCATAGCAAGCGGGAGGCGATGCGTGAAACTACTGGTGGTGGACAACATGCTGTCCGGCCTTGGGGACGGGGCCGTGTTCGACTACGTCCGCACCTTCATGGAGGACGGCGACGAGGTGGTCATACGGACGAGCGACGGCTCCACCGACGTTCGCGCCTACCTGCACGACGCGGAGGAGTTCGACATAGTCGTCGCCTCGGGAGGCGACGGGACCATAGCCTCCATCGCCTACCTGCTCGCCGACACCGGAATACCCCTGCTCCCCTTCCCCGCCGGCACCGCGAACCTGCTTTCGCTGAACCTTGAGGCGCCATCGGAGATACACGCGCTCGTCTCCATGACGAGGAGCTTTAAGACGCTCGACTTCGACCTCGGCGAGATCGAGTTCTCCGACGGCAGCCGTCAGGGCTTCACCATAATGGCCGGGGCGGGTTACGACGCCAAGATAATGGAGGATGCCGAACCCGGTAAGAAGCTCCTGGGCCCCATGGCGTACTTCACGTCCGCCGTGGCCAACGCGCTTCCGCAGTTCGCCGAGTTCGAGCTGACCATAGACGGCGACGTCGTCCGCAGCTCGGGCGTCGGCGTGCTGGTCGTCAACTTCTCCAGGATGCAGTTCGACATATCGGTTGTGCACGAGAACAAGCCACGCGACGGCATGTTCGACGTCGTGGTGCTTCGCACCAAGGACGCCTTCGGGCTGATCCCTGCCCTCTTCGCGGCCATCCTCGACCGCTCGGGCGACTTCCCCAACAGGGCGGGGGCCTTCGAGGTGTTCCGCGGGAGCGAGGTGACCGTCGTGTCCGACCCTCCCCTTGGCGTGCAGTTCGACGGCGAGGCCATAGGCCTTCAGACGCCGTTCAAGGCGAGGCTGCTTCCCGAGGCCGCACGATATGTCGTGTCGGAGGAATGCATCAAGACCTACGCATGATGCGGAAGGGCAGCCTGGTGTGCCGGCACGTGGGTACGGGGAACAAAAGGAAGGCCATGAAGGCCGCCGACTGGTGAGCTGTAATGATTTTTCGTAGTTTTTTCGTAGTGGGTTCGCCCGGAAAGCAAAACAGGCCAGAGCGAACATGGCTCTGGCCTGCGGGTTCATGGTGGGCGGTACAAGATTTGAACTTGTGACCCCTACCGTGTCAAGGTAGTGCTCTCCCCCTGAGCTAACCGCCCTCGCGATGCTTGAAAATGGTGTCGGAGGCGGGATTTGAACCCGCACACCCGAAATGTGGGCACTAGCACCTCAAGCTAGCGTGTCTGCCGTTCCACCACTCCGACACTCGAGCATCGGCGCCCTTTCAGGCGCAGCGGAAGATATTCTAGCAGATATGGAGGTCTTAGCAAGAACTAATCCTGCGAATCGTCAGCGCGCTGACCCTCCGCTTCCTCACGGCACAGGTCCTCGACCTTCACGAGCTTTCCGTCCCTCACGATCAGGCCCTGCTTCTCGACGTATTTCGCAAGGTTCGAGTTGTAGCGCATCTGCACCAGTTCGAGGACGACCGCGAACACCATGGCGAAATAGACCATCAGCTTCTCGAGGTGCATGTCAAGAATCTCGATGCCGGTGGTGATGCCCAGCGAGTCGAGCGTGAGGAGCACGCCGACCGCCGCGATGAAGACCAGCGCCAGGATCTTCATCTCGACGTTCTTGTTGATGAAGTTCGAGATCGCGTCGATGAACACCATCATTATGACGACGGCGATCACGACCGCCAGGATCATCACTATGAGGTGCTCGGCCAGCCCGACTGCGGTGATGACCGAGTCGATTGAGAACACCAGGTCCATGACCATGATGGTGCCTACCGCCTGCCCAAGCCCAAGCGTGCGCTGGGCTGCATGTTCTTCGTGCAGGGACGCCTTCACCTCGCTGAGGCGCATCATGTCGACGATCTCGGTGATGCCCTTATATATAAGGTATGCCCCTCCGGCAAGCATCACCAGGTCGCGGATGGTGAAGTCGTGGTGCAGATCGCCTAGGTCGATGACGAACAGCGTCGCATGCAGGTGCACGAGCCAGCTGGCGAAGCACAGGAAGATGCATCGCATCACCAATGCCCCGGCAAGTCCGAGCTTGCGGCCTATGTGCTGCTTCTCTGCCGGAAGCCGGTCGGTGGTGATGGAGATGAAGACGATGTTGTCGACCCCGAGCACAATCTCGAGGAACGTGAGCGTGAGGAGGCTTATCCAAGCCTCGGGCGTGGCGAATATCGAAAAGTCCATGCAGGTAGCCTAGCAAAGGGGCCCATCGGGCGCAATGATATAATCGAACGGACACCAAACGGTAGGAGCGCCAAGTGCAAGATCCAGCCCCAGAGCCCAAATCGTCCGCGACGGACGGCGAAGACAAGCCCGCGCGCAACAGGCCCAGGGGCAACCACTCAAGGCCGCTTGACGAAGGCGGTGCTTCGAAGAGCCGCCCGACGGGCGGCTCGCACAGCCGAAGGCCGTCTGCAGGTTCCCATGCGTCCTCTGGCGACGGCGACAAGGTCGGGCGTGAAAACGCCCCGAAGAACGGCGCAGGCGCCACCGACGCCGCAAAGGCCGCCGATGCCTTCAGCGAAGGGAATGACGCGGCCAAGCCACGTTCGTCCGACGGCGAGAAGAAGGCGGCGTCGGACGCAGAGCCTTCCAAGGACCGCAAGCGCGAGGTCATCGTGCCCGACGACGCCTTCGAGCCCGAGAGCATGGTGGACACCTCCGCCAACAAGATGCAGGTCAAGCAGCGCCAGGTCTTCCGCGAGAACCCCAACATCTACTACATGAACGGCGAGTCGCTGTCGCGCCCGATGACCCTTCCCCCTTCCGCCAAGGTGGGCATCATCGTGATAATCGTCATCGCGGCCGTGCTGGCGTCGGTGGCGTTCTACATGTACTTCGACGCAACCACCAACGAGCCCGCGCGCGAGCAGGCCCGCATGCAGGAACAGCTCGACCGCGAGGTGACGCTCGACCTTCCGGACATGCTGTCCATGCTCGAGCTTGACGACGCCACCATCGACGCGCAGCTGAAGGGCACGGGCGCCACGTTCTTCGAACGCTCGGCCGTCGGCACCGGCGAGGACTACGAGATGGTGAAGCTACCCGCCGACGTGACGCTGGTAGACGCAGCGGCTATGTATGCATCAGGCGTCAGCAAGCTCACCCCCTCGCAGGCTGCGACGCTTCTGAACGGCTCATGGGACCTGATGATAGAGCGGTCGAACGGCCTCGACATGTCGCTGCATTACGCCGACTTCAAATCGGGCGACGAAGCGAACGCGATAACGAACGCGATAGCCGCCGAAGGCTTGGAGCGCGGCACCGTCACCGATTCGGGGGACAACGACGGGTACGGCAACCACTTCACCCAGGGAACCATCATGATCAACGGCGTCGTCTACGACTGGACGGTGTCGTCCGTGGCGCTGAAGGACGTCTATTCCATCAACGGGCTTCCCGACGACGCGGTGTACGTCGGCATCCGCATCAAGAAAGGCGCGGAATAGGGACGATTGTTCCAATGGGTTGCCGCCTTTGCCTCCTTGCCTAGCATTTGCCGTTGGGCATGCATGACAACGTAGGGGCGCAAACAAGCTGCGTTCCTGTTTTATGTTCACGTTCGCTACAAAGGGAATTTGGATGCGACGAGCGGATTCGAACCGCTGATAAAGGCTTTGCAGGCCTCTGCCTTACCACTTGGCCACGTCGCCGTCCGCGATAGGCTGGTGTTAGCTAGGTCTTCCATCGGGTAAAAAATGGACCGGCCATTTGGTCGGTCCATTCGTTTTCAATGGAGCGGACAACGGGGTTCGAACCCGCGACCCCCACCTTGGCAAGGTGGTGCTCTACCAGCTGAGCCATGTCCGCATTGCGCAGATTATATTACTTGAAGGCCTATGGCATTGCAAGCGCAAATCCGCGAATTCCAAAAACACCCTACTGGGTGGTGATGGTGCCGTGGGGGAAGATGACCATCAGCACGATCAGCGACACCATGAACACGATGGCGCACACGATGGTGATGCGGTCGAGGTTCTTCTCTATGATGCTCGTCCCGGTCTGAGTGGAGTACATGGAGCTGGCGATCATCTCGGAGATGCCCGTTCCCTTGCCGGAGTGCATGAGGATGAATATGATGAGGCCGATGCCCGACAGGAACATCAGCACCAGGAATATGATTACCAACGGAGTCAACTTGATTCCTCTTCCAAATCGCTTTCACGCATACAAATTAACAAGTATATCCAAACGGCAAATGCTAGGCAAGGAGGCTGCGACCCGTCATTTCCGGTGGAACGGGAATGCCGATAGCCTGCAGAAGAGTGGGCGCTATGTCGGCCAGCTTGCCCTCTTCCCCAGAAAGCGAGAGCCCGACGCCGGTCTCGTCGACGAGCACGAAGGGCACCATGGCCGTGGTGTGCGCAGTGAAGGGCGTGCCGTCGTCGGCCAGCATCCTGTCGGCGTTTCCGTGGTCGGCCGTGATCAGCGTGACGCCGCCTGCATCGGCCATGGCGGAAAGCACCTCGCCTACGCCTTCGTCCACCGCCTCAACGGCCTTGACCGCAGCAGGTATGACGCCCGTATGCCCCACCATGTCGCAGTTCGCGAAGTTCACTATGTACACGTCTGCGGCGTTCGAGCGAATGGCGTCGGCGAGCGTGCGCGCCACCTCGGGCTCGCTCATCTCGGGCTGAAGGTCGTAGGTGGCAACCTTGGGGCTGGCGATCATCTTCCTGCACTCGCCTGCCTTCTCCGCCTCGATGCCGCCGTTCAAGAAGAACGTGACGTGCGCGTATTTCTCGGTTTCGGCGATGTGGTACTGCGAGAGCCCGACGCTGGACAGAACGTCGGCTAGCACCATTTCGGGGAATTCCTTGGCGAAGGCGACCGGCGCGTCGATGGTGGGGTCGTACTCGGTCAGGCAGACGAACTCGACGTCGGGCCTGCGCGTGCGGTCGAACCCGTCGAAGCCGTCGTCTACGATGGCGCGGGTGAGCTCGCGTGCGCGGTCGGGCCTGAAGTTGAAGAACACGACGGCGTCGCCGTCCCGCACGCCGTCGCGCACGAAGGATACGGGCACGACGAACTCGTCGGTCACGCCTTCCTCGTACGAGGCCTCCATGGCAGAAAGGGGGCTCATGTCAACGAAGTTGGCGCCGTCGACCACGGTGGCGTAGGCCTTCTGCACCCTGTCCCACCGCTTGTCGCGGTCCATGGCGTAGTAGCGGCCGCTTATGGAGGCGATCCGAGCCTTGCTGGGGCCGTCGCCTACGGGGCTCATCCCCAGGTCCACGATGCGTTGCTCGAGATCGCTCACGTATCCGGCCCCGCTTGCAGGGGGCACGTCTCGGCCGTCCATGAAGCAGTGCACGCGCACCTCGGCAACGCCCGCGTTCCTTGCCGCAGCAAGCAGCGCGTACAGGTGCTCGTTGGAGGAATGCACCCCGCCGTCGCTTAGCAGCCCCATGAGGTGCAGCACGGAGCCGTTTCGCCTCACGGTGTCGAAAGCGTGCATGATGACGGGGTTCGACTCGATGGAGCCGTCGGCGCATGCCTTGTTGATGCGCGTAAGCTCCTGGTATACGACGCGGCCGGCGCCTATGTTCAGGTGCCCGACTTCCGAGTTGCCCATCTGCCCTTCGGGAAGCCCTACGGCCTCGCCCGAGGCTTCGAGCTTGGTCCAGGGCCGCGTGTCGAACAGCCCGTCGAGCACCGGCGTTTCGGCCAGCGATATGGCGTTTCCCTCGCCTGGGTCCTGCAACCCGAAGCCGTCCATGATTATCAGGCATGCCGGAAGGCGCAGCTCCCTGGAGATCGGTTCCATCCTAGAGCGCCGCCTTCACTATCTCCACGAACGAGGCGGCCTTCAGCGAAGCGCCGCCGATGAGGCCGCCGTCGATGTCGGGCTGAGCAAGCAGCATCTCGGCGTTGCCTTCGTTCATGGAACCGCCGTACAGCACGCGCATCCCCTCGGCGCGTTCGGCGCCGAACAGGTCGGCCAAGGTGGCCCGTATCGCCCCGCAGACCTCCTCCGCCTGCTCGGGCGTGGCAGTGCGCCCGGTCCCGATGGCCCAGATGGGCTCGTAGGCCACGACCGCGTCCTTCGCGTCGATCTCGTCGGTCCCGGCGAATGCCGCCCTCACCTGCGCGTCCACGAAGTCGATGTAGGTGCCTTCGTCGCGCACCGCGAGGGATTCGCCCACGCACACGATGGGGTGAACGGGCTGCACCTTGTCGGCAAGCAGAGCGCGCACCTTGTTGTTCACGTCCTCGTTCGTCTCATGGAAAAGGGTGCGTCGCTCGGAATGGCCAACGATGCAGTAGTCGCACCCGATGTCCTTGAGCATCGGGATGGATATCTCGCCGGTATACGCGCCGGAGGGCTCCCAGTACACGTTCTGCGCGCCTATGGATATCCTGGTCTTGTCGAACTCGAGCACCGTCTTCGCCGGCTTCAGGTCGACGAAGGGCGGGCATATTGCGACGTCGACCGTGTCGGCCCAGTCGCTTTCGAATATGTTCGATATCTCCTGCGTGAGGACGACCGCCTGCGCGATCGTGTTGTTCATCTTCCAATTCCCTGCGATAAGCGGCTTGCGTGCCATATCGTCTCCTTCCTTCGAGCCTGACCGGCTGCTTGGCTATCTCAGCGCTTCCACGCCTGGAAGCTTCTCGCCCTGCACCAGCTCCATCGACGCGCCTCCCCCGGTCGAGATGAACGTCATGGCGTCTGCGAGGTCGAACTTGTTCACCGCGGCGACCGAGTCGCCGCCGCCGATGATCGTGTCGGCCGCGTCGTTGGCTGCCACGGCCTCGGCGACGGCCTTCGTGCCCGCCTCGAACGACGGCATTTCGAACACGCCCATCGGGCCGTTCCAGAACACGCTGGCCGCGTCCGCAATGGCGTCGGAGTACAGCTTGGCCGTCTCGGGGCCTATGTCGAGCCCCATCATGTCGTCGGGGATGGCGTCCACGGCCACGACCTCGGTGCGCGCGTCGTTCGCGAAGGCGTCCGCCACCACTACGTCGACCGGCAGGAGCATCCGCACGCCCTTCGCCTTCGCCGCGTCGAGCATGTCTCGCGCCGCTTCCACCCAGTCGTCTTCTTTGAGCGACGTGCCCACGCCGTGGCCCTGCGCCAGCAGGAACGTGAAGCACATGCCGCCCCCGATGATCAACACGTCGGCCTTGTCCATGAGCGCGTCGATGACCTTGATCTTGTCGGACACCTTCGACCCGCCGAGGATGGCGACGAACGGCCGCTTCGGGTCGTCGAGCATCCCGGTGAGCGTGTCGACCTCGCGCTGCATGAGGTAGCCGGCATAAGAGGGAAGAAGCTCGGCGACTCCTGCGGTGGAGGCATGCGCCCTGTGGGCCGTGCCGAACGCGTCGTTGACGTAGACGTCGGCAAGAGAGGCCAGCTGCTTTGCGAACCCGGGGTCGTTCTTCTTCTCGCGCTTGTCGAATCGTACGTTCTCAAGCAGCACCACGTCGCCGGGCTGCATGGCGTCGACCGCCTCCTTCGCGGAATCGCCGACGGTGTCGTGTGCTAGCACGACCTTGCGGCCCAGAAGGTCCTGAAGGCGATTCGCGATGGGCTGCAGGCTGAAGGCCTCCTCGAATCCTTCGCCCGACGGACGGCCTCGATGGCTTGCAAGCACCACCATGGCGCCTTCGTCCAGAAGCTTGTTTATGGTGGGCAGTGCTGCACGCAGGCGTGTGTCGTCCGTCACGTTGCCGTCGGCATCCACAGGCGCGTTGAAGTCGACGCGCACGAGCACCTTCTTGCCCTTCGCGTCCAGCTCGTCGATGGATCTTATGTCAGACATTGAGAACCCTAGCCTTTCTGCAAAAAGGGCCGAACGCAATGTCCGGCCCGTGAATCCGATGCGAGACTCGTGGCCTTCGCTTACAGCATGATTTTAGCGAGGTCCTTCACCCTGTTGGAGTAGCCCCACTCGTTGTCGTACCAGCTGATGCACTTGACGAAGTTGCCTTCGCCGCCAAGCACCATGGTGAGCCCGGAGTCGAACACGGAGGAAGCCGGGTTGCCGACGATGTCGATGGACACCAGCGGGTCGTCGGTGTATTCCAGGATACCCTTCATGGGGCCTTCGGCGGCCTTCTTCATGGCCGCGTTGATCTCGTCCACGGTGGCGTTGCGCTCGAGTTCGACCGTGAGGTCGACCATCGACCCGTCGGGGGTGGGAACGCGGGTTGCGAAGCCGTCGAGCTTGCCCTTCAGGTCGGGAAGAACCAGCGCGACGGCGCGGGCGGCGCCGGTGGTGGTGGGAATCATGGACATGGCTGCGGCGCGGGCGCGACGAAGGTCCTTGTGGGGAAGGTCGAGGATCTTCTGGTCGTTGGTGTATGCGTGGATGGTGTTCATGAATCCGCGCTTGATGCCGAACTCGTCGAGCAGCACCTTGGCGAACGGCGCCAGGCAGTTGGTGGTGCAGGATGCGTTGGACACGATGTTGTCCGTGGCCTTGTTGTAGGTGTCGTCGTTGACGCCCATCACGATGGTGGCGTCGACGTTCTTGCCGGGGGCGGAGATTATGACCTTCTTCGCGCCGGCCTCGATGTGGGCCTTGGCCTTCTCGCCGTCGGTGAACAGGCCCGTGGACTCAACGACGATGTCGACCCCAAGCTGGCCCCACGGAAGGTTCTTCGGGTCGCGCTCGGAAAGCACCAGGGTCTTCTGGCCGTCGGCGACGAACCCGTCCTCGACGACCTCGACGACGTCGAACGCGCGCTTGTGGACGGAGTCGTACTTGAGCAGGTGCGCCATGGTGGGGATGTCGCCCAGGTCGTTGACTGCGACGACCTCGAGGTCGGGGTCGTTGAACATCGCGCGGTAGACGAGGCGACCGATGCGGCCGAAGCCATTGATGCCGACTTTGATTGCCATTGAAGAGCTCCTTCTTCCGGTCGGATAGTTACCGAAAGGTTACCACATATGCCTATGCGTTCGGATGTTGTGGGCGGCTTGTAGCCTCGCCGTCACAAAAGGAACTCCCCTACTTCGCCAGCTCTTCAAGACGCCGCAGCCGGTGGTTCACTGCGGACTTGGAAAGAGGCGGGTTCGCCCTGGCCCCTAGCTCTTTCAGGGACACCTCGGGGTTGGACACTCGCAGGCGGATGAAGTCCTGCAGCGCAGGCGGAAGCGACTCGAACTCGTGGGCGTCGAGCACCTTGCGTATGGTGAGCAGCTGCCCCAGCGCGGCCTTCGTCGCCTTCTGCTCGTTGGCCAGCTCGGCGTTGATCATGCGGTTGACGTCGTTCCGCACCGACTTGACGACGCGCTCCTGCTCGAGTTCGAGGGCGCTCTTGTGCGCCTCGACGAAGGCGAGGAACTCGAGTATGGCGTCGCCGCTCTTGAGGTAGACCATGTAGGAGTTGCGGCGGTGCATCACCTTCGCGTTGATGCCCTTTCCCGCCATCAGCTCGACGAGCCCGTCCGCCAGCTCCTCGCTTTCCACGGTTATCTCGAAGTGGAAGTCGCTCTTGGGGCTTGAAATGAAACCGGACCCTAGGAACGCGCCGCGAAGATAGGCGGCGCCGCAGCACTGCTTCTTCACCAGCTCGGGGTCGATTCCCATGTTCAGGCCGCCTTCGGAAAGGATGACCCCCATGTCGACCAGTGCGCCTTCCAGCCGCTTCTGGGCAGGGATCTCGATGAGGTAGTTGGGCGTCTTGTGAAGCACGGAACGCCTGACGACGAGCTCGGTCTTCAACTGGTAGATGCCGTGCAGAAGCCTGATGATCAGCCTGCCGACCGATGCGGAGTCGGTTGCTATTTCCACCCTGTACTTGCCCGGCCCGCTGACGAACAGGGTGCCTTCTATCCTGACCAAGGCGGCAAGCGTCGCCTTCTCGCAGTGCTTGCAGGTTGGTTCGACCCTGGCAAGCTCGTCCTTGACGTCCGAAGTGAAGGACATCTGCCCTACGCCTTCCTGGCCCGCGCCAGCTTCATCACCTGGAGCACGGCGTCGCGCAACGCCGCCGGGGAATGCCACGTGGGGTGCGATGCGTCGGCGAGGTCGCGCGCAATGACGACGGTGCCCATGGACTGGATCTCCTGCATGTCCTGGTAGTCGATGCGAACCGGGCGCACCTTCCCCGAAAGCTGGACGTCCTCCATGTCGGACGTCGAAGCGTTCGCGCCATCGTCGCCGGAGGCGGCTATGAAGCTGCCCATGCCCGGGCTTTCGGCCCGCAAAGGCACCGGCGTGTGCACAAGCATGAAGTCGACAAGCCCCTGCATGCCGTGATCGACAAGCGCCTGGTAGTGCTCCTTCGCGGAAAGCCCCCAGGTCTCGCCCTGCGCGTCGGCGAGCGAGCAGACGAACAGCACGGCCGCGTCGGACTGCCTTATGGCCTCGAGTATGCCAGGGACAAGGATGTTCGGGATTATGGAAGTGAAGAGCGACCCGGGGCCCAGGACTATCAGGTCGGCGTCCAGTATGGCGCGTATGGCGGCCTTGTTCGCGGAGATGTGGGGCAGCCCGTCCTCGCTTTGCAGGGCCACCTTCTGCAGCGCGGTGGCCGAATGGCAGGCGACGGCCTGGCCGTCGAGCAACTTGCCGTCCTTGGTCTTCGCGCGGAGCGTGACGTGGTCGAGCGTGGAGGGATAGACGTGCCCCTGGGCCTTGACGAGGCCCTCGCATATCTCGATCGCGCGGGTAAACGAGCCGCTGGCGTCCTCGAGAGCGGCAAGCATGAGGTTGCCAAGCGCATGCCCGTCGGCTATTTCCAGGCGGTACTTGAACGCCTTCACCAGCGGGTCGTAAGGGTCGTCGGCGAACGCCGCTATACACTTGCGCACGTCGCCGGGAGGGGTGACGTTGGCCGCCTCGCGAAGGATCCCGGTCGAGCCGCCGTCGTCGGCCATCGCGACCACGGCCGACGTGTCAACGCCAAGGGACAGAAGCGAGCGAATGGACACGGGCGCGCCTGTGCCGCCCCCTATTACGACAGCGGACATGCTTTCGTCGACGGCGCCCCGATGGACGCCTCCATCACGGCGTCGTCCAACGCCTTGAATGCGGAGGTCATGGACGGGTCGAGCCTGAAGGGTGCGTTCGTCGCCATGGGTGCTTTCCTGAACCGGGATGCGTGCCGCTACTCGGCGTGCACGTCGGGCGACTCGTCGTCCAGGGTGGGCTTCTTGCGGGTGGCGAGGCTCAGGTCGCGGTGTGCGACCGACACCCTGTACCCCTTCGACTTCAGGTAGTCGCCGGTGGACTCGGCCAACGCTACGCTGCGGTGCTGGCCGCCGGTGCATCCGACGCCTATCGCAAGCTGCTGCTTGCCTTCGGCCACGTACCCCGGCATCACCACGTCCAGCAGCGCCTGCCAGCGCTTCCTGAACTCGATGGTCTCGTCGCGGAGCATCACGAAGTCGCGCACCGGCGCGTCGAGGCCGGTGAGGTCGCGCAGGTCGGGGTTGTAGTACGGGTTGGGAAGGAAGCGCACGTCGATAACCAGGTCGGCGTCGGTCGGCGCCCCGTGTTTGAACCCGAAGGAGTAGACGGTGACCGCAAGCCCCTTCCTCTCGCCTCCCGAGTCGAATATCGAGCGCAGGCGGTTGCGCAGCTCCTGGGGCATCATGTCCGTGGTGTCGATGACGTAGTCCGATGCGTCGCGTATGCCCATCATCATGTTGCGCTCGCGCTGTATGCCCTGGGCTATGGTTGCGCCCTCGACGCAGAGCGGGTGGCGCCTTCTGCTGGACTTGTAGCGCGACACCAGCTTGCCGTCGTCGGCGTCGAGGAACACCACCGTGAAGTCGATGCCCCTCTCCTTCAGCTCCGAAAGGGCCTCCATAAGCGACCCGAAGTACTCGCCGTTGCGCGCGTCGCACACCATGGCCAGCTTCTTGTGCTCCCCTTCCTTGCCTGGGAGCCCGTTGAGCTCGACCATGCTCACGATGAGGTTCGAGGGTATGTTGTCGACGCAGAAGTAGCCCATGTCCTCGAATACGTGCATCGCCTCGGTGCGGCCCGCGCCGCTCATGCCGGTGACGATCACGATGTCGGGCATGCAGTCCTGCGCAGCTTTATCGTTGGACTCGGTCATCTTCTCTGCTCCCATCGCCTTTGAGCCGTTCATTATACTGCTGAAGCACGAGGTGAAGCTCCTCGGCCACGTCGTCGGGGAGCACGCCGGAGCGCTTGATGTCGTCGAGGGAGGCCGCCTTCAGGTTCTTCATGGACTTGAAGTGCCGAAGCAGCGCCTTCTTCCTGACGGGGCCGATGCCTACGACGTCGTCGAGCACCGACGCCGTCATTCCCTTCCCGCGCAGCTCGCGGTGGAAGGTTATCGCGAAGCGGTGGGCCTCGTCGCGCACCTGCTTCACCAGGTAGAGCGACGCGGAGCCGCCGGGGAGCACGACCGGCCCGCTATCCTGCCAGGGCACGAACAGCTCCTCGTCGCGCTTTGCCAGGCCCACGATCGGGATGTCGTCGATTCCCATCTCGTCGAACATCGCAAGGGCTGCCGTGAGCTGGGGCTTGCCTCCGTCCAACACGATCAGGTCGGGCTTGCTGCCGAACCGCTCGTCTTCGAGCCTTTCGGGCCTGTAGCGGCGACGCATCACCTCCTGCATGCTGAGGAAGTCGTTGGCCTCGTCCAGCTCGGCGCGGATCTTGAAGCGCCTGTACTGGTTCTTGTCTGGCTTGCCGTTGGTGAACACCACCATCGACGCGACGGTGTACGACCCGTGCAGCGTGGATATGTCGAAGCATTCTATGCGCTTGGGAGGCCCGTCGAGCGCAAGGGCGCTTTCCAGCTGTAGCAGCGCGTCGTTCAGCCGCTTGTCAGTGTAGTTCGTGCGCACCTTGTACCTGTTCAGCGTGTGGCGCGCGTTGTTCTCGGCCATGTCCAGCAGCCCCGCCTTCTCGGCGCGTTGGGGCTTCACGAAGCGCACCTTGGCGCCGTGGGGGGATGCCAGGCGCTCCGTCAGCCACTCCTGCATCGCTTCGACATCCTCGGGGAGCTCGCGGACTATCACCTCGTGAGGGATGGACGTCGTGGCGTCGTAGTAGCGCAGCAGGAAGTTGTGCAGCAGGTCCTCGTCGGGGACGTCGGTGCCCTTGTTGAGCACGAATTCGTTGGAGATTATGATGCGTCCCTCGCGGATGACGAAGACGTGCACGCCGGCCACGGTCTCCTCGCGGAAGAAGCCTACGACGTCGGCATTCAGGTCGTGCGAGCTTACCGCGTGCTGCTTGTCGCCCAGCGACTCGATGGTCTCGATCTGCGACTTGAGGCGCGAGGCCCGCTCGAACTCAAGCGATTCGGCCGCCTCGCGCATCTCGGCATGCAGGGAGTCGAGGAACTCTTTGTGCCTTCCCGACAGGAACTGCTCGATGCGGCGGACGTTCTCGGAGTATTGCTCGGGCGTGACGTTCCCGCAGCACGCCCCTGGACCCAGCCCCACGTGTGCGTCGAAGCAGGGGTTTGAGCTCGTGGCATCGGCCACGCTGGCCCCGGATTCCAGCCTGCGGTTCATTTCGCGCCACGTGGCGCACGAGGCGGAGCACATGGGGACCACCCTGCGCGCTATGTCTATCAGCCTGCGCGCGGCACGCGAGTCGGTGAAGGGCCCGAAGTAGCGCGTGTTGGGCTTGTGCCGCTCGCGCGTGTACTTGATGGCCGGGAACACGTCCCCTTCCGTGACGGCGATGAACGGATAGCTCTTGTCGTCCTTGAAGTCGGCGTTGTAGAAGGGAGAGTACTGGTTGATCAGGTTCTTCTCCAAGACGAGCGACTCGTGCTCGTTGTCCACGACTATGTACTCGAACGAGTCGATCTTTTCCACGAGGAGGGGTATCTTGGCGCGGTCGTCCTGAAAGTTGACGTACTGGCGCATTCGCGCCCTGAGCTGCTTCGCCTTGCCTATGTATATGACGTCGCCTGCGCGGTCCTTCCAAAGGTATACGCCTGGGAGCGTGGGAACCTCGCAGAGTTCGCGCTTTATGCGGTCGAGCTTCTGCGCCTGCGTCTCCCCTTCCCGACGCGGTACGGGTCCGCTCGCGCCCATCGGGCCTTCCTGCCCCATCTATTCCGTCCTGTGCTCGCGGGCCTCGGACACCCGTATGTCGACGCGGTGGTCGTCGTCGCTGTCGGTCAGCTGCTCGTCCTGAAGCATCTTGAGGCCGGCGTACGTCACCTCGAAGCCATCGATTAGGCCTGCGAGGTAGAGCGACCTGAAATAGTGCAGCCCCATCGCGCGCTGGAATCCGCAATGCTGCGTGACCTGCGCAACGGTGCTGAAGCAGTTGTCCCGGATGGCTTCCAGGAAGATGCGTTCGTTGTCGGATAGCTTCATCGGCGCCCCGTCGCTGTGCGTCCATGCCGCCGAATGCGTCGAATGCGCCCCGCGGCCGTTTCTCAGGATACAGAATACCCGTACGCCTGCGCCAAGTCATCCACCAGGCCGGAAACGTCATCCAAAGAATAGGAATACTTCACCACCACGGGCTGGGGAGCGCCCCCGCATTCGCCGATGTCGGCCGTGCCCTGCGGGAGCTCTTCCTCCTCCACGCGCACGAAGTTCGCCTCCACCTTGCAATAGCCCGACTGCAGAAGCGCGTAGGCGTAGCATTGCGACTGAAGCCGGTGCTTGTCGGCAAGTGCTTCGCGCGAGACGCCCGCATTCTGTCCGGTCTTGTAGTCGATCAGCACCGCTGTCCCGCCGCCGGCGTCTGCGAGGCCGTCTATTTCGCCCTCCAACACGAACGACCCGCCGCCGGGAAGAGGAACCGCCGCGCTGAAGGGAACCTCGGCTGCGATTCGTTCGCAGGCGGCGAAGGACGAGGCCAGGTCGCTTCCGAACCAGAGAGCAAGGGCGCGCCTGAGCCTTTCCTTCTGCGACCGGCTGAGCGAATGGGCCTTGGCCTGGGACTCGATGGCGTCGTCGGACGGGAACGGCAGCTGCTTCAGCCCCTGCGCCTGGGCCTCGATTATGGAAATCTGGCACAGCGCATGGAACGCGCTTCCCAGGTCGGTGGCGGACTCCTCGTCCCGGGATTGCTCGGAAAGCGCCGATACCGCCAGGAAGAAGCCGTCGTCGACGACCGACTCGTGTCCATATTCCCACGACTTGGGTGCAGACCCATCGGCAGTGGCGCCCGTTGGAGTCGCGGCCGCGTTCGAAAGCGAGGTGTACGACCTAAGCCCGCGGCGAGAATGCGAATACGGCCTGACTTCGCGATGTTCTTCCCCGGCATAGACCGGAACGGTCGCCACCGGTTCCGCCTCGCCGTCCGAAGGGTCGCGCCCGTCGCGCGCCCATGGGACCTCCTCGAAGTGGGCCTCCACGTCCTGCTGGGTGGAGAGGAGCATCCGCTTCATTCCGATCGGCCCCGATGCCGCCCCGAACTCGTCCTCGAAGCCGCCGTCAGGCTCGCCGAGCATGTCCGCGAAGGCGCGGTACGCGTCAGCGAACACCCCTTTGTAGCCAGTTGACGGCTTCGTAGTGGCGCCGAAGGCCACGAAAAGCGACTCGCGGGCCCTGGTCATGGCGACGTACATCAGTCGCCTGGCTTCCTCCAGCTCCTGCATCTTCTCGTAGGCTTCGAGCAGCCTGTGGGCAAGCTCGGGAGTGTCGGCCTCGGCGATCCTTCGCTTCTGCCGCACCTGGTAGGCGCGCTTCGACTCCCCTGGAGACGTCCCGTCGTCGATCGGTTCGCCGAAGGGGTCCAACCCCATGTCTTCGAAGGTGAATGCGGTGACAGTCTTGTATGCTTCGTACTCCCATGCGTCGTCGAAGGCGTCCTTGGAGGGCCTCAGCGAAACGTAGGTGCACCCGTCTATGTTCTCGGATATCAGCGGGGGCTTGTTCGGCGGCATCGTCCCGTCGCGCATCTCGGCCAAGGCCACATGGTCGAACTCGAGCCCCTTCGATGAATGCACGGTCATTATCTGCACGTACTCCGTGCCTTTGGTGGCGAGGGTGCCGGGGGCCTCCTTCGAGTTCTGAAGCATGGAGGCGAACCGCGACGACGTCGTTGCGACCCCTCCGGACTGCGCCTCCAAGTCGGCCACCATCCTCAAGGCCTTCGCCACGTTCCCTGCGTCGGACATGGCCTGGGCGTCGGCGCCTTCCTCAAGGGCCAACAGATAGCCCGACCGCACGAAAAGGCGTCTGAGCGCCTGCGACGGCGCGCCTCGTCGCGCTTCGCGCACGAAGTCCGACAGTAGCTTCTTTGCGACCGCGACCGATTCGTTC
>CBCTKQ010000022.1:0-16937 GCA_965147515.1 uncultured Eggerthellaceae bacterium | reverse complement strand
CGCGTGTTGTTCGCCTTGATGTTCTTCGTGGGCTCGTTCTACGGCATCTTCGACACCACGGGGGTCGCGTTCGCTGAAGAAATGGGCGACCCCAACATCGCGAGCATCGCGCTGATGGGGTCGGCCTTGGTATCGGTCGCCGTCGGCTTCGTGTTCGGAATGGTTCGCATCAGCATCGCGCCATACAAGCAGGTCGTGCTGTTCGCCGTCTTCATAGGCGTGGCATACGGCTCGCTGGCCCTGGTCTTCGACGTGCCCACCTTCTTCGCCGTGTCGTTCGTGGGCGCCGTCTTCTACGCGCCGTTCCTGATCACCGCGAACGCCGCCTGCGAACGGGCGGTTCCGGGGAGGCGGCTGACCGAGTCGATCACGTGGATAAACGCGGGGTGCACGCTGGGCCTGGCCGTTGGGCCGTCGCTGGCGGGAATCGTCGTGGAGGCATGGGGCAGCCTTGCCAGCTTCGACCTTGGCGGGGCCGTGGCGGTGATGGTTCCCGTCACGGCGTTGCTGTGCTTCCGCATAATAAAGCGCGACGTGCGCTCGGATGCCTACGAGGTGGTGGCCGAGATAAAGGGCTAGAGGTTCGAACTCCCTCCGAAGCGCGGCATGCAGGCGCGAAACCAGGATGGCTGCCAGTCAACGCTTTAAGCCCCGCGCCGTATCCCTTGCGGTAATTGCGCTAGACTAGTCGGACGCAACAAGAAGGAAGGATGCCGAATGGCTGACAGAGTGATTGACGTCCCAAACGAGAACAACGTTCCCAACATGCCCGACGAGCTGAACCATGTGCTCGTCTATGCGCTTAACGCCGGCCGCGACCTGCTGAACGACGGCAAGATGCTGGTGCCCTTCACGGTGCTGCTGGTGGGCGACACCCCGTTCACGCACCAGCATGCCGGCGGAAACGCCCAGGAATGCTACGCCATGGCGAAGCACGAGGTGGAAGGCGCGAAAGGCGCCAAGTCGTACGCCTTCTGCTACGACGGATACCTTGACTCAAGCGAGGGCATGAAGGACGCGATCATCGCCGAGGGCGGCGTTCCTGGCGCCGACACCGGCTATGCGATCGGCTATCTGTATACGGTCGGCGAGGACGGGAAGCCCAAGGTGAGCACCACGGCCTCGTTTATCGGAAAGGCACCAAACTTCATGAAGGAGGCAGTCATGGCAGACGAGAAGAAGACCACCGAGGGAATCGACACCATCAAGGAGGGCGAAGAACTCGAGCGCGAGAACGCCGAGGAGTTCGGCGAGCCCGTCAAGGACGAGTAGCCTGTGTAAGCAGCTCTTCGAACCGGATTGAAAGAGGCGCGCGTCCTGTTCCGATCCGAACGTCAGGCCTTCTGGGCTTAGGAACTTGCTTCCGGCCCGGAGGGCCTTTCCTTTTCCGCGGGTTCTGCGGGTTTCTTCGCGCCGCCGCCTTTGCCGCCTCGGCGGAAGCCCATGCGCTGGATGACTATGGCTCCGACCAGGAACGGCAGCCAGAACACGATTCCGCGGTAGACCATAACGGTGGCCATTCCGGCTGCGGTGTTGACGCCGAACAGGCCGAAGCCCACCATCACGGCGGCTTCGACCACGCCCACGCCCTGAGGGACGATCGACACCATGGCGAACAGCGTCGCCAGGACGTAGCCGCACACCAGTGCCTCGATGTTGTGTATTCCGAAGGCGACCCCCACCAGCGCGAAGCAGGTCACTTCGCAGGCTGAAGCTATCAGCGAGCATCCGAACGCCGCCAGCGTGCGCTTCGGAGTGCGCACGATCTGCTTGGACGACTCCGAGAACGATTCCACGGTACGTTCGGCCCAGGGGTCGATGGGGTTCTTCTTGAACTTCTTGAGCACCTTGTCGACGAGCCTTTCGATGGGCTTCAACACCTTCAGCACCAGATGCGGCCTGGTTCCGCCGAGGAACATGACCGTTGCAAGGCCGCCGACCAGCGCAATGGCGACGAGCCCCAGCAGGAACCATCCCGGCTGAAGCCCCACGGTGAAGCTGAGCACGCCGAACGATATCAGCATGATCATGACGAACCCCGAGTCGATGCACAGCTGCATCAGGAAGGCGGCGCTGGTGCACTTGCCGGCAGGGATGCCTTCCTTGTGGCCGCGGTCGACCACGAGCGACGTTCCAGCAAGGTTGAGCGAAGGGGCTATGGTGTTCACGAAGAACGTGCCGAACACCAGCCCGAGCCCCATCTTGAAGTCGATCTTCGCGTCGACCGCATGGAAGCAGGCCTTGAAGCCGAAGCCCTGCGCCGTGTACTTTCCAAGCTGCGCCGCGACGGCCAGCAGAAGCAGGTACGGCGAGCCCTTCCTCACCGCGTCCAGGAATTCCTTCAGCTGGTCCCCGCGCATGAAGACCACGGCCAGCACGATCACGATGACCAGTCCGGCGATTATCAGGCCTATGTTGCGGTTTTTCTTCACAGGATGATTATATCCAGTTGCCCTATGCGCCGCTTCGCGTCCGGCATGTGTAGATGAGTTGTGACCCTGCATGCAATGGAACCAAGTAGGATGGGGCCGGGCCTGGAGAGGTTACGCTCGACGCGTCGCCTCGAACTAACTCGGCTACGCCGAGTGGATTTCTCGGCTCCTTTGGCTTACCTCGCCTCCACCTCTCCAGACCCGGCCCCATAGACTCGCATGATTTGACGCTCTAGCTTTTCCCTTTGCAGCATCCTTTATCTTGCCGGCTTTTTGCCTTACAATGGAACGCTTCACGGTCGACGAATGCGTGCTCTCCATTCTGTGATGCTTGTTGCGAATGGGGCGCACTTTTCTTTTTCTCGAGCAAGACGAGGGTGATTTACATGGGACTTACTTCCGAGCAGATGAGAACGGTTGTGGTGCTTCTGGCGGGCACGCTTCTGGTGGTGCTCAACCAGACGCTGCTTTCGCCGGCGCTGCCCGTGATCATGGGCGACATGAACGTGGACGCCACCACGGTGCAGTGGCTCACCAGCGGGTACTCTCTGGTCGAGGCCATCATAATCCCGCTGTCGGCATACCTCATGGGAAGGTTCAGCACGCGGCAGCTCTTCATAGGCGGCCTGTGCATCTTCACGGCAGGCACCGTGCTTGCGGCCTGCGCCCCCATGTTCATCTTCCTGCTGCTGGGCCGCATGCTGCAGGCGTCGGCGACGGGCTTCGTCATGCCCATGGTGTTCACCGTCATTCTGCTGATCTTCCCGCGCGAGCGCCGCGGGTCGGCCATGGGCATCGTGTCCTTGGTGATCGGGTTCGCCCCCGCCGTCGGCCCTTCGGTTTCAGGCGTGCTGGTCGAGACCATCGGCTGGCGTGCGCTGTTCGTGGTGGTGGCCGTCATCGCGGCGGCAGTCATCGTCGCCTCGTTCTTCGTGCTTAGGAACCATGGCGACTTCGAACGCACCACCTTCGACAAGGCGTCGGTGCTGCTTTCGTCCTTCGGGCTGCTGTCGCTCCTGTACGGCCTGTCGTCGATCACGTCCAGCGACAACGTCGTGCTGAACCTGGTGCTCATCGCGGTGGGCGCGGTGCTCGTGTTCTTCTTCGTTCGCCGGCAGGGGAAGCTCCCCGTGCCGTTTTTGCGCGTGCAGGTGCTGAAGACGAGGAACTACCGCACTACGGTAACGATAGTCGCCTGCTTCCAGGCAGGGCTTGTCGGGACGGGCGTCCTTCTGCCCATATTCCTGCAGAACCTGCTTGGAGCTACGCCTTTGCAGACCGGCTTGATCATGCTGCCCGGCGCCGTGATAGGCGCCATAACGGCCATGATGGCCGGCCGCCTGTTCGACAAGTTCGGCGTGCGCAAGCTGACGGTGCCGGGCACGTTCGTTGCCTGCGTGGGAGCGGTCGGCCTCGTGTCGTTCAACCTGGGGACTCCGCTTCTGTTCGTCGTCTGCGTGTACACGCTTCTGGCGTTGGGCCTTGAGTTCACCATGACCCCGCTCAACACATGGGGCATAAATTCCCTGGACAACCGCGTGATCCAGCATGCCAACGCCACGGCCAACACCATCAACCAGATCAGCGCGTCGCTGGGCACGGCCATACTCGTCTCGCTTTCGGCCACCTCGACGTTCCTGTATCCCGACCTTCCGGCGGCCGAGCAGCAGATGGCCGGCATCCATATATCGTTCTGCTTCACCGCCATCATGCTGGTCGTCATCTTCGTCATGGTTCTGGCCATGGTGCGCGACCGCAAGACAGAACCCAGCGCCCAGGCGTCGTACGTCATGGAGGGGGCGCCAGCCGAGGACGGCGAGGTCATCACGGTGGGAATGATGATGAACGACGAGCCCTACTCGATCACCGACGAGTCGACCATTCGCGACGTCGCGCAGATCCTAGCCAGCAGCAAGACTTCGGGGCTTCCCGTTGTGGACGGGTCGAACTCGGTCGTCGGCTTCATATCCGACGGCGACATCATGAAGTACATCGGGCGCAGCGACGTCACGGTGCTTGATCCCACGAACATGCTTTACCAGATGCCCGACAACGAGGGCCTGGCCCTGCGCGTGTCGAAGCTGCTCGACCTGAACGTCATGAAGATCGCCACGGCCAACGCCATATGCGTGAACGTGGAGACGCCGCTCGAGGACGCCTGCAAGTTGCTGGCCGAGAAGCGCTTGAAGAAGGTGCCCGTCGTCATGGGCGACGAGCACCGGTTGGTGGGATCGCTGTCACGAAGCGACATCATCCGCTCGACCATGGAGAACCTGGCCGAGATCGAGCTGCGTGCGGCCGACGAGCGCAAGGGTTACGACGAGGAAGTGGTGTAGGGCCTGACGATGGGCTAGCCCTTGCAGAAGGGCGAGGCCAGGTACCATTCCTGGCGCTCGTCTATGATTGCCAGCAGCTGTTCTTTCTGCTCGTCGGTGTAGTCAGCGTGCGAGCGCACCTCGTCGCGTCGCTTGTCCAGGCTCTTGATGGCGTCGTGTTTGCCGGGAGGCGGGCAGCAGGGCCTCACGAAGAAGTTGATCCAGTACTTGTCTTCCTGCATGGCGCCGAAGACGTTCTCGAAGGATTCGCCCCCGAGGCCCTTGGGAACTGCGCATGTGGTCATTATGTCTCCATCTATCGATGTCGCAAAGCAGCGCGTCACGCTGTTTGTCCATTGTTCCACAGAAGTTCGTTCTGCGGGCCCCAGATAGGGGGATGCTGAGGCGTATTGCGTCTTTTGATAGAGGGGCGTGACAGCAACGGGGCGAAAAATGCCAAAAAACCGCCGTTTACTGTCGATCCGGTTCCGAGCTCGGCGTTATTTCAATGCTGCGAGGTCTCTGCCCGAAGGTCTTTTTCAAGAAAGCCCAGTTCGGGGGTCTTGGGGATTTGAAGCCATCCGCGAGCGTCCGAGAAGCCCGACAGTAAACGGCGGTTTTTTGGCATTTTTCTCCGGATTCGTGTCGTGGAGCCCTGATTGTCGCGATTGGGGGGTTTCATGACCTCTAGAATGGCATTTATGCCAATCCGTGTATAATGCGAATCACGCCAATCGTTCAGCTTGTCGCCGTAGTGCAGCGGCGCCAAGCTTTCCCGTTGTTGCACCGGGCGCTTCGAGGTGGCGTACGATGCGTCGCCTCAAGCAAAGGAGGGTGCAACATGGGCACCATCAAAGCCGTTTGCACCAGCGAAGTCAAAGGCGTTCAGAAGTCGGAAACCTCATCCATCGAACTGCGCCCCGATTGGGGCATACAGGATGATGCCCATGCTGGAAAGTGGCATAGGCAGGTAAGCCTTCTTGGCTACGAGCAGATCGAGCGGTTCAAGGAGATGGGCGCCGACGTGGTCAACGGCTCGTTCGGCGAGAACGTGATCGTCGAGGGCTTCGACCTCAAAAACCTTCCCATAGGAACCCGGTTCAGGTCTGGTGACGTGCTGCTCGAACTTACCCAGATAGGGAAGCAGTGCCATGCGCACTGCGCGATATACCACAAGATGGGCGACTGCATAATGCCCCGCGAAGGCGTATTCTGCCGCGTGATCGAAGGCGGCACGCTGCGCCCGGGAGACGTTTTGGAAATAGACGAGAAGAGCGAAATGGCGACGACGCGTCCAGCGTAACCCCTCCGGACCCAACCCATCGTCATGTCCATGCGTGATAAGCTGATTCAAAACCAAGGAAAGGAAACATGATGCACATATATAAAAACGTGTTCGATTTGGTGGGGAACACCCCGCTGGTGGAATTGGTGAACTACGAGAAGAACCATGGCCTTCAGGCTACTGTTTTGGGGAAGGTGGAATACTTCAATCCGGCGGGGTCGATCAAGGACCGCATCGCCAAGGCCATGATCGACGATGCGGTAGCTTTGGGCAAGCTTGACGACGAGACGGTGATAATCGAGCCTACGTCCGGCAACACCGGCATCGCGCTTTCAGCAATTGCGGCCGCCCGCGGCAACCGTATCATAATAACGATGCCCGACACCATGTCGGTCGAGCGTCGGAACCTCATGCGCGCCTATGGAGCCGAACTGGTGCTGACCGAGGGCGCCAAGGGAATGAAGGGGGCCATCGAGAAGGCCGAGGAGCTGCATGCGCAGATTCCCAACTCGTTCATCCCGTCGCAGTTCTCCAACCCGTCCAACCCTGCCATCCACAAGAAGACCACCGGCCCCGAGATCTGGAGGGACACCGACGGCAAGGTTGACATCCTGGTCTGCGGGGTAGGCACGGGCGGCACCATAAGCGGCACCGGGGCGTATCTGAAGGAACAGAACCCCGACGTGCGCGTGGTTGCGGTAGAGCCCGCAGATTCGCCGGTTCTTTCCGAAGGCCGTTCCGGAGCCCACAAGATCCAGGGCATAGGGGCCGGGTTCGTGCCCGACACCCTCGATACTGAGGTGTACGACGAGGTGATGAAGATAGAGAACGACGAGGCGTTCGAAGCGGGCCGCGAGCTTGCCGGACGTGATGGATTGCTGGTAGGCATATCTTCGGGAGCCGCCGTTGCGGCCGCCGAGAAGCTGGCCAAACGTCCCGAGAACAAGGGCAAGACGATAGTCGCCATACTTCCCGACACGGGAGAACGCTACTTGACTACGGCGATGTTCGACTTCGACGATTAGTTCTGTACGGTTCTGGCTGCTTTTCATGGCAATATGTTCATGGCGTGTATCTATCGAAATTAAGGACGCTTATGGCCAGCGAAGAAGACAACGAGATATCCCTGGAAAACCTGTTCGCCGCCGTCGGGGCTGGCGGCTCAGCTGCTGGCAGCGCGCGCTCGGCGGCCAAGCCGCAGGGCGAGTCTCCCGAAGACGACCTTTTCCGTGCGCTGGGAATCAAGGTTTCCGAGCCCGAGCTCGAATCCGAGCCAGAACAGAATCCTGAACCCGAGCCAGAACCGGAGCCCGAGCCCGAGCAGGAGCCCGAGGCTGGGCTGGAACCAGAGCCGGAGCCTGCGCCTGCGCCCATGCCGGAACCGGAACCTGAGCCAGAGCCGGTCGAGGAACCTGAACCTGCGCCTGAGCACGAACCGGCTGCGGAACACGAAGGGGAGTCCAATCCTGTTCCGGAAGCGGAGCCTCTGCAGGTAGTCGAACCCGAGCCTGCCCCCACATCCGAGCCTATGGCCGAGGCTGAGCTGGAACCTGATCCCACGACCGAACTTGAGCCAGGGCCTAAGTCCGAGCCTATGGCCAATCCTGAATCCATGGCAGAGGCTGAACAAGAAGCGGTTGATGACCTCGAACCCGAGCCCGAGCCGGAGCCGGAGTCCGAGCCGGAGTCCGAACCCGAACCTGGACCCGACTTCGAGCCGGAACGCATCGCCTCCTCAGAGCCGGTCCGCGTGCCCATTCCGCAGCCGTTGCGCAACGATGCGCAACAGGTCGCGCCGTCTGTCGTGCCGGTCGACCCGGCAGCGCATCGAAACCAAGGCGATCGCAAGGAGGCGAGGGGGCTGCGCGTGGTCTCAGCGATCCTCGCCATTCTTGCCGTGATTTGCGTGCTTGCCGCAGCTTGCCTTTTCATGGGCCTGAACCCATTGGCGCCCAACGACGAAGGCTCCAGCCAGGAACCCACGTCGGCCCAGCCGGCGGGAACGCAGATGACGGGAGAGCCTAAGTCGGCGTCCTATTCCTACGTCGTCATGAACGCCGACAACCAGCCATGCGAGGTGATAGAGACTGCAAGCTTCGGCGGAAACGGCCTTCTGAAGTCAAGCAGGCTCGAGATATCCGTCGCGTCCAAGGAGGAGGCGGAGGAGATACTGGCCGTGCTGGCCAAGGAGTTCGGCACCAGCATGGCCGCTTCCGAC
Source organism: uncultured Eggerthellaceae bacterium (assembly GCA_965147515.1). Lineage (GTDB taxonomy): Bacteria > Actinomycetota > Coriobacteriia > Coriobacteriales > Eggerthellaceae > MGBC163016. The sequence goes on along the minus strand of CBCTKQ010000022.1, from coordinate 8,687 downwards.
GACAGGGCGGTCTGCGTCATAACGCTGCCCGAGAACGGTTACGACCCCGATTCGTACGCCAAGCTTCTCGAAGAGAAGATGACCGACTTCAAGGTCGTGTCCGAAGTCGACACCGTTCAGGCCTCGGGCGACGCGGTTGGCGTCGACGACAACGAGACGCCCCTGTCTTCGGGGGCAACTGCGTCGCTTTCGTCTTCGACGCCGCAAAAGAGCACGACGGTGTCTCCTGCCACGATGGTCGGCGCCCTTGTGGGAATGTCCGCGTTGCTTGCCATACTGTCGTTCATGGTCACAAGGGTGGCCAAGGAAAAGGACGCAAAGCGCTAGAGGCCTTCCTGGCGCGTCGAAGGCCGCCCTCTTCGCATGGTGCGGCCGTTTCTCGGCGCGCTTCGCCCCTATGGAGCGCCCGCTTGCCACTGACGCCACGTTGGCTTTGTGAAGCATCGGCCTGCGCAATTCCGGCCCCATGGAATACCCATTGGCAGCTGTTATAATGAGGCCGTTTCAGGCCCGTTGCCACAGTACCTAAGGAGCGCCGATTTTGGAGACTTCCGAACCCAAGCGGAGCGAATCCAGGCAGACCATCCTCATAGTGGACGACGCCCCCATGAACCGCGCCCTTCTGGCGGACATGCTGGGCGACGAGTACGAAATCATCGAAGCCGAGAACGGGATAGAGGCGGTGTCCATCCTGCAGGCCAGCGTCGAGAGGATAGCGCTGGTCCTTCTGGACATCGTGATGCCCGAGATGGACGGCCTCGAGGTGCTCGCGATGATGAACAGCCATGGCTACATCGCCAACACGCCGGTGATCATGGTGTCTTCCGAAACGTCGTCGTCGGTCATAAAGAGGGCCTACGACCTGGGGGCAACCGACTTCATCAGCCGCCCGTTCGACACATATATAGTGAAGCGCCGCGTCATGAACACGCTCATGCTTTACGCGAAGCAGCGCACGCTCGTCGACATGGTTGAGAACCAGATCTACGAGCGCCAGAAGTCGGTCAACATGATGGTCAACATCCTCAGCCAGATCGTCGAGTTCCGCAACGGCGAAAGCGGCATGCACGTGCTTCACGTGAACACCATCACCGAGAAGCTGCTGTACCAGGTGGCTAAGAAGACGGGCAGGAAAGACCTCGACCCGGACACCATATCCATGATCTCGATGGCGTCGAGCCTTCACGACATAGGCAAGATGGCCATACCCGAGGAAATCCTCAACAAGCCCGGCCGCCTGACGGCCGAGGAGTTCGAGCTGATGAAGACGCACTCCGCCGTGGGCGCGGAGATGCTGTCCAGCCTTTCCACGTACAAGAACGACCCGCTGGTGCAGACCGCGTACGAGATATGCCGCTGGCATCACGAGAGGTACGACGGGCGCGGCTACCCCGACGGCCTGAAGGGCGACGAGATCCCTATCAGCGCGCAGGTGGTGTCGCTTGCAGACGTCTACGACGCATTGACGTCCGAGCGCGTCTACAAGGCGGCCATCCCCCACGACAAGGCGATCGAGATGATCCTGAACGGCGAATGCGGGGCCTTCGACCCGTTCATGCTTGAGTGCCTGACCGACATCGCCGACGAGATACGCGACGAGCTGAAGATCGCCTCGGCGTCGGCAAGCGTCATGAAGGACGCGAACCGCGCGGCGTCGAAGGCGGCGAAGATGGTGTCCGACGGCGACGACCTGCCCGCTCCGTCAAGCCGCACGCTCGACCTTCTGGAATACGAGCGCATGAAGTTCAACTTCTACGCCATGATGTCCAACGAGATCCAGTTCGAGTACACCGACGACCCGCCGCTGATAGTGTTCGCCGACTACGGAAGCGCCAAGCTTGGACTTCCCGAAGTGATAAGCGACCCGTACAACAGCCCCATCCTTTCGGACATGTTCGGCGAGGACAACCTGAAGAGGCTCTTCGACCTGCTCCGCAGCACCACGAAGGACGACCCGATCGTTCAGCTCGACCTGAAGGCCACCGTGCAGGGCGAGCTGCGCTGGTTCCATGTTGCGGCCCGTGCCATGTGGAGGGAGACCAAGGCAGGACTGGTCTACCACGGGTCTATCGGCAAGATGGTGGACGTCCATGAGAACCGCCAGCGGATGACGGCGCTCGAGATACAGGCGACCCACGACTCGCTGACGGGGCTGATGCATCACGACTTCGCGCGCAAGCTTATAAAGGAACGCATGGCCGAGCGGCCGGACAGCAGGTTCGTCCTGATGGTGGTCGACATGGACCACTTCAAGGACGCCAACGACACCTACGGGCACATGTTCGGCGACGAGGTCTTGAAGCACCTGTCCGGCAAGCTGAGGGACAGCGTGCGCGATTCCGACATCGTCGCGCGCATCGGCGGCGACGAGTTCATGATCTGCATGGAGTGCGAAATCGACCCCGAGCCGCTGGTCAAGCGAATCTTCAACACGATCACCGGCGAATACGAGGGCTTCCCCATGTCGGTCAGCATCGGGGTTGTGTGCGTGCAGGGCGGCGACGCCAACTACGACGACATATTCAAGGCCGCCGACGGGGCCCTCTACGAGATGAAGAGGGGCGGCCGCGGCGGATACGTGTTCACAGACCCCGACGTCCAGCCGGGCGAGGACTTCCAGAGCACGGTGTCGTCAATCGACGAATAGGAACAGGCGCGGCCGGTGCCGGCCGCTTAAGCGAGGGGCTGCCCAGGCAGCGGATTGGAAGGATCGGCTATGTCACTGGAGGAATTCTATGAAAGCATCTCGGGAGACCTGGCGGACGTGCGCGGCCATCTCCTTACCGACGAGAGGGTGACGAAGTTCGTGAAGATGTTCTTCGACGACCCTGTCAATTCGCAGCTTTGCGGGGCGATGGAGAACGACGACTTCGAGGCGGCGTTCCGCGCGGCGCACACCCTGAAGGGCCTCGCCGTGGGCATGGGGTTCACCGCCTTGTACGACGCATCCTATGCGCTCACCGAGGCCTTGCGCCCCAACGATTCGGGCGCTCCTTCCGATCCTGACCAGGTGCGGCCTTTGTTCGACAAGACCGAAGAGGAATACAACAAGGTCCTCGAGGCGTACAACACCAAGTTCTAGCGCCCGGCGTGTCAGGGGACGTTCACCTTTGGCACGCTTTGTGTCAAAAGTGAACGTCCCCTGACACGCATTCTTAGCGCTATAATCGACGACGTTACTGTTTCAGGGCGAGGTGGAATTCCTCACTGGCGGTAGCCGACGCGTCAAGCGCGTCGGGAGCCCGCGAGCCCATCGGCTTGCCAGCTTGCGCTGCTGGCAGCTTATGGGTTGACCCGGTCGGATGCCGGGGCCAACGGTCAAAGTCCGGATGGAAGAGACAGGAGGTCTCGCTATGTCTATCGACGCGCGCGCAAACACCCCCACCCTTCAGAACGAGAACCGTTGGAGCACGAAGCAGCTCGTGGTCATGGCGCTGATGTGCGCCATAGCGCTGCTGCTGAGCTTCATCGAGTTCCCATTGTTCCCGGCGGCACCGTTTCTGAAGCTCGACTTCTCGCTGGTTCCCACGACGGTGGTCGGCTTCGCCTACGGCGCAGGTCCAGGGCTCGTGGTTGGCCTGGCATGCGCGGTGGCGCACGCCGCCATCACCGGCAACTGGGTCGGCTGCCTTATGAGCTGCATCGTGGCGGTCGTCTACATCGTGCCCGCCGCCATCATCTACAGACGCATGCACACCATGAAGGGCGGCATCGTGGGCCTGGCGGTTTCCACCGTGTGTCTGGTCGTGGGCATCATCGTCGCGAACCTGATAATCGACCCGCTGTTCTACGGCATGCCCTTCGAGGCGGTTGCCGCGCTGGTCGTGCCCGCCATCCTTCCGTTCAACGTCATCAAGGGCGTGCTGGTCAGCGCGCTGACCCTGCTCGTCTACAAGAGCATATCCAACCTGATAACGCCGACGAAGAAGCAGGCGAGGGCCTAGCGCCGCGAAGACCGGCGCTCAAGGGCCCAGCGCTCGAAGGATCGGCGCATCGCCGTGGGAATAGTCGACTTCCAAGACGCAAGCTTCAGCTACGACGGGCACGCGAACGCGCTCGACGGCGTGACTTTGTCCATCGAGCGCGGGTCGTTCGTATGCGTGCTGGGCGGAAACGGCAGCGGCAAGTCGACGCTGGCCAGGCACATCGACGCGCTTCTTCTGCCCGATTCGGGGAAGGTGCTGGTGCTGGGGCTCGACACCGCCGACGGCGAGAACCTGCGGGAGGTGCGCAGCAGCGCGGGGCTAGTGTTCCAGAACCCCGACGACCAGATAGTGGCAGCGGTGGTGGAAGACGACGTCGCCTTCGGTCCCGAGAACCTTGGGGTGCCGTCCGACCAGCTTGCCGTGCGCGTGCAGAAGACCTTGGACCGCGTAGGGCTCGAAAGCTTCGGCAAGCGCGAGACCTTCGCCCTTTCGGGAGGCCAGAAGCAGCGCGTGGCCATAGCCGGCATCTGCGCCATGGACCCCCAGGTAATCGTGTTCGACGAGGCCGGGTCCATGCTGGATCCGCGCGGCCGCAGGGGCCTTATGCGCCTGTGCCGTGAGCTTAACGATGCAGGCATCACGATCGTGCTGATCACCCATTCCATGGAAGAAGCGGCACTGGCCGACAGGGCGGTGGTGCTGAAGTCCGGCAAGGTGGCCATGGACGGGGTGCCGCAGGACGTCCTTTCCCGGGCGCGCGAGCTTCAGGAACTCAACCTGGAGGCGCCGTTCGCGACGCGGATGAGCCTGGCGCTTCAGGACGCTGGCGTGCCGGTTCCCACGTTCGTTGACGAGCAGCAGCTGGAAGGCGAGCTGGAAGGGATGCTGGGCGTTGCCGATGCGGCGCGGCGGCAGGCGGACGTGCCGCCGGGAGCCACGAGGGAATGCGAACCGGCCATTCCCGAAGGCGATCCCGTGATAGCCCTTGAGGACGTCAGCTTCTCCTATGCGCCCAAGCAGAAGCGGAAGGCTCGCAAGGCAGGTGGATTCGGCGGATTCCGCAAGGACGAAGGCGACGCCGGCGAGGGCGGCGAAGGCGACGGCGTCCAGTGGGCGCTTCGCGACGTGTCCTTCTTGCTGAACGAAGGCGATTTCCTGGGGATAGCAGGCCATACGGGTTCGGGGAAGAGCACGCTGGCGCAGGTTCTGGCGGGCGTGTTGAAGCCCACGGATGGGAAGGCGTTCGTGCGCGGGCGCGACCTCTCCGACAAGCGCAGCGTCGCCGAGGCCCGCCGGTCGGTGGGGCTCGTGTTCCAATATCCCGAACACCAGCTGTTCGCGCCCACCGTCTTCGAGGACGTGGCGTTCGGCCCGCGCAACCTGGGCTTCTCGTCGGAAGAGGTGGACCTGAAGGTGCGCAAGGCCTTGGAGCTGGTTCATCTTTCACCCGACGAAGTGGGGGATCGCAGCCCCTTCGAGCTTTCGGGCGGACAGCAGAGGCGCGTGGCCCTGGCAGGGGTGCTTGCCATGGAACCCGAGGTGCTGGTGCTGGACGAGCCCACCGCAGGGCTCGACCCGAAGTCCCACGAGCTGTTCCTGGGCCTGATTTCCGAGCTGCACCGCACGAGCAACGTGGCCACCGTGATCGTCTCGCACGACATGGACGACCTGGCCAGGCTTTGCAACCGCGTGATGCTGATGAACGAAGGGCGCGTCGTGGCCGACGGGTCGCCCGCGCTTATATTCTCAGACGAGGACGCCATCGCGCGCATAGGCCTGGGCGTTCCCCACACAACGCATCTTGCGAACCGGCTGGGGATGCTGGGGGACTTCTGCACCGTGCCAACGGTTCCCGAGCTTGCCGAGCGGGTTGCGTTGCGTTGGCGGCAAGCGACAGGCGGCGCGGAAGGGGGCCGGGCATGAGCGGCAACGCATTGTTCGGCCGCTACTGGCCGGCGGACAGCGCAGTCCATAGGCTTGACCCCAGGACCAAGGTGCTGGGAACGCTATTCGTGGTGGTCACCATCTTCTGCGCGGCCAACGCCGCCGGACTGGCATTGGTTGCCGCCTTCCTGATGGCGGTGGTCCTGGCGGCGCGCATCCCGGTCTCGCAGGCGCTGCGCTCCATCGCGCCGTTGTTGTTCGTGGTCGTGCTAACCGGGCTGTTCAACCTGCTGTTTGTGCAGGGCGGTCAGGTGTACGTCGACTTGGGATGGCTTCGCATAAGCGAGGAAGGCGCGTTGCAGGCGGCCTTCATATCCGCACGCCTGCTGCTTCTGCTCCTTGCGGGAAGCTTGTTGACGCTGACGACCACCTCCATGGACATAACCGAGGCCACGGAAAGGCTTCTGCAGCCGCTGTCGTCCGTGGGCGTGCCCACCCACGAGTTCGCCTTCGTGATGGGAACGGCGCTGCGCTTCCTTCCGCAGTTCGCCGAGGAGTTCCGCCAGATTCGCGTGGCCCAGCTAGCCAGGGGGGCGAAGCTTTCCACCAGTCCCATGCGGGCCGGGCTGTCGTCGGTCACCAGCCTTGTGGTGCCGCTGTTCGCCAGCGTGTTCCGCCACGCCGACACGCTGTCCGACGCCATGGAGGCGCGCTGCTACCACGGGGCGAAGGGGCGCACGCGCCTGCACCCGCTTGCGTTCGGGAGACGCGACGCGGTGGCCGCGGCAGTGCTCGTGGCCGTGTTCGCTGCGGTGCTGGTGCTCAACGTTGCGCTTGGCTGACGTTGTGGCCATGGCGGGACATGGGGGCGTTCAAGCGGGTAGAATCTCGTTTCGAAGCGATTGACGATGCGCCAACGGGCTACGAGCGTGACGAAAGGATTCCTGGAATGCCTGCCCCCCAAGCTTCTGACAGCCATTACGAAGAGCCGCGCACGATAGAGGTGCGCGGAGCCCGCGTGCACAACCTGAAGAACGTGGACGTAGACGTTCCCCTGCATTGCCTTGTGGGGATTGCGGGAGTGTCGGGGTCGGGGAAGAGCTCGCTGGCCTTGGGCGTCTTGTATGCGGAAGGTTCGCGCCGCTACCTGGAGGCTCTTTCCACGTACACGCGTCGCCGTATAGGTCAGGCCACGCGCGCGCAGGTGGACGAGGTGCTGCACGTGCCTGCGGCCATCGCGCTGCGGCAGCGGCCCGGAATCCCCGACGTGCATTCCACGTTCGGAACGTCCACCGAGCTGCTCAACTACCTGCGGCTGATGTTCTCGCGCCTGTCCAGCTACGAGTGCCCCAACGGGCATCGCGTTCCACCCAGCTTGAACGTGGCCGCAGAAAGGCCGCTTGTGTGCCCGACGTGCGGGGTGAGGTTCCACGGGCTGAGCGCCGAGGACCTGGCCTTCAACAGCGGGGGCGCATGCCCCACCTGCAGCGGGACCGGGGTGGTGCGCAACGTGGACGAATCCACGCTGATCGCCGACCCGGACCTGACGCTGGAAGAGGGCGCGGTGGCTCCGTGGAGGCAGCTGATGTGGTCGCTCATGCCGCAGGTGGCCCGCGAGATGGGCGTGCGCACCGACGTTCCTTTCAAGGACCTGACGGACCGCGAGAAGGAAATCGTGCTGCACGGCCCGATGGAGAAGAAGCACATCCTGTACGTTCCCAAGAACAAGAGCCATGCCACCGAGCTGGACTTCACCTACTACAGCGCGGTGAACACCGTGAAGAACGCGCTTTCGAAGGTGAAGGACGACAAGGGGCTGGCGCGCGTGGCGAAGTTCCTGAAGTCGGACGTGTGCCCCGACTGCCACGGCACACGCCTTTCCGAGAATGCGCGCATGCCGCGCATAGGCGACATGAACCTGGCACAGGCCACGGCGCTGACGCTGGACGCGTTGCGCGATTGGCTGCCGATGGTGAAGGGCACGCTTCCGGAAGAGATGTGGCCGATGGCCGAGTCGATAATATCGGAGACCGACGAGCCAATACAGCGCCTGGAGCAGCTGGGGCTTGGCTATCTGGCATTGGACCGCGCGAGTTCGACGCTTTCGAACGGGGAACGCCAGCGCGTGCAGCTTGCCCGTGCGGTGCGCACGCGCACCACAGGCGTGCTTTACGTGTTGGACGAGCCGTCGATCGGGCTGCATCCTTCCAACGTGGAGGGGCTGCTGGGCGTGATGGACGACCTGCTGGCGGACGGCAATTCGGTGGTGTTCGTCGACCACGACGTGCAGGTTTTGCGGCATGCCGACTGGGTGATAGAGATCGGCCCCGGGTCGGGCGCGGACGGTGGGCGCGTGATAGCGCAGGGTACGGTGGCGCAGGTTGAAGTCGACCCCGCGTCGCGCATCGGGCCGTTCCTTTCGGGCGCTCAGGTGGTGCGCAGGAAGGGGAAGGGCGCGGACGGCAAGGCCAGCGAAGGTAGCCCGGTCGTCGATGGTGCCGATGGGTCGGACCTGTTTTCCGATGGGCGCATCCACATGGACACGGGCGCCATCCACACCGTGCATCCGCTCAGCGTCGACGTTCCCGTGGGGAAGCTGACCGCGGTCACCGGGGTGTCGGGGTCGGGCAAGACCACGCTGGTTCTGGAGAGCCTGATTCCTGCACTGGAGGCACACATTGCCGGACGCGAACTTCCCGATCACGTCAAGGCGGTGGGCCCTGCGGGCATCAAGCGCGTCGACTTGGTGGACGCCACTCCCATCGGCGTGAACGTGAGGTCGACCGTGGCGACGTATTCGGGCGTGATGGACAATCTGCGCAAGCTGTTCGCGAAGTCTTCTGGTGCGAAGAAACGCGGGCTGAAGGCTGGGGCCTT
>CBCTKQ010000021.1:0-17041 GCA_965147515.1 uncultured Eggerthellaceae bacterium | reverse complement strand
CGCGGAAGTTCGCCTTGATCGGGCGGTCGATGATCTCGCCCTTCGGGTCGGACATGAGTCCGCGCATGCCGGCGAGCTGACGGATCTGCTTGATGTTTCCTCGAGCGCCCGAGAACGCCATCATGTAGATGGGGTTGAAGCGGTCGAAGTTCTCGGCCATCGCTTCGCCGACTTCCTCGTTCGCCTCGTTCCAGACGTCGACCACCTGCTTGTGGCGCTCTTCGTCGGACATGAGGCCCATCTCGTAGTCCTCGTCGATGGCGGCGACCTTCTCGTCGGCCGCGGCCAGGATCTCGGCCTTGTTCGGCGGGATGGTGGCGTCGTAGACGGACACGGTGACTCCGGCGCGCGTGGCGTAGTGGAAGCCTGCGTCCTTCAGGCCGTCGAGGATGGGCGGAAGCTCGGAAAGCTCGTAGGTGTTGCACACCTTCTCGACCAGGCGCGAGATCTCCTTCTTGTTCATCTCGTAGTTGAGGAACGGGAAGTCGGGCGGAAGCACGTCGTTGAAGATGATGCGTCCGACCGTCGTCTCGATGCGGTCGCCGGCGGCGTGGTCCTCGTACACCTCGAACGCGGTGGCGACCTGGCAGGGAACGCGCAGGCGCACCTGGATCTTGGCCTGCAGGTCAAGGTCGGCGCGGGCGTCATAGGCGGTCATGGCGTCGTCGATGTCGGTGAACACGCGACCCTCGCCCGGGAAGCCTTCGCGCATGGCGGTCAGGTAGTACAACCCGATGATCATGTCCTGCGTTGGCACCGTGAGCGGTCGGCCGTGGGCAGGCGATTTGATGTTGTTGGACGACAACATGAGCACGCGGGCCTCGGCCTGCGCCTCGGCGCCCAGCGGCACGTGCACGGCCATCTGGTCGCCGTCGAAGTCGGCGTTGAAGGCGGTGCACACCAGCGGGTGCAAGCGGATGGCCTTGCCTTCCACAAGCACCGGCTCGAACGCCTGGATGCCCAGACGGTGCAGGGTGGGTGCGCGGTTCAGCAGGACGGGGTGGTCGGTGATGACCTCTTCCAGCACGTCCCAGACGCGGGAGGCCCCGCGGTCGACGGCGCGCTTCGCCGCCTTGATGTTGGCCGCGTATTCCAGTTCGACCAGGCGCTTCATTACGAACGGCTTGAACAGCTCGAGCGCCATCTGCGAAGGCAGGCCGCACTGGTGCAGCTTCAGCTGCGGGCCGACGACGATGACCGAACGGCCGGAGTAGTCGACGCGCTTGCCCAGCAGGTTCTGGCGGAAGCGGGCCTGCTTGCCCTTGAGCATGACGGAAATGGACTTCTGCGGGCGGTTGCCGGGGCCCGTCACCGCACGTCCGCGGCGGCCGTTGTCGAACAGGGAGTCCACGGCCTCCTGCAGCATGCGCTTCTCGTTGTTCACGATGATTTCCGGGGCGCCCAAATCAAGCAGGCGCTTCAGGCGCTTGTTGCGGTTGATCACGCGGCGGTACAGGTCGTTGAGGTCGGACGTGGCGAAGCGGCCGCCGTCCAGCTGCACCATGGGGCGCAGGTCGGGCGGGATGACCGGAATGACGTCGAGGATCATGTCGGAGGGCTTGTTGTCGGACTTCAGGAACGCGTCGACGACCTTGAGGCGCTTGATGGCCTTCGTGCGCTTCTGGCCCTTGCCCGTGGCGATGACCTCGCGAAGCTCCTCGGCGGTGGCTTCGAGGTCCATGGCGTCCAGCAGGTCGCGCACGGCCTCGGCGCCCATTCCGCCGCTGAAGTAGTCGCGGTAGTTCGCGCGCATCTCGCGGTACAGCGCCTCGTCGGCGACGAGCTGCTTGGGCTCGATGCGGAGGAACTCGTCCAGCGCGTCGGCGCGCAGCGCCTTGCGCTCGTTGAATTCCTCGTAGATGTCGGCGATCTCGGCCTCGACCTCTTCGGGGGTGAGGCGCTCGCTGGCGTCGTACTCGTCCACCAGGTCGTCGTCCTCGGGGACGTAGTCGGTGGAAAGCTGGCGCGTAGCCGCGATCAGGCGGTCGCGCTCGGCGTCGATCTCTTCCAGGTCGGCCGCAAGCTCATCGCGCAGCTCGTCCTCGTCCTCGGCGCGCGCTTCGACGTCGACGCTGGTGATGATGGAACTGGCGAAGTAGAGCACCTTCTCCAGGTCCTTCGGCGGGATGTCAAGCAGGGAGCCAAGGCGCGAGGGCGAGCCCTTGAAGTACCAGATGTGCGACACGGGGGCCGCGAGCTCGATGTGCCCCATGCGTTCGCGGCGCACCTTGGAACGGGTCACTTCCACGCCGCAGCGCTCGCAGACGATGCCCTTGAAGCGAACGCGCTTGTACTTGCCGCAGGCGCATTCCCAGTCCTTCGTGGGGCCGAAGATCTTCTCGCAGTAGAGGCCGTCCTTCTCGGGCTTCAGCGTGCGGTAGTTGATGGTCTCGGGCTTCTTCACCTCGCCGCGCGACCAGCTGCGCACGTCCTCTGCGCTGGCAAGGGAGATGCGGAGGGCGTCGAAGTTGCGCACGTCGTACTCGGTGTTCTGGTTGTTCGCCATCTTATTCCTCCTCTCCCTGACCAAGCATGTCCGCCAGGTCGTCCAATCCTTGCGTGTTCGTCTTCACGGAGGCGTCCTCCTTCGCTTCGGCGGCTTCCTTGATGCCGTCGGCGAACAGGTCGCCGGAGTCGTCCTGGTCGATGCCGCTCAACAGCTCTCCAAGCTCGGCGGCTATGTCGTTGAGCGAGTTGGCCTCTTCCTCGTCGGCGGCCGCGGCGCCGGCTCCGAAGGCCTCGTACACGGCGCGGTCCTCGTCGCCTTCGTCGACGTCCATGTTGGCGTCGACCTTGCCGCCCTGGCCTTCCAGTTCGACGTTCAGACAGAGCGACTTCATCTCCTTGACCAACACCTTGAAGCTCTCGGGCACCTCGGGCGCCGGGATGTTCTCGCCCTTCACGATGGCCTCGTAGCTCTTCACGCGGCCAGCCGTGTCGTCGGACTTGACGGTCAGTATCTCCTGCAGCACGTTGGAGGCGCCGTAGGCGTAAAGCGCCCACACCTCCATCTCGCCGAAGCGCTGGCCGCCGAACTGGGCCTTGCCGCCGAGGGGCTGCTGGGTGATCAGGCTGTAGGGGCCGGTCGAGCGCGCGTGGATCTTGTCGTCGACCATGTGGCCCAACTTAAGTATGTACGTCGCGCCGACGGTGATGGGCTCGCGGAACTTCTCGCCCGTGCGGCCGTCGTACAGCCATGTCTTGCCGGTGGGCGAAAGCTGCGGGACGAACTCGTCGCGCGCCTTGTCGCCGTACTTGGCGTGGTTCTTGTTGATGAGGTTGCGGTTCGCCTTGATGATGGCGTCCGAGATCTCTTCCTCGGTGGCGCCGTCGAAGACGGGCGTGGACACGAAGATGGGGCCCTCCACCGTCGCGTCGGGGTCGTCGTCGGACCAGCCCCACTTGGCGGCCCATCCCAGATGGTTCTCGAGCAGCTGCCCGACGTTCATGCGCGAAGGGACGCCCAGCGGGTTGAGGATGACGTCGATTGGCGTGCCGTCGGCCAGGTAGGGCATGTCTTCCACGGGAAGCACGCGCGAGATGACGCCCTTGTTGCCGTGGCGGCCGGAAAGCTTGTCGCCCTGCTGCACCTTGCGCTTCTGCGCGACGTACACGCGGACGAGCTCGTTGACCTGCGGCGGCAGCTTGTCGCCGTTCTCGGAGCTGAAGCGAAGCACGCCGATGACGCGTCCGCCTGCGCCGTGCGGGACGCGCAGCGAGGTGTCGCGCACTTCGTGGGCCTTCGCGCCGAAGATTGCGCGAAGCAGGCGCTCCTCGGAGGAGGGCTCGCTTTCGCCCTTCGGGGTTACCTTGCCCACCAGGATGTCGCCAGGGAAAACCTCGGCGCCGATGCGGATGACGCCGTCGGCCTCGAGGTCGGCGATCTGGTCGTCGGATATGTTCGGGATCTCGCGGGTTATCTCCTCGTCGCCCAGCTTGATGGAGCGTGCGTCGATCTCGTATTCCGCGATGTGGATGCTGGTGAGACGGTCTTCGGCGACCACGCGTTCGGACACGATGATGGCGTCCTCGTAGTTGTAGCCTTCCCACGGCATGTAGGCGACCATGAGGTTGGCGCCGAGGGCAAGCTCGCCGTGGTCGCAGCTGGGGCCGTCGGCCAGCACGTCGCCGGCTTCCACGCGGTCGCCCTGGCGGACGATCGGGCGGTGGTTGATGGAACCGGACTGGTTCGAGCGCTGGAACTTAGGGATGAGGTACTCGTCGTAGTCGCCGTCGTCGTTCAGCACGATGATGGTCTGGCCGTCGACGTAGTCGACCGTGCCGGAATGCTGCGCTACCAGGATCTCGCCCGAGTCGACCGCGATGCGGTGCTCGATGCCGGTGCCTACCAGCGGGGCCTCGGGCTTCAGCAGCGGCACCGCCTGGCGCTGCATGTTGGATCCCATGAGCGCGCGGTTGGCGTCGTCGTGCTCGAGGAACGGGATCAGCGAGGTTGCGACCGAGGTCATCTGGCGAGGAGACACGTCCATGTAGTTGACAAGCATGGGGTCGACCTCGTCAGGCTCGCCGAACTCGCCGTTGGCGTTCTTCGTGCGGCAGAGCACGCGCGCGGCAGGAACCCACTTGCCGTCCTTGTCGTAGCTTCCGAACTCGCGGGTCTTGGGGTCGAACATGTCGTTGGCCTGCGCGATGATGTAGTTCTCTTCCTCGTCGGCAGTCAGGTAGTCCACATCGTCGGTGACCTTGCCGTCCACGACGCGGCGGTAGGGGCTCTCGATGAAGCCGAACTCGTTCACGCGGGCGTAGGACGCCAGCGACCCGATGAGTCCGATGTTGGGGCCTTCAGGCGTCTCGATGGGGCACATGCGGCCGTAGTGCGAGGTGTGCACGTCGCGCACCTCGAAGCCTGCGCGCTCGCGCGAAAGGCCGCCGGGGCCCAGGGCCGACAGGCGGCGCTTGTGGGTGATGCCCGCTGCGGGGTTCGTCTGGTCCATGAACTGCGACAGCTGCGAAGACCCGTAGAATTCCTTGACCGCCGCGGTGATGGGGCGGATGTTGATGAGCTCGTTGGGGTTGACGTCGTCGCTTTCCTGGATGGACATGCGCTCGCGCACGACGCGCTCCATGCGGGAGACGCCGATGCGGAACTGGTTCTGGATGAGCTCGCCCACCGTGCGGATGCGACGGTTGCCGAAGTGGTCGATGTCGTCGGAATGGTAGCCCTCGACGCCGTCGTGCAGCGCGATGATGTACTTCATGGTGCGCACGATGTCCTCGTTGGTGAGGGTGGAGGAATCGTTCTCGGCAGGGTCTTCGTCGAGCTTCTTGTCCATCTTGTAGCGGCCGACCTTGGCCAGGTCGTAGCGCTGCGGATTGAAGAACAGGCCCTCGAGCAGGGTGCGCGCGGAATCCACCGTGGGCGGCTCGCCCGGACGGAAGCGCTTGTACAGCTCGATCAGGCTCTCTTCGCGGGTGGTGGCAGGGTCGCGTTCCAGCGTGCGGCGGATCATCTCGGAGTCGCCCAGCAGCTCGATTATCTCCTCGTTGGTCTCGGCAAGGTCGAGCGCGCGGATGAGCAGCGTGGCCGGCTGCTTGCGCTTGCGGTCGATGCGCACCGACAGGATGTCGCGCTTGTCGGTCTCGAACTCGAGCCATGCGCCGCGGCTGGGGATTATCTTCGCACTATATATAGTCTTGTCGGAGGTCTTGTCGCGTTCTTGGCTGAAGTAGACGCCGGGCGAGCGGACCAGCTGCGAGACCACGACGCGTTCCGTTCCGTTGATGATGAACGTGCCGCGCGGGGTCATCACGGGATGGTCGCCCAAGAAGACCGTGGTCTCCTTCTGAACGCCCGTGTTGTGGTTGGTGAACTTGAAGACGACGTTGAGCTTCGCCTCGTAGGTGACGTCCTTCTCCTTGCATTCGTCAACCGTGTAGACCGGGTCCTCGAAGTAATGGCTCACGTACTCGAGGGTCATGTCCTTGGCGTTGGACTCGATCGGGCCGATGTCCTTGAACGCCTGGGCTATGCCTTCGGTGCGGAACCACTCGAAGTTGTCCGTCTGGATGCCGATCAGGTTCGGAAGATCCATGACGTCGGGGATCTTCGCAAAACTGCGCCTCTCCCGGTAGAGAGTGCTGGCCGGCTTCTTGGATTTCTTAGCTTTAGCCACGAAGCTGTTCCTCCTTTTAGGTAGCCAATCCCACGCTTTCAGTGCAAAAAGCGCAAGGTTCTAACCTAGTTAAAGAGGAATTCCCTGTCAAGGAAAATTTCTAAGAATTGTGGAGTTTTTATGTTTTATAGAGAAGCAGTGCCTAGGCTTCCGGCGCACGCAAGGCATCTCTCAATCCGACTCGGCTCCCGCGATTTGCATTTTGCGGAGGTTCTGCGGAACTCGGCGCCGCTTTGCGGCGCCTCAGACAGTCCTCGAACCCCTTCTCCGCAAAATGCTACATCGCAGCCTCGCAGGATTGACTCGATGTCTTGCGTGCGCCGGAAGCGAACCTAAAGCCCCAAAGCCTTCTTCAGAGAAGACACGCGGCGGCGGCTGACGGGGATCTTCTCGTCCACGCCGTTAAGCGTGAGGGAAAGCGTGCCGCCCTTGATCGATTCCACTTCCTCGATCATGGACAGGTTGACCAGGTACGCGCGATGCACGCGGAAGAACCCGTGGCCGTCGAGGCGCTTTTCAAGCTGGGCCAGGCTGACCGTGGAGAAGTATCGGTCGGCATCGGTTTGAAGGTAGGCGTAGTCGTCGCGGGCCTTCACGAAGCGTATGGTGTCGATGCCGATGAGGATCTTCTTGCCGCCCTTCTCGACGGGGATGCGCTCGTTCTTCTGAGCCTGGGCCTGAAGCGACACCTGCTCGCGCACGCGGTTGATGGCCTGGGCGAGGCGCTCGGTTTCGACGGGCTTCATAAGGAAGTCGATGGCGTTCACCTGGAAGGCGTCGACGGCGTGCTCGCTGTAGGCCGTGACGAACACCACGGCGGGCGGGAACTTGAGGTGCTTCAACGCCTCGGCGAACTGCAGACCGGTGGCGTCGGGCATGTTGATGTCCAGGAAGATGACGTCGACGGGGTATTCCTTCAGCTTCTCGATGGCCTCGCGGACGCCGGCGGCCTCGACCACGACCTCGACCCCGCCGACCTCGCCCAGCAGGTAGGTGAGTTCGGAACGCGCAGGCGCTTCGTCATCGACGATCATTGCTTTAAGCATCTATACCCCTTCAACAATCAACTTGTCGCCCAATTATAATACTTTTCGACGCCGTTCACCGAATAAATGGCAGCTTCCCAAGATTCCACTTGAACTGGAAGGTTTTTCGGTGATGGGTTTTTGGGTGGTGCCCGGGGTGGGATTCGAACCCACATGCCTTTCGGCATCGGTTTTTGAGACCGACATGTCTGCCATTCCATCACCCGGGCAAGCGCAGGTTATGAAAGTATACTACTTCTTCTGACGCATCTCGAAGGCGCGGATGGCCGCCCTTGCCTGCTTGCGCGAGGCCTCCTCGTCGTAGGCGGGAAGCATTATCGTGAACGTCGAGCCGACGCCCTTCTCGCCCTTTGCCTTTATCTGGCCCTTGTGCTGGCTGACTATCTCCTTGACGACGGAAAGACCTATGCCAAGGCCCCCGCTTTTGCGGCCGCGGTCGGAATCGGCGCGCCAGAACCTGGAGAACACCATCTTCTCCTCTTCGGGGGAAAGGCCGATTCCCGTGTCGCTGACGTCGATGACGGCCCAGCCGTTTTCCCTGCGCACCGTGACGTCGATGCGGCCGCCTTCGGGCGTGTAGCGCACGGCGTTCGACACGAGGTTGGCCACGGCCTGCTTGATCATGTCCTTGTCGCAGACTGCCTTGACCGTGCCATTGACGTGGGCCTGGATCTTGAGGCCGGAGTCCTGCACCAGCATCTCGTGCGAGACGACGACGGCCTCCGCCAGCTCGCCGACGTCGCAGACCTCCTCGTTCATGGGCTGCGACCTGCGCTCGAGCCTGGACAGCTTCAGCAGGGCGTCAACCAGGCGCGAAAGCCGGCGCACCTCGCTTTCGATGAGGGAAAGGTGCTCGGGGTCGGTGTCGTACACGCCGTCCAGCATGGCTTCCACCGTGGCCTGGATGGCCATCAGCGGCGTGCGCAGCTCGTGCGCCACGTCGGAGGTCAGCTGCATCTCCATCTGGCGGTCCTTCTCGATGGACTCGGCCATGGCGTCGAACTGCTCGCCCAGGCGGGACAGCTCGTTTCCTCCACGCATGCCGGTGCGGGCCGAAAGGTTTCCTTCGGATATCTCCTGGGCGGCCGCGGAAATCTTCCTGACGGGGCGGATCAGCGACCGCGAGAACCAAAGGCCCACCAAGGTGGCCACGATGACCGACGCGGCGCCGGCCATGAGCAGGGCATGGTAGGTGTTGTCGCGGAACGCGATGTCTAAGCGGTTCATGAGCACGTCGGAGCCGTATATCCAGATGCGGACCGAGCCCACTTCCTGCCCTCCGTAGGTGACGGGCGCGATGGCCACCTGCGAGGCCGCGCTTGGGCCTTCGCCCTTCGCGCCCGAACGCCCGTCGCCGACCGACGAATCGTAGAGAGTGGCGCCCTCCGAATCGAGGACCATGAGTCCGGCGTCGTCGCTCAGCTGCAGGTTCTCCATCACCAGCCCGTAGTTGACCGATGCCATGGACCGCACGTAGCTGTATTCCTCGGATATGCGCTCGGCGGCGAAGTTGGCGACCGACTTCATGTTGTCGGACGTGTACGAGGCGAAGTACGCGCCGAACACCAGCGCGACGACCGTGATGGTCAACGCGGCGGTAATGGCCGCGACCATCGCGAACGCGACCATCATCGACGCCCGGTAGGAATTCCGAAAGCGCCTATGCTTCCCCTCGTTTTGCGGCATGTCTCTTGCTTCTGCTGGAAATGGACGAGCTTGCAACCCCTGTGCCAAAGGGAGGCTATTTGCCTTCGCCCTTCGACGGGTCCTCAAAACGATAGCCCACCCCGTGGACGGTATGCAGCCATTTCGGATTCCTCGGATTATCTCCAAGCTTGGCACGCAAGTTCTTCACATGCGAGTCTATGGTGCGCTCGTATCCTTCGAAGTCGTAGCCGAGCACCTTCTCGACCAGCTCCATTCGCGAATACACGCGCCCAGGGTAGCGGGAAAGCGTGGCCAGCAGCTTGAACTCGCTGGCCGTCAGGTCGACCTCTTCGCCGTTCACCAGCACCTTGTGGCCCGTCATGTCGATGGTCAGCTCGCCGTATTCCATGGCCTCGCGCAGAGGCTCGCGGTCGGAATTGGCGCGGCGCAGAAGGGCGCGCACGCGGGCCACCAGCTCGCGCGGGCTGAAGGGCTTGACCAGGTAGTCGTCGGCGCCCAGCTCAAGCCCGATGATGCGGTCCTCTATCTCGCCCTTGGCCGTCAGCATGATTATCGGCACGTCGGAAGTGTCGCGGATGACCTTGCAGACCTTCTCGCCCGAAACCTTCGGGAGCATGAGGTCGAGGATTATGGTGTCGAATTCGTGCTTGCCGAACTCGTCAATGGCCTCCTTGCCGTCTTCGACGGCGGTGACCCAGTAGCCTTCCTTCTCGAGGTAGGCTGCGACGGCCTCGCGGATGCTCTTCTCGTCCTCAACCAGGAGGATGCGCTTGGTCGCTGAACTCATCTGAACCTTCTTCCAACTGCTAAAACCCTGGAAAAGCAGCCCTTGTGACGGGCAGTTTGCGTTTATTGTATCCATTATCCGCAGCACGACGACAATGCGTTGATGGAATGACATAATAGCGTCATGCATAACGTGCCACACACGCGCCAAGGCGCGATCGAAAACGAACCAGGCCACATGCCTGCAAGCAATCCGGCGATGACGAGAAGGGGCTTCCTGCGGGGAGTCGCAGGGGTCGCACTCGCCGCAGGCGCCGGCGCCTTGGCGGCAACCGCTTCCCCGCTCTGCGGCCCCGAGGAAACCCGGCAGGCCTGGGCGGCCGACGAGCCCGACACGCTTTCAGTGTCGCAGGACCAGGTGTTCACCACCGACGACTGCGAATACGTGGACGACCTTGGATCGAAGCTGACAATGGTGTCGCAGGCGTCGCTCCCCTACGGAACGCTGGTGTGGGCCGACGACGACAACGTGGCGTGCTGCCTTCTGCCGTGCGAGACGTCCGACCCTCTGGTGCAGGTCGGCATGCTGTCGCTTGCAAGCGGCGAGCTGTCCACCGTGATCGACAAGCCCGCGGGCGCAAGCGAAGGCTTCCAGATATTCGACGCGCGTGTGAACTCGACGGGTGCTGCATGGGTTGAGGCCGACATCCTCAACGGCAAGTGGCGCGTCTACACCGCTCGCATCAGCGGAGGTTCGGCCCTTTCGCCACAGATGGCCGCCGAAGGCACGTCAGAATGGGAGACGCCTTCCATAGCCGTTTCCGGAGGCTTCGCGTTCTGGCAGCTCATGCCGGTGAAGGACGGCCCTGCCTCCGAAGAGAACAGCCTGCTTATGAGGATCCCCTTCGGCGCCGGATCGTCCGAAGCCAAGACGGTGCTGGAATCCGAAGGCCGGTTCGCCTGCCCGCTGGCTTCGACCGCAAGCGGAGTGGCCGCAGCGCCCCGCGCGAACGCCAAGGGCGTCTACTACGAGCTCACGCACGTCGATGCCGACAGCGGGCAGCCCACCGACACGCTGGTCCTCCCCGCGTCCATGAAGCCGACGTTCGTGTCGTACGGCGACACCGGGTTCAGCTTCGCCTTCGAAGACATCTACGCGTACGGCGACGGCATATCCAACCTCGGCACCTACACCCCAGCGAATGGCGACGTCGGCGGAAGCTGGCTGCGCTTCGCCAGGACGCCGTTCGCCCCGGCAGCTTGGAGCGACGGGCTCACGTTCGTGAAGTCCACGGGGGTCGTGGCCGCGATCGACGCCGCAGGCAGGCGCTACTACACCATCCAGCCCGAGAACGCCAACCAGGGCTATGGCGAATTCCTGGCATCAAGCGGAAGCCGCCAGCGCATGGTCACCTACAGCAACGTCGACTACACGCCGCTCAACAAGGCCCGGATCGTCGAATGCAACGTGCGCGTCTGGGACGTGAGGTAGTTTCCGGAAGGGCGCAAGGCTTCCGCGCTCTCCGCAGGGCTCGGCTCCCGCGGCGTGGGTCTTGGCGGAGGTTCTGCGGAACTCGGCGCCGCTTCGCGGCGCCTCAGACAGTCCTCGAACCCCTTCTCCGCCAAAACCCGCACCGCATCCTCGCAAGCGGATTCGCGGCGGAGCCTTTCGCCCTTATAGACAGCGGTGAACAAAGCATGAGTCAAGGGGACGGTTCTGTCGACTCACTGCGGAGAGCACGGAAGCCTTTCACCCTTCACTAATGCGAGTCGACAGAACCGTCCCCTCGACTCAGAACACGCCGAGCTGGTTCAGGACCAACAACGCGGCGGCCACGAGCAAAAAGGCGCTGAACACGAAGCGCAGAACGAGCTCGGGCACGCGCACGATGAGCTTCGATCCGATGGCCGCGCCTGGAATGGTACCTATCGCCACCATGATTCCGGCAAGCCAGTCGATGTTCCCCAGCACGGCCTGCATCACCGCCGCCGGCACCGCAAGGATGGTCACGGCCACCAGCGACGTTCCCGAGGTCAGCCTCAGCGGCGTCCCCAGAACCTGCATGAACAGCGGCACCATGATGAAGCCGCCGCCCACGCCCACGTAGCCCGACACGGCGCCCGCGCCCAGTCCGATCGCCAGGCCGACGCCGACGAGCCGCCGGCGCGGGGGAAGCTCGGGCAGGGGCGTCTCGCCAAGCCGCCCTTCGGAGGCTGCGTCCGCGGCGCGCTTCTGCTTGCGACGCAAGGCGGCCGCCTTCCGAAACATCGTGATGGACGAGTACGCGATGACCGCGGCAGCGGCGACCATGATGGCCCACTCCGGCGAAATGCTGGCCAGCCACACACCCACCGGCGACATGGCGGCGCCCCCGATGCCGGCCGCAAGTCCCAGCGGCAGCACGCACGTCTTGTTGCGGACGTGGGTCGCCACGCCGGACAGGGACGTGGGAATGATGGTGAACAGCGAAGTCGCGGTGGCGGCGATGGCCGGCATGCCGTACAGCAGCCGGAACACGGGAACGAGCACGGTGCCGCCTCCGACGCCGAGCAGTCCCGACAGGATGCCGACGGCAACGCCCACCGCGACGGATCCGCATGCCAGGGGTAGCAAGTCCATGGTTGGTGCCGCGCGGACGGTGCGCGGCTAGTCGGCCAGGTCGAGACGAATCTGGCTGGTCATGCCCGGGTCGATGGGACGCGTCTCGATCTGGCGCGCCTGCTGGCTTACCGGTTCGATCAGGGCCGACTGCACGAGCGCCGTAGTCATGATCTTGTCCGAGTCGACGCGCTCCATTATCTGGGGCCAGATCTGCTGGAACTCGAAGTAGTTCGTGCAGTTCTTCTCGGCGTAAGCGGTGGCCTCGGTGAGGGCTTCCTTGGCCGCACGCCTGTATGCCTTCTTGTCGGGCCTGACCAGGCTGCGCAGAAACGCTGTGATCGCAATGCGCCTGCGCAGGCCCTTCTCGAGGAAAGGCCCGGGGTAAGGCTCGAGCGAGCCCGCCGTGACCTTCTGCAGGTCGATGAGCGAGTGGCTGTACTCGAGCTTCGCGTACTCGTAGAGCCAGCGGTATATGTCCTGCCTGAACCGCGCGCCCTCGTGAGGCGACGGAGGCGGAAGGTGACGCACCTGCCACTGGTTGTCGAACCAGATGTCGCTGCCGAACATGCGCAGGTCGAGCATGTAGTCGAGGTCTTCGCCGCGGGGAATCCAGGGGTCGAACGCAAGCCTGCGGAAGGCCTCCTTGTGAACGGCCAGGCAACCGCCGCACACATGGTTGCTGCGCGACAGGCGCGGGCCCTTCATGGCCTTGCGGATCCACTCGTTGAACGCATGACCCTGCTGCCAGAAGCGGTTGTACCACTTGTCCTTCCACTTCGACAGGTACGAGCCCTCGTCGTTTATGTAGAAGCCCGTCTTGGCAAGGATCGGGATGCCGTTGCGCGTGAGCTTCCCAAGGCCGTACATCGCCTTCTTGAGGAACGCCGGGTCGTCGATGACCTCGTCGTCGTCGATGAACACCGCGGCGTCGAACCCAAGGGCGCAGGTGACCACGAGCCCGAGGTTGCGGATGGCGCCGTATCCCGAAAGCCCTATCTGCTGGCTTACGCGCTCGATGCCGAGCTGCTCCATGCGCTCGCGGACTATGGCAAGCTCGGCCGCGCCTATGACTATGACGTTGAGGGTGGGATGTTCCGACACCGTGGCGCGGACCTTTTCGACCGCCTCGTACTCGACGCTGCGGTCGGCCGCGACGAGGATGACGATCAGGCCGATGTCCTGCACGCCTTCGAGGGACCTCAGGCAACGGCCCAGCTCGCCCTTGTCGCCGATGTCGGTGGTGTGGTCGTATCGGGACACGACGCCTTTGGATTCGCTCCTTCGGCGCGCGCCCGACACGAACGTTGGAATTATTAGAGCAGGATTCATGACCCTTTGCGGCTTGCGAGTGCTCTTGTGGCGCCTACTCGTCGACGACGATGGTTATCTTCGCGGCAGCCTGTCCGACTTCGTCGAGCGAATCGGGGTCGAAGGCCGTGAAGGTGGCAGTGGCGGGGTAGGTGCCGGCTGCAAGGTTGGTGTTCAGCTTGATGGTGTCTATGTGGCTGTCGGGCTTCATTCCGCCGGACTCGTAGACGACCTGGTTGTCGCTGTCGAGGGTTATGGTCACCTTCATGACGTACTTGTTGGAGGGGACGTTCTCGATGTATGCGGTGCCCTCGGACGTGCCGTTCTGGAACTCGATGACGCTGGCGATGGAGATGTTCAGCATGCCTTCCTCGACCACGCGGTCGAGCTCGGCCTGCTTCTCCTCGTCGGTCTTGTAAGGGGCCTGCCCGTTCTGGGCGGCGTTGTCGTAGAAGCCTCCGGACTGGCCAAGGACGGCCCATGCGCCGACGCCGATGGCCGCAACGACCAGCACGACGATCAGCACGATGATAGGCACCTTGCTCTTCTTCTTGAACTCTTCCTCGTTCTTCACGGCAGCCTGGGCGGTAAGGCCGGCTTCGGCGGCCGTCTCTTTAGGCATAGCCGCCGACGTGGCCTCTTCTACCGCCTTGGGTGTGTCGTTGTTGTTGGTTGCATCGCTCATTTTGGCTTCCTTTAAACCTCGATGTCTTGCTATGAATATGAAACCTCTACGGTACATATTAACCGTCTGCGTGCTTTTTGTGCAACCTTTTCGGGCCCCATGTCTACGAGCTGAAACCTTTCGAACGGAAGCGGACGCACGCTTTTTGCCGCTACCATTCGCCTGGCGCCATTCGCACGCGGTCAGGGACGTCGAGCAAGGCGAACACGATGCCCACGAGCGCCGGGACCACGGCGCCGCTTATGGCAAGCGGAGTGAGAAGGCCAAGGTCGTTGGTGGCGACGGGAACCACCAGCACGCCTGCCACGATGCACACGGCAGCAGCCACCGACGCCAGGATGTCGAACGCATGGGTTCCCCTGCGGCACAGAAGCGAATACGCCGCTGCGGCTGCAACCCACCCGGCCACGACGGCCCAGTTCTGCACCGACGACAGCGACTCGACGAAGCCGCTTGACATGGAGGCGCCGGCGATGGACGGGTTCACGGCGACTATTATGTTGGGCACTATCTCCCAGTTCATGACGTCGCCCGAACCCATGGACGCCAGCACGAACGCCCCAAGCACGGCCATCCCGCAGGTCAGCAGCGCGTCCTTCACGTCGAGCAGCGCACCGGCAAGCACCGGCACGAGCGCGGCGAACCCGATGGAGCCGAACAGCGGCTGCAGCATGGCAAGGGTGGCCATCATGTCGCTTCGGCGGCCGAAGAACCACCACCATGCGCCCGTCCCTGCAAGCAGCAAGAACGCCGGAAGCCAGGCCTGGTTGAAGAAGAACGCCACCACCAGCAGCACGTACCCCGCAGGCATCGCGAAGCGCGGCCAGACCGCCGCCAGCGCGACAAGCACCGCAAGGATTGCCCATGCCGCAATGGGAACGGTGCTGAACAGCCCGAAGACGGTGTTCGAACCGGCCTCGATGGTCTGCGACGCAGATTGCTGCGATGCCTGCGCGAAGTCGAACCGGAAGTTCATCAGGGCTATCACGCCCAGCATGGCAGCCCCAAGGGCAGCGAAGGCGCGCATCATTATGTTCGAACCGCGCATCCCCAGCCTGTCGATGAAGGGCACGTAGGGCTTCTGCGGCCTGGGCTCCTTCTCTTCTCGGAGCGATTCGGAGTCCTTCACCGCCTGGGCGAGCTGCACCTTGCCTTCGCGCGCGCTTCCCAGAAGCGGCATCAGGTCCTCCGAGAACGCCTCGATGTCGGGATAGCGGCCCTCCATGTCGGGGCTCAACGCGTCGAACATGATGTCGTCGACGCTCTCGTCTATGTCCTCCCAGCAAAGCGACGGTATGACGAGCTCGGCCCCTTCGATGGCGAGCTCGGCGTCGTCGAGGTTGCGGGCCTTGAACGGGTTCTTTCCCGACAGCATCTCGTATGTGAGGCTAGCGAGCGCCCATTCGTCGGTGCGCACGTCGAGCCGCTGCTGGCGCATCTGTTCGAGCGGCATGTAGCCGATGGTGCCGCCGCCGGTCTCGCCCTGGCCGCTGGCGTCCATCAGGGTGGACAGCCCGAAGTCCGTCACCTTCACGACGCCTTCCTTGTTCACGATGACGTTCTCGGGCTTGATGTCCAGGTGCAGGATGCCCGCCTTGTGCGCGACCTCCAGCGCGTGCGACACCGAGCCGAACACGCTTGCGATCATGTCCAGCGTTATGTCGTTGCCCAGCTCGCGCATTATCTTCGCAAGCGTCTTTCCCTCGACGTATTCCATGATCACGTAGGCCATGTTGCCTTCGACCACGCAGTCGTAGACGGTGACTATGTTGGCGTCGTTCAGGTGCGCCGCCGTGCGCGCCTCTTCCAACCCCGGAATCCTGTCCACGCGGGCAAGCCTGTCGCCTTCGTAGGGCGCGGGCTCGAACGAGTCGGAAGGGTCGTACACGTCGTAGGAGTCGACGGCGGGATCGAATGCGGGGTCGGTCCTTCTTGCGGCATCTTTGCGGCCGGACCTGCGTGCGGCGTCGCCGCCGGCGCGCCCTTTGCGGGCGCCGGGGGCGCCTTCGACTCCGGCTATGCTTATGGAATGCTCGCCGATGGCGCTTATGTCGGCCTCTCCTGCCCCGGCGATCCTTCCCGGGATATGGCCCGCGAACTCGCGGAGGCCCACCGTGTCGTTCTTGCCTATGGGCAGGCTGTCCATGTCGCGGCGGCGCTGCCTTCCGGCATTGCGCGGCCCCTTGAAGCTGGAATATCCCTCGAACTCGCTGAGGTCGACCGGCTGGTCGCCGAAGTCCTGCGAACCGTCGTCGAAGTCCTCGGTGTCGGACAGGCGGCCGCGGCCTCGCACGGCAGAGTTGCCCGCGGTGGCCTTGGCTTCCTTGAAGTAGCTGCGCCGCTTTGCCAGCCGCTCTGCGTTCTTCTCGCGCGACGAGAAGAAGCTGGGCTCGCTTATCTTGGACGTGAGCGGGACGAATCCGGCCGACGATCCGTCGTCTTGCACCTGGGCGTCACGGCGCCCCGCATCGCGGCGGGCTGCCCGGTCGCCGCGGAGGGCGCGGCTGGCGTTTTCTATCTGCGCGTCGTGGATGGACACCCGCGAACGGTCTATGTCGGCCTGGGTGATCTGGATGCACTTGATTGCGACGTCGCGCTTCAGTCGCGTGTCGTAGGCATGCTGGACGGTGGCGTAACCACCTGCCCCGGCGCGCCCCATGATTCGGTATCTGTCGAGGATGAGACTGATGTCAGCCCTTCCGTGTGCGTTTTCGTGTCGTGTTTGAAGGCCAACCTTGAATGATAAAGGGAAACCGCCCCGGAATCAAATGCCGTACGTCCAGGCTGGCGCCCGAAGAGATGGAGGCATCCGCGCTCCTCCGCGGGGCTCGGCTCCCGCGGCGTGGGTTTTGGCGGAGGTTCTGCGGAACTC
>CBCTKQ010000020.1:0-17396 GCA_965147515.1 uncultured Eggerthellaceae bacterium | reverse complement strand
CTTCGCGGCCGACGAGGCGCATCCGGCTTTGCTAGACTGGGTGCGGTCATGCCGCCTTTCCCGGCGCATTCGGCCGAAGGAGAGGAGGGCGCATGCTGTTCGACGACATCGAGATACTGATCGTCCTTTCCGAGGCAAAAAGCCTTTCCCAGGCTGCAGACAAGCTGTACATGTCGCGCCAGGGCCTCTCGCAGAGACTCACCAACCTCGAGCTGCGGGTGGGCACCATCCTCTACGACCGCACCTCCACCGGGATCAAGATGACGCACGCCGGCGAGCTCGTGACGGCGTTCGCGCGCAACACCGCCAACCTCGAACGCGTGCTGGCGGCGCAGCTGGCCGCCATCGACGAGCGCTTCGACACCACCGTCGAGGTCGGGATGAGCCTGAACGACGGCGTCGCTCTTCTCCCCCGGCTCGTGGCTGGATTCATGAAGGAGGACCCTGATGCTCGGGTGCATCTGGAGGCCGGCTACGAGCCGGAGCTGGTGCAGAAGCTGCGCGCGGGCGACCTCGACTTCGCGCTGCTTGAGAACCAGCCGGAGGAGGCGGGCCTTGTGAACGAGGTCCTGGGGTACACGAAGCTGGTGTTCATCGCGCCCAGCAAGCACCCCTACGACCAGGTCACTCACCCGCTGCCCGTGGAAACCCTGCTGGCATGGCCGATGATCATCTACGAGTGGAACTCGGGGCGCCACATGGTCGGCAACCGCCACTTCCGCGAGCGCTACGGGCTCTCGCTGCTCGACCACAACATCGTCGCGCGGTTCGACACCCACGAGGCGATGGTCGAGGGCGTCAAGGCAGGGCTCGGCTGGGCGTGCGTCCCCGAATGCATCTACGCGCGTTACCGTAACGACCCTGACATCATCCGCTTCAAGGTGAACACCGGCCCGATGTGGTACCCCGTGTCGCTGGCCTGGAGCGCCGAACGCGTCTTGAGCGACTCCGCGCGTTCCTTCATCGAGTTCATAAAGGAAAACGTCCCCGAAAACTATTTCACGATGGACGCAGAGGCCATAGTCAACTCTTAGCGGCGTGCCCAGGTCTCGCGCCCGGCTAGTCGCTTGGCGTCTCGGTCATGAACAGGATGCCAAGCGTGCCCGGTCCGCAGTGGCTGGATATCGTGCAGCTGGCCGTGGTGGCGTGGATGCTCTCGAAGCCGCGCTCCTCCAGCATGGCGCGCACGTCGGCCTCGACGTCGTCGCTGACGCCGGAATGGGTGATGAATATCTCGTCCTTCACCACGTCGGGGTACTTCGCCAGCGTGTCTTCGACGTAGTGCTCTAGCACGCGCTTCATCTTCCCACGGTAGAGCTTCCCCACCTTCATGGCGCCGCTCTGGTTGTCTACCAGGATGCCGGGATGGCAGCTCATCATCTTTCCGAGGTGCGCCACTATGGCAGGGCAGCGGCCCCCGGCGGCCAGGAATTCCATGGTGTCCACGACGAACGAGGCGTGGGAGCGCCCGTGCAGCTCGGCGGCCTCGCTCGCGATGGCGTCGCCGTCCATCCCTAAGTCGCGCATGCGGCAGGCGGCAAGCACCTGCAGGCCTACGCCCGACGACAGGCTTTTGCCGTCGATGACGTGCACGCCTTCCATGTCCTTGGCCGCCTCGGTGGCGTTCTCGTACGCTGCAGAAAGGGCGCTTCCCAGGCTGAAGTGGACCACCTGGCGGCCACCCTCGGCGAGTTCTTCGAAGTACTGGCGGTACTGATAGGGCGTGCATGCGCCGGTGGTGGGCAGCGACTTGTCCTCCCAGTAGCCCTCGAACAGGTCGGCAGGGGTTATGTCGACGCTGTCCAGATGGTCCTTGCCGCGGAATTCGATGTGGAACGGGAAGGTGTGGACGCCGTGACTTTCGCGCAGCTCCTCCGAAAGGTCGCAGGTGCTGTCGGCGCTTATGACGACATCGCTCATGGGCTCCTCTTCTCTACTCGATTTCTAAGCGTCGGAAGGGCGTGTCAGGGGACGTTCGCACCGGACTATTCGACGAACAGGTCGGCGAACTGGAACGTTGTGCAGTCCACCAGGCCGCGGTTGGTCAGACGCAGCTCGGGGAGGCAGGCCAGCGGGATCAGCGCCATGGTCATGAACGGCGACGGCATCGTGCATCCGATGTCGGCCCACGTCTGCTCGAGCGCGTGCACCTTCTCGCTCATCTCGGCGGCCCCAAGGTCGTTCATCAGCCCGGCGATGGGAAGCTCAACAAGCCCCAGCACCTCGCCGTCGGCCACTACCACCATGCCTCCGCCGCATTCGGCCAGCGTGTTGGCGGCCAGCGCCATGTCGGCGTCGTTGGTGCCCACCACCAGCAGGTTGTGGGCGTCGTGCGCCACGGTGGACGCCATGGCGCCGCGCTTGATGCCAAAGCCCTTGGTGAAGCCCACCCCGAAGGTGCCCGTGGCGTGATGGCGCTCGAAGACGAAGGTCTTCAGCACGTCCTGCGAAAGGTCGCTGTGCAGCTGGCCGTCCTTCACGGGCAGGTTCACATGGGTCTCGAACGCGCCCACCTTCCCGGGGATTATCTCGATGGTGCGCACCGCGACCTCGTCGCCGTCGCCTGCGCCTTCGGGGGCCTCTATAGCAAAGTCGGCTGGGGCCGGCGTGCGGCCAAGGTGCATGGAATGGGTGACCCATTCGGGGAACTCGAAGCGCGGGTAGTCGAAAAGCGGCCTGCCGTTTTCTGCCACCACTTCGCCGTCGATCATCATGCGCACGACGTTGAGGCTGTCCAGGCCGTCCAGAAACACGATGTCGGCGCACTTGCCCGGCGTGATGGACCCCAGCTCGTTGTCCATGCGGAAGCAGGTGGCCACGTTGATGGTCATCATCTGGATGGCCTGCACCACGGGGATGCCGCATTCCACGGCCACGCGAAGCACGTGGTCGAGGTGGCCGTCTTCCACCAGCGTGTGCGGGTGCGTGTCGTCGGATATCAGGTTGGCGAAACGGGTGTCGATGTCGTTGTCGGTTATGGCGTGCGCGAGCTCGGGAAGGTCGTGCCATGCCGACCCGTAGCGCAGCTGGGCGTACTGTCCCAGGCGCATCTTCGCCAACGCGTCCTCGGCGCGCGTGGACTCGTGGCAGCAGCGCACGCCCGACGCCACGTACGCGTTCAGCCCGCGGTCGGTCTCGGGGATGGAATAGTGGCCGGTTACCACCTTGTCGGCCTTCAGCGTCTCGGCCAGTTCGCCGTGGGCGTGGTCGGTTCCGGCAAGCACGCCGGGAAAGTTCATCATCTCGCCCAGGCCCACGACGCCGTCCCACGTCATTGACTCGGCGATGTCGGCGGGGCCGATGGATGCGCCCGTGTCCTCGAAGCCAGGAACGGCGGGTACGCACGACGGCGTGGTGACCATGGCCTTGAGCGGAGTGCGGGCTGCGTCGTCCATCATGACCTTCACGCCTTCGAGCCCCAGGACGTTGCATATCTCGTGGGGGTCCCAGTAGATGCCGGCGGTTCCGTGGGGCACAACCGCCCGGGCGTATTCGCCGGCGCCCATCATGGACGATTCCACGTGGATGTGGCCGTCCAAGAACCCAGGCGCAATGGTCTGACCGGCCGCGTCGATGATGCAGGTGGCCTCGCCAATGCAATGGTCGGCCTTCCCCACGTAGGCGACGCGTCCTTCGGCTATGGCCACGTCGACGCCCTTCTGGACCTCGGCCGTGCACACGTTCACGAGGTCGGCGCCTTTGATGACCACGTCGGCCGGACGCGTGCCCTGCGCCACGGCGGCAAGCGTTTGCGTGCATTCCCAAAGCGGCTTCTTGCAGAAATGGTTGAGCATGGAACGCCTCCTAGCCATTTTCGCGAGCATTGACTTGCGCTGCCTCCATCATACGACCTTTGGGGGACATGCGGTATACGAACCTTTGTCAATTTCGCACCGCTGCCTGCGCCTGCGCACGGCAGCCTTAGGCTTGAACCATCGCCCAGAAGCCCGCACGGAAGGACAGCCATGGCCGCATCGCACAGGAACATATCGTCTTCCGAGATAAAAGCCGCCGTCGAGCACGCCTACGACAAGCTGCGCGACACGACAGGCGGGAAGAACGCCGACTACATCCCCTACCTGGCATCCGTCGACCCGAAGCTGTTCGGAATAAGCGTCTGCCTGCCAGACGGCACGGTGATATCCGTCGGCGACGCCGACGCGACCTTCGGCATCGAGTCGGTGTCGAAGGTGCCCACCGCCATCCTGGCCATGCGCGAGTACGGCGCGATGGGCGTGCTGGACAAGGTGGGGGCCGACGCCACGGGCCTGCCCTTCAACTCCATCATGGCCCTGCTGCTCGAGAAGGACCGCCCCTCCTCGCCGCTGGTGAACGCCGGGGCCATCGCCGCATGCTCGCTGGTGAAGCCGACGGGCGACGCCGACGGCAAGTGGAAGGCCATCGTCGACAACATCACCGAGCTGACGGGCGCAAAGCCCGAAGTCATCGAGGAGCTGTACGAGTCCGAGTCGGCAACCGACTTCAACAACCGCTCCATCGCGTGGCTGCTTAAGGACTACGGGCGCATCTACGACGACCCCGACCTGTCGCTCGATCTGTACACTCGGCAGTGCTCGCTGGGGACTACCGCCCGCGACCTGGCCGTGATGGCCGCGACCATAGCAAACGACGGGTTCAACCCCGTCACCGACAAGCAGGTGTTCGACCCCGAGCTGGCGCCGAAGGTGACGTCGATGATCACCACCGTGGGCTTCTACGAGCGTACCGGCGACTGGCTCTACAAGTCGGGGCTGCCCGCGAAGTCGGGAGTTGGCGGCGGCGTGCTTGGCGTCATGCCGGGGATGTTCGGAATCGCGGCGTTCTCTCCCCCGCTGGACGAGGCGGGGAACTCCGTGAAGGCGCAGCTTGCGCTGAGACAGATAATGGACGAGCTCGGGCTGAACATTTTCGCCGCCAGCCGCCTTTGCGTGTGCGGGTGATGCATTTTCCGTACTGGTGAAGGAATCCGACGCTAGTCGTCGGTGACGCTTCCCGACTGCTTGAGGTCGATCGGGTCGCCGCCGAACGTAGGCGGGGCCTGGGTCAACACGGCGAACAGGTCCTTCGTCCTGGCCAGCGCCTCGCGCGCGTCCCAAGCAGGTTGCTGCGCGAACGTGCGGAAGTCGGACGCCACGCCGGTGGCGTCAATCCCCATGCCCAATGCGTCGTACAGGGCGCGGTACAGGTGGTACGTCTGCGTGGACACGATGATGCGATCGGCCCCGAAGACGTGCTTCGCACGGTACATGGTTTCGTAGGTGGAGAACCCGGCATGGTCGCAGAACACGTCGTCGGCAGGCACGCCCTTGTCGATTGCGTACTGCTTCATCCCCCGCACCTCGTCATAGTCGGCAGTTCCATGGTCGCCGCTCATGATCAGCTTGGGAGCAGCTCCCGCCTTGTAAAGGCCTATCGCGTTGTCCAGGCGGTCCTGCAGGATGGGAGAAGGCGTTCCGTCGGGATAGACGAGCGCGCCCAGCACGACGATGGCATCCGCCTTCGAATCGGACGCCTCGTCGGACGGCACGATACGTTCGGATGCCACGCCGACCACTATGGCGTTGGTTGCTGCAAGAAACGCCGCTAGCAGCGCTGCGGCCGCAGCAAGCGACAGGACCGCGACGCGGAAACCTTTGTGGCGGCGCCAGAAGGACTGCTTCTCGACGGAATGTGCACCCTTGACCATTGCCAACATGATACCAAAGCGCGCCTAACCGTCGGAAGCATCGCAAGCTTTGCCGCTATCAGTGGTCGTTCATGTTGAACGCGTTCTTCATCTCCACCGTACGCTGGTCGAGCACCGTGCCTAGAAGCGCCTGCGTCTGCGCCTGCACCGTGTCGGACAGCGCCTGGTTCGCCTTCGCAAGCTCCGAAAGCACGCAGGCATCGTCCATGTCATCGAGGCTCGCCTTGCCGTCCTTCGCCAGCTGCATCAGCCTGGCGTCTGTTTCGTGCAGCGACTGGTAGCCCTGGGCCATGGTGTTCAGCCTGTATGCCTGGATGGCCTCGTAGCTCTCGAAGAACTGCGGATCGGAAAGCCCGGCGACCAGGCGGTTGTTCCAGTACAGGCTGTCGGTGGTCACCGCCGTAGGCGTGTCAAGGAAGGAAGGCATCTCCTTCACGTTCGCGTACATGGCGACGGCGGTGTTGAAGGGGCCGGAAGCCGGCGCGAACCAGTGCACGCCGCGCAATGCCGTGGGCGCATTCGGTCGAATGCACAGCACCGAGCACTCCGAGGTGCGGTCGATGCCGATGAAGCGGTACTGGTGGCGCGACTCGGGCGTTCCCTTCGTGCCGTAGCAGTCGTACTCCGTGCCGTCGTAGGTGGTGGCGAGCCAGTCCTTCACGTCGGAGGCGGAAAGCTTCTTGTCGGGGCGCATTGCCCACGGGATGTCCAGGCTTTCGGGGCCGAATTCGGGAGCCGGGCCCTGGAAGCGCGGGTCGGACGGCGTCAGGCGGCTGCAAAGGTACCACTTGCGTGGCGCGTTGTAGAGCTGGTCGAGCCACGTGTAGGTGGAGAAGGCGATGCGCGCGTTGAAGTAGCGCGGGAGCCCCTCAACGGTTTCGCCCGAGTCGCCCTCGTGCGCAGGCATGTCCATCAGCAGGTCGTGGTCGCGAATCCACTGGGCCAAATCGGCGCTGCACATGTAGTCGTGCTGGTCGCCCAAGGCGTCTGCCAAATCGAAGTGGTCGATGCCCTGACGGTTCGGCTGCACGACGTAGCTGTCGTCGGGAACGCGACGGGCGATCCAATGGTGCCCGCCGATGTTCTCCCAGTACCAGACGTCCTTTTCGTCTCCGAAGGCCACGCCGTTGGTCTCGTAGGTGCCGTACTTCTCCACCAACATGCCCAGCCTCTGGACGCCTTCGCGCGCACTCTTGATGTAGGGCAGCGTGATCGTGGGCAGGTTCTCCTCGCCGATACCGCCGGGCACTTCGGGGCGATACCCTGACTCGCCAGGCTTGCCCACTGCCGGCTGGTAGTTGACCAGCGGGTCGGCGCCCAGCACGCGCGCGTTGGCGGAGATGGTCTCGGTGGACGACATGGAAACGTTCGCCGCGTTGATTCCGGCCTCGCCCCAGACGCCCTGCGACGGGTCGGCGTTCGGCGTAAGGGTGTAGCGGATGGGGTTGTCGGGAAGCTCGATGGTCAGATGGTTCGTCACGCCGGTGTAGGTGCGTGGCTGGTCCTCGGGGTTCACCACGATGAGCTTCTTGGGGTTGAACGAGAAGTCCTCGCCGTCCTCGTTGCGGGCGACTATGGTGCTGCCGTCGTTAGTGGCAAGCCGTCCGACTAGCAATGTTGTGCATGACATGTTGGCCTCCTGTCCGATGCCTGGCGTACGCAGGGGCAGACATGGCGCGGCGCCGGGCGATGTTCGCATGGGACAGGTATACCGCGGGCGGTCGCGGGACGTTCCAGCAGGGGGCTTCTGTTTACAAACCGACGTGCGCCCGTGGCGAAGGCGCCGCATTGCATGCCAGAAATTCGGAGGAAAATGCCAAAAAATCGCTTGTTTCAGTCGATTTTGGCCTCAAGTCGGGTGCTTTCCTCGACCTGAAAGAGAACGAGCAGAAGCCTGTTCAAAGAAAGCCCAGTTCAGGGGCCTGGAGGAATTTCGGTTTAGTCCGGGCATCCCACGAGATCGACAGTAACGGGCGATTTTTTGGCATTTTGCGTCGAATTCTTGGCACGGCATGATGCAAGCGAGACTAAAAGCCAGCAAAGCCTCTCGGAAGCCTCCGTCTGCGCGACACGCTCTACTTCCCGGCCTTCACCAGCTCGGCAGCCATTTCGCGCAGCTTGAATTTCTGCACCTTCATGGAAGGCGTCATGGGGAAGTCGTCCACGAAGAACACGCGCTTGGGCACCTTGTACCGGGCGATGCGAGGAATCGCCCATTCCCGCACGGCGTCCTCGGTCAGGTCTTCGTAGCCCGGCCGCACCCGGAGGAACGCCCCCACGATCTCGCCGTACTTCTCGTCGGGGATGCCCACCACCTGCGCGTCGAGCACTCCCGGATGCGTCAGCAGGAAGTTCTCCACCTCAAGCGGGTAGATGTTCTCGCCGCCACGGATGATCATGTCCTTTATGCGGCCGGTAACGCGGTAGTAGCCGTCCTCGTCCACCATGCCCAGGTCGCCCGAATGCAGGTAGCCGTCGGCGTCGATCGCCTTGGCGGTCTCTTCCGGCATCTTGTAGTAGCCCTTCATGACGTTGTAGCCCTTGCAGCAGAGCTCGCCGGGCTCCCCCACTCCGCAGATGTGCCCGTCTACCGGGTCGATCACGCGCACGTCCACCGGCGGGTGCTTCTTCCCCACCGTCTCGCACTTGTGCTCGATGTCGTCGTCGGCCGAGGTCTGCGTGAACACGGGGCTGGTCTCGGTAAGCCCGTAGCAGATGGTGATCTCGGTCATGTTCATGCGGTCCATGACCTCGCGCATCGTCTCGGGGGGGCACGGGCTTCCGGCCATGATCCCGGTGCGCATGTGCGACAGGTCGAACGTGTCGAAGTCGGGATGGTTCAGCTCGGCGATGAACATGGTGGGCACGCCGTAGACGGCGGTGGCCTTCTCCTTGTGAAGCGCCTGCAGCACGAGGCTGGCGTCGAAGTCCTCCACTATGAGCATGGTGGACCGGTGCGTGAGGTTCGCCATGACGCCCAGCACGCAGCCGAAGCAATGGAAGAAGGGCACGGGCAGGCACACGCGGTCGTCGGGGCCGAGTTTCTGGCCTTCGCCGATGTAGAACCCGTTGTTCAGGATGTTGCGGTGCGTCAGCATGACGCCCTTGGGGAAGCCCGTGGTGCCGCTGGTGTACTGCATCATCACGACGTCGTTGTTGTCGAACTGGTCGCTAGCCCACTCGAGGTCGCTGTCGGGCCGGTGCTGCCCTAGCAACAGCAGCTCCGGCACGCTGTAGAAGCCGCGGTACTTCTCGGGCCCCATGTATATGAGGTTCTTGAGGTGCGGGTAGGTCTCGGTCTGAAGGTAGCCGCGCGGCATCTCCTGCGACTCGGGGACCAGGTCGCGTATGATCTGCAGGTAGTCCACGTCGCGGTACGCGTCGATGATGCACAGCGCCTTCATGTCGGACTGCTTGAGCACGTAGTCGATCTCGTGGCTCTTGTATATGGGGTTCACGGTGACCATCACGATGCCGACCTTGGCGGTGGCGTACATGAATGTGAGCCAATCGGGGATGTTGCGCGCCCAGACCCCCAGGTGGTCGCCCGGCTGCATGCCTATGGCAAGCAGCCCCTTCGCCAACGCGTCGGTGCGCTCGTCGAAGTCCTTGTAGGTCCAGCGCAGGTCGCGGTCGGGATACACGACGAACTCGTGGTCGGGGTCCACGGCAACCTGCTGCTTGAAGTAGTCGCCTATCGTCAGTTCGGAATGAAGCGGGTAGTCGGGATCGCCTGGAATTGGCTGCATCTCTTCGCTTTTCGTTTCTTCCATCTTTACCTTCTATTTCCAAACTCGAATTCTTCAGGTCCAGCAAAAGCAAGCGAGAAGCCTCGGGGTGCCCGCGGTCGGCGCGTCGTGCGGCCGAGCAGCCTTCGTGCTGTGAGGGCAAGCACGAAAGCGCCGAATGTGGACGCATCCGTGGCTTCGCAGCGCACAGTGTTTATACGCCTACAAAGGCGTATAAACACATGCTAGGAACTTGGCATTCTCACCGTTATGCGCGCGCACCTGGTGGGGTACGATGGAGTCGTAGTAGATGCTCTCGCCGGGGTGCAGCACGAACACGTCGTTGCCGTACTCGATCTCGATGCACCCCTCCATGCCGTAAAGCCATTCCTCGCCCTCGTGGCTGTCCAGCTTGTGGGTGGCCTCGCCTGTGGGCGTCACCGTGATGACGAACGGGTCCATGTGGCGCGAAGGGCGCCCCGCCGCCAGGCTGAAATAGCTCAGGTCGCCGGCGTCCTTTGCGGTCTGAAGCGTCCTGACGCGCTCGACCTCATCCATTTGCTCGGCATCTATGTACGCCGGTCCGAAGGACTCGTCGTCGTCCATGAGCGTTCCCAGACGCACGCCCAGCGCGCGCGTAAGCTTGATCAGCGGGGCAAGCGAAGCCGGAACGTCGCCGGCCTCGAGCTTCTCGATGACTTCGGCGTCGAACCCGCACCTGTCGGCAAGGTCCTGCACGGACAGATGGTGCGCTTCGCGAAGCGTCGTGATCTTGTTCCCCAGACGGTTGCCCTGGTCCATGATGGCCTCCTTGAAACCTTGCGGCGTAGTGGCGCTGGAAACGCGTCGCCATGGCGCGGACAACGAGGCGCGCAAGCGGCGCGGCCTTCGTCCGGCACCCCGAACGAAGGGACTATGATATCAAAACGCGGGTGCGGCCGACCACGTGGTGCCGCGACATCAGGACACTCGCGTGCGTCCGACGGCGTCGTGCCAGCCCGCGAGAAGGCGCTTCCGCCATTCGTCGTCGCCGGAGGGGTCGAACTCCCCTTCCTCCCGCCGCAGGCTTCGAATCTCGTCGAGCCCTCCCCAGAAACCGGTAGCAAGCCCGGCCAGGTAGGCCGCCCCCAAGGCGGTGGCCTCGGCGTTTTCGGGCCGCCTGACGGGAAGGTTCAGCAGGTCGGACTGGAACTGCATCAGGAATTCGTTCGCCGACGCGCCGCCGTCCACGTTGAGCTGGCGCAGGCTTATGCCCGCGTCCTCCTCCATGGCGCGCAGAAGGTCGCACGCCTGGTAGGCAAGCGCCTCCAGCGAGGCTCGAACCACGTGCGCCCGGCCGGCGCCGCGCGTCAGCCCGTATATGGCTCCACGCGCTTCGGCATCCCACCACGGGGCCCCAAGCCCCGTGAACGCAGGCACCACGTACACGCCTTCGGTGTCGGGAACGCTGGCCGCGATGTCGCTGGAGTCGGCAACGTCGTCCAGTATCCCCAGCTCGTCGCGCAGCCACTGCATGAGCGCGCCGGCCATGAACACGCTGCCTTCCAGCGCGTAGTGCACGCCTTCCACCTCGGGCGGCGTGGCGGCGATGGTGGTCACCAAGCCGTGCCTGCTGGCACATGCTTCGGGGCCGGTGTTCATAAGCAGGAAACAGCCGGTGCCGTATGTGCTCTTAGCGTCGCCCGGTTCCCAGCAACGCTGCCCGAACAGCGCCGCCTGCTGGTCGCCCGCCACTCCGCATATGGGGATCCCCTGCACTATGCCGGGGTTCGAAGTCACGCCGAAGAAGCCCGTCGAAGGCTTCACTTCGGGCATCATCGACGCAGGGATGCCGAACAGGTCGAGCAGCCACGGGTCCCATTCGCACGTGTGGATGTTGTACAGCATGGTGCGGCTCGCATTCGTCATGTCCGTGGCGTGCACCGCACCATACGTCAGCTTCCACACCAGCCAGCTGTCCACCGTGCCGAAGGCAAGCCTTCCGGCGGCGGCGCGTTCGCGCGCGCCTGGCACGTGGTCCAAGATCCAGGCTATCTTGCTGGCCGAGAAGTACGGGTCGGGAACCAGCCCCGTTTTCTCGGTGACCATGCGGGCGACGTCAGGATCGCCGCATACGTCTTCGATCATCGGCGCAGTGCGGCGGCATTGCCACACGATGGCGTTGTAAAGCGGCTCGCCGGTTTCTCGGTCCCACACAAGCGTGGTCTCGCGCTGGTTGGTGATGCCGATGGAGTCGATCTGCGACGCATCCACGTTGTTTGCAAGCAGCAGCTCGGTCAGCACGCCCAGCTGCGACGACAGGATGTCGGCCGGGTCGTGCTCCACCCAGCCAGGCTGCGGGTACACCTGCGGGAACTGCCGCTGCATTCGTGCGACGATGTTGCCCTGCCTGTCCACCAGCATCGCGCGCGACGACGTGGTGCCCTGGTCGAGGGCGATCACGTACTTCTTGACGTCGCTGCGTGGCTCCATGTCATCGACCTCCTGCGACCGCGCCTGGTCCCTGGCCCTTATTCCCTGGTCCTTATTCCCTGTTCCCTATTCCCCGGCCTCCGTGGCCTCCACGGTCGAGGCCTTCACAGTCTTCTCGGCCTCCCCGGCCAGGGAAAACCTCATGTACACGGGGTTGTGGTCCGAATATGCGAAGTCAAGATCGAGCGTCCTCTGTTCCAGGCACCGCACGTTGTCGGAGTAGATGAACGCGTCCATGACCCACCGGTCGTTGGTTCCGTCGTACGGCCGCCCGGCGTCGCGGCAGGTGGCGGCCGAGTCGAATTCGCCCGCGTCGAGCTGCGCCTTGCAAGCCACCGTGAAGCCTTCGGGCACGCCTGCGAAGTCGAACGGCTTGGCCCAGCTTGCCTCGGTGTCGGTGGCGTTTCCGAACACCTCGTTCGAAACGCCCAGCATGTCGTGGTTGAAGTCGCCTCCCGCTATGACGAAGTTGCCGGCATCGCGTTCCTTGCGCATGTCTGCGTAAAGCATGTCGCGCTGACCTTGCATGACCTGCGCGTCGGCGCCGTAGGCCGAAAGGTGCACGTTGAACAGCACCAGGTCGGCACCACCCGACGTGGGAATGCGCGTGATGGAATAGCAGCGGTCCAAGTCGAGCAGCTTGCTGAAACTGTCGGATATCGGAAGGCTGCGGCGCAGGGCGTCTTCCACCTCGTAGCGAGAGAAGGTGACCATGCCGGCGCGGTTGGCCCCGTGCGGCGCGTAAGGCGGCCAGGCCAGGTAGGGCGAGTCGTAGTTCTGGGCGAAGACCGAGGCGTCGTTCGGAAAGGCGTCCATCAGCATGGCGTACTCGTCCACGTCATGGCTGCGCGTGCCGTGCACGTCGACTTCCTGGAACATGACGAAGTCGGGGTTCAGCCCCTTTATGGACTCGGCCGACCCCAGGACGTTGGCGCGCACGTAGTCGGCGCTTGGGGCTACCGACCCGCTTCCGCCGTCCATGAAGAAGTCGAAGTCGGGGCCGTAGGCACCGAACCCAAGGTTGGCGGCGACCACCGTAAGCGGAGCCAGTTCGTCGCCCAGCTCAAGCTGCGGAAGGGAACCTGCGGCTTCGTTCGCCGGCGGCATGACGTCAAGCGCAAGGTTGTCGTCCAGCCGGTAGTAACCGAGCATGACGTAGGCGACGTAGATGGCGAGCGCAACGGCGATAGCGCCTGCCACCGAAAGGATTCCGACCAGCACCTTCTTGCGCATAGGGCTCCTAACCGTTTCGAAGTCGGCTCAAATGATAGCCGATTCGAACGAAAGCCCTGCTAAAATAGTTGCGACTTAGTAACTATTATTGTGAAAGAAGACTTCATGCTCTCAGTCGCCCAGGCAGCCGAAATGCTGCATGTCAGCGCCACGCGCGTCCGTACGCTCATCAAGAAGGGAACGCTTCCTGCCACGAAGGTCGGCAACTCGTGGTGTCTTGAGGAAAAGGACGTCCTGCAGCGCACGATGAACCGTCCAAAGGCAGGCCGTCCGCGTTCAGGCAGCGACGAAGGCGCAGGATGGGACGATTCCGGCGTCATCGAGGCCGACTTGGAATCCTTGGAATCCAGTGTGCGGGAAGGCCACGACCTATATATAGCTTGCAAGGACTATTTCCAATACCGTCCCGGCATGGACGTCATCGCTTCCGCAAAGTCGGCGGAAGAGGCCTCTTTCTACATGGCAGTGGCCGACTTCTTTCTGCAACAGAAACAGAAGGAACTGGTGGAAAGAGGGGTCTTCTGATGCGGCGTCCATGCTATGTCGTGTTCGCCGGAGTGAACGGCGCCGGAAAGTCCACGTTCTACCATTCGGGACTTTGGCGCCACAAGTCGATGGCCCGCTCGATGGCCCGCATCAATCCAGACGAGATCGTCCGCGAGATGGGCGGCGACTGCCGCTCGGGCGCAGATCAGCTGAAGGCAGCAAAGGAGGCATATCACAGGATGCAGGCGCTGCTAGAGCAGCATCGCAGCTTCAATCAGGAAACCACTCTGACGGGGCGCACTTCTATACGCGCCATAAAGGACGCGCATAAGCGGGGATACAGGGTCATCATGTACTACATCGGCTTGAACACCCCGGAAAAGGCCTTGGAGCGGATCGCACACCGGGTGGAAACGGGAGGCCATCCCATCGCCGAGGAAACGGTCCGACGCCGCTACCGCGCGTCGCTGAGGAACCTGTCGCTTGCAATCGACTTCTGCGACGACGTGCTCGCCTTCGACAACACCACCGAATTCACCTGCGTGGCCCAATGGCATCGAGGAGTTCTGAGCTGGATTGGAAACGTAAGGCTATGCGCGCCATGGCTGCTCGATGCCGTGTTCGACGACGACCTTTGGCGAAAGCGGTATTAGGAGAAGCAATCGTGTGGGCGCAGGCAAACTGCGCCCACGCTTTGCCTTACGGGCGGGACAGCCCGTCGACGGGGATGACGGCGCCCGAGATGTAGTCGGCCATGTCGGAGGCCAGGAACAGGTAGGCGTTCGCGATGTCGTCGGGCTCGCCCATGCGCCCCAGCGGGATGGACTCGATCAGCGGCTTGATGACCGAGTCGGGCAGCGCGTCTACCATGTCGGTGTGCGTGACGCCGGGCGCCACGGCGTTGACGCGGATGCGGTGGCGGGCCAGCTCGCGGGCGATCGACAGCGTGAAGCCGTTCACGGCGAACTTGGACGTGGGGTAGGCGCTTCCCGAAGGCTGGCCGTACTTGCCCACCATCGAGCTGGTGTTGATGATGGAGCCGCCGTCTCCCTGGTCGATCATGATGCGGGCCGCGGCCTGGGTGCACACGAACACGGCCGTCAGGTTAAGGTCCATGACCTTTTGGAACTCGTCGAGCGTGTAGTCGACGAGCGGCGTGCGCGAGCTGACGCCGGCGTTGTTGCACAGCACGTCCAGCCGCCCGAACCGGTCGACCACCGACGCGAAGGCGTCCTTCACGGCGTCGGGGTCGGTAAGCGACGGCGAGATTCCCATCACGTTGTCAGTGAAGCCCTCGCCCGCCAGCTTGGCCAGCGCGTCGTCGACGGTTTCCTTGCGCGAGCCTGCAAGCGCTACCTTGGCGCCGTTCTTCAGGAACTCCCTGACTATGGTGTATCCGATTCCGCGCGTTCCGCCCGTGACTATGGCCACCTTGCCTTCGACGATTCCCATGGATGCCTTCCTTTCATCAGGCGTGCGCCTCGAAGCCGCATGCCCCTCGATTTGGTCCCGTCCAGTTTAGCAATGCCGCGCCGATGCCGGTCAACCCGTAACAACGCCGTAACCAGCCCGGATGACACGCCGGGCGCTTTGGAATAACATCGAGAGCATGGAGATAGATGCAGCAGCCTTGAAGAAACGCACGCAGCGGGGGATCGTCGCCGCGTTCGCCTGCTATTGCATGTGGGGCACGTTCCCCCTGTACTGGAAGCTGCTCGGCGGCGTCGACTCCTTCGAGGTGATCGCCCAGCGCATGATCTGGTGCTTCGCGTTCACGGCGGTCATATGCTTCATAGGGCGCTGGGACTTCATAGGGCTTCTGAAGGACCGGCGCGCGCTTAAGTACCTCGTTCCGGCCGCGGCGCTGATCACCGTCAACTGGAGCACGTACATATTCGCGGTGGACATGGACCGCATAGTAGAAACCTCCATCGGCTACTACTGCAACCCGCTGGTGTCCATCGTGTTGGGGCTGATCGTCTTCAAGGAAAGGCTGTCGCCGCTGCAGTGGGCCGCCGTCGCGCTGTGCGTCGGAGGCATCGCGTTCTTCGTGGCCGGATACGGCGAGGTGCCGTGGATGGCCGTCGTTCTGGCGGTAAGCTTCGGGGTGTACGGCGCCATCAAGAAGAAGGGCGGCTACCCCGCGGTCGAGGCAATCGCGGTGGAAAGCACCGTGATGCTTCCCCTTGCCGTGGTGTTCGCCGTGGCGTTCGCGTTCGCCACCGGCCAGCACGCCTTCCTGGGCGACACGTCCAGCGCGTCGGGCTGGGCAACGACGGCGCTGCTCGTGGGAGGCGGCGCGATAACCGCCATCCCGCTGATCCTGTTCGCCACGGCCGCCAACTCCATCCCGCTGACGCTTCTCGGGTTCATACAGTACCTGAGCCCCACGATAGCCCTGCTGATCGGCGTGTTCGTGAACGGCGAGCCCTTCACCATGGCGCATGCCGTGTGCTTCGGATGCATCTGGACCGGGCTTGCGCTGGTCGGGATAGACGCCGTGCGCGCGTCCATGAAGGCCGCGAAGAACCCGTCGCGATTGACGCCTGTCGAACAGGAAGAAGCTGCGGAAGTGGTAGACGTCGACGTATAGGCCGTGTGTCGGGGCCTAGTTCCAGCCGTGGTGCGCGCCGTGATTCCCGTGGTGTCCGTACCCCTGGCCATAGTCCTGCCCGCTTCCGGAGCCGTAGCCGTCGTTCTGTCCCGCGCCGTTGCCTGATCCGCTTCCTTGTCCGTAGCCCTGGCCCGAACCCGCACCTTGCCCGGCGC
This sequence comes from uncultured Eggerthellaceae bacterium, assembly GCA_965147515.1. Taxonomy (GTDB): domain Bacteria; phylum Actinomycetota; class Coriobacteriia; order Coriobacteriales; family Eggerthellaceae; genus MGBC163016. The sequence goes on along the minus strand of CBCTKQ010000020.1, from coordinate 1,022 downwards.
CCGACTCGCATTCCGCGATGCGGTCGTACAGCTCGCGCATGGACATGCCGGAGCAGTCGTCCAGGGTAAGGCTGGGGTCCAACTGGCACAGCTTGACCGCGGCGGCGTAGCGCCCGCATCCCATGCCGTGGCTGTGCGCCTCGTCATAAAACTGCTGGGTCACGCCGTTGCACGACCCCCTGTATGGGCAGTCGGCAAGGTACCTCTCGCTCAGGTCGGTCAGGACGCGTTCCTGGTCTTGGTTTTCGGAGGAAACGCTCAGCGATATGAAGGCGTCGCCGTCGACGTATGGCGCAAGCGCCTCGCTGCTCGTCAGCGCGCGCAGCGCCTGCCCGTAGGAAAGCCCGTCCACCGGGACCGACGAAAGCAGGCTGGCCCCGTCGTCGTTGATGCCTTCCGCGCCCACCACGCAGTCGGAGCTGTTCAGCCTCAGCTGCACGGAAGGGTTGATGTCGATGTCGACGAACGCCGTGGGTTCTAGGTCGGGAAGCGCTGCGGGCGCTTCTGGCGCGGCGGGTTCGCTTTCGACCGCCTCGGCCGCCTGCGACTCGCCTTCGACGGGCTGGGGCGCCAGGTTGGGAAGCTGGGTGGCCCCGAACACCGCAAGCGTCAGGACGAGGCACGCCGCGACGGCGCCGCTCACCGCACCGACGACCTTCCAGCGACCGCGCTTTTTCCTGCTGGCCGGTGCCATGGCTGCTGCGAATTCCACGGGGTCGCATTGGGCAGCATGCGGCTGCGCGTCGGCTTGCGGCTGCAAGGACGCAGCTGCATGCATCCCGACAGGTGCCTGCGCGTCGGCATGTGCCTGTGCGTCGGCCTGCTGTGTTTGCGCGTGCGCATGCGCGAGCACGTATTCCAGAGCCTGCTTCTTGACGTCTTCGGGAAGATTCACGCCGTCGAAGGCGTCCCTGACTTCCCTTTCCAGCTCGCAATCGTTCACGACAAGGCCTCCTTGAGCATCTTTCTGCCCCTGGAAATCCACGAATAGACCGTGTTCACCGGAGCGTCCATCATCTCTG
>CBCTKQ010000019.1:0-17514 GCA_965147515.1 uncultured Eggerthellaceae bacterium | reverse complement strand
CGAGAGACGCTTGGGTGGCAAAGCCCTGCCGAGGCCTTCTCCGAACTTCTGGCGATAGCAGCATGAGGTGCGATGACCGCTTGAAACCGCCGCGCCCCTTTTGCTCGGGCCAGGATGACATTATCCCCGTCCTGCGTCATCTTGCCAAAATTGCCTATATCACTATATCGTGATAACATCGCTCTAATCGACAGGAGGAGCTGCTATGCCGACGCTTGCCAGGTTCTACGGGATAGTAATCCGGATGTACTTCCTGCAATCCGAGCACAACCCGCCTCATATACATGCAATATACGGGGAAGATACCGCCGCGTTCGACATAAGGACTGGCGAGGTTCTTGACGGCTCCCTCCCCTCCAGAGCATGCGAGCTGGTCAGGGAATGGATGGGCAACAACCGGGATGACCTGCTTGAGATCTGGGAAACGCAGGAATTCAGAAAGCTCGACCCGCTCGACTAGAAGGGACGTATGCAGTGTTTCGCAAGATCAAAGACGTGTACGCGCTTCCAGGAATGCAGCTCAGCGTGCTGTTCGCGGACGGAACGACCAAGAGGTACGACGCGAAACGGCTCGTCACCCGGATACCGGCCTTCGAAGCGCTTGAAGACGAGGCGCTGTTCAATAGCGTCGAGGTGGACACGGGTGGCTACGGCATAGTCTGGAACGACGACATCGACCTGTCATGCGACGAGCTCTGGGACAACGGCGTTGTGGAGAAAACACCTTTTGACGACCTCATGTCGCTCGCAGACGCCACCGAACTTTGGAATCTAAGCGAATCGACCCTGCGCAAAGCCATCTCCTATGGAAAGATCGTATCAGGGGTCGATGCACGCAAATATGGGAAGCAATGGGTCATAACGAGGCAAGCGATGGAACGCGAATACGGCGATCCGACAGCCGCGTAGGAATCCAGAACAGCAGCACGACGAGCGATGTTGAGACGCGATGATGGCCGCCTGGGCCGGAGAGTGCCTGCCCAGGCGGCCAACGAGAGAGAAGGCGGGGCTGCGGAGGGAGATGCATTCACCCCCCCTCCTTGCACGCAGGCAAGCCTTAGATGCCCAGCCCCACGAGGAAGAACGAGATACGGACGATCACAAGTCCAACGATCGCAAGAGCCATCACGGTGGGGGCGGCATATTTGTCGTCCATTTTCCCCGCAAGCCTCAGTGCCGCGATGATGGTTGCAGCGATCGGGCCTACGAGCGACCCAAACACCATGGCCCCTGCGGCATCGATTCCGCATGCTACGAGATGTGCGCAATACGCAGCGATGGAGACAAGCCATGCGATGCAAGCAGCTATCGTCGTCTGATACAGCAGCGTGCGCTTCGACTCGGGGGACAGGAACAACGCGACGGCGGAGCCGGCGGCGATGTCTCCGAACACGATGAACGGCATCACGGACGCCGAACGCCATCCAGGCATCCCCAGGCTGTCGAAATAAGCCAGAGAGGTCACGACCATCAGGCCCACGCCTGCAACGACGCCGACCCAACGGAGCGCCTTCACCACCTTGCCTTTAGAGAAGGTAATGATGGAGTCGGCGACTAGAACCACAGCAAAGGCCATGGCCCAGTAGGCCTCTTGCGAGATCATCGACCCAGGATTGGCCAAACCGTTCATGAACCTGAGAGGATGCCCGAGGTGCATGAGGGTTCCGAGCAACCCTACGCCGAGAATAACCAGGCAAACGACCGGAAACAGCCAAGGTCGGCGCTCTTCTTCCAGAGCGCCATGGCCGGATATGCAGACGACGTTGACCGTGTAAGCCCCGGCAGCCAGTCCGGAGCATGTTGTGAATACCAGGAGAGGAAGAAGTTCCAACATGTGTCCTCAGCTCCTTATATGTAAAAGACGGACGGGCGGGTTTCATATTCCCTCAAATACGGTTCGGCGTGCTTCTGCTGAATCAGCTTCGAAACCTCGCTCTCAGGATCGTTCAGGTTTCCGAATATGCGCGCGTTCGCCGGACATGCCGCCACGCAGAATGGAGCCGCATCCTTGTCGAGCCTCGACTCGGAGCAAAACGTGCACTTGCTCATGACGTGGTTCACCGTGTCCATCGATGGTGCCCCATAGGGGCACACCCAGCTGCAATAGCCACATCCGATGCAGACGTCCGTGTCGACGCTGACGATGCCCGTCGCGACATCCTTGTGCATCGCCCCGGTCGGGCAGTGGGCAACGCAGGCGGGGTTTTCACAATGGTTGCAGAGCATAGGGCGAAATGCCAAGGTAGCCGCCGGGAACGTCCCCGTGGATTGATAAAGCACGTCGCCATCCAGGCTCTCAAGGTGGTTCCAGGCCGCATCGCCTGGAACCTCGTTGGAAATCTTGCAGCTGACGGTGCAAGTCTGACATCCGACGCAATGTTCGGTGTCTATCACCATGCCGTAACGTTTGTTTTCAGCCATGATCCGTCCTCCCTTACGCCTTCTTGACCTCGACCAACGTGTCGTAGAACGCGCTGTTGGTCATCGAATACGCCTCTTCTGCATCGCAGATCGTGTGATGGGTGATGTTCTGGTAGCAGCCCTCGACGAAGTAGTCCGGCGTCCATCCAGACTGGGTCGCCACGGTTCCCGGAATGATTCCCTCGGTGAGGAACGCCTTTATCTTGCAGTACCCTCTGTCGTTCTCCATCGTCACGATGTCGCCATGCTCGATGCCGCGCTCCGCCGCATCGAGGGGGTTCATCTGCAGCAACGGCTCATCTTGCACCAGGGTCAGAGCAGGATTGAGGATATGCTGGCTGTGCACGTTCAAGCGGTCGTGGTACTGAATGCACACAAGCGGATATTTGGCGGCAAGCTCCCCGCGCGGATCCTCTGCGGGCGGCTTCCAGGTCGGTACCTCATCGTCGAATTCCAGCATCGACTCGGTGTAGAACTCGAACTTTCCGGTATCCGTCTTGTACCCGGTGCCGTTCGCGTACACGATAGCCGGCTCGTAGATGGCATCGGAGCGGCCATAGATGCCCTGTTCCACGACGTCGCGCTCCCATTCGAAATCGTCCCAAGCAGGGTGATCCGTTCCGACAAACTGCCTGATCCACTCCTCGTCGGTCTTGTCCCAATACTGTTCCACGCCGGTCCTCTCGGCAAGCATGGTCATGATCTCAACGTCAGACTTCGACTCCCCCATGGGGTCGATTGAAGGCTGGTTGAACATGACCCACGGACTGCGGTCGATCATGTCCCAGTGCTCCCAATACGTGCTGCCGGGAAGAACGATGTCCGAGTACTTCGTTGTCCAAGTCCACCAGGGATCCACGGTCACGATGAAGTCAATCGACGGGATGACCTCCTCGATAATGCGGTTCGAATCGGGACTCATGTTTATGAAGTTCGAATTCGCAATCCACATGAAATCGATAGGAACCGGGTCGTTTTCAACTGCGGCGGAGTAGACCATCGACGAAGGCAGGAGGTTCGCCTTCTTGCCCGTCTCCGACCAGTCCGCATAGTTGAACACGGGACCCGTGTATCCCGCCACAGGCTTGTTCGTGGCAGTTCCACCTGCATGCGACGCGCCTCCACCGTTGACGCCGATATAACCTGCAACCATGGCAAGCGTCGCGACGGTACGGAACGGAGAATAGGAATGGAAGACCCTCTGCATGCCCTGTCCCATGCGTATGGCCGCAGGCTGCGCACTGATATACTCCTCCGCAAGCCGTTCGACCACTTTAGGGTCGATTCCACAAATCTCGCCCGTGTACTCGGGAGTGTATTCGGCACAGCCTTCCACGAGATGGTCGAAAGCAGTCCTGCATTCGACGCCGTCGACGACGAAGGAACCGGAGAGTGCAGGGCTGACAGCGCCCGACTTGATTGTTGCTGCATCCGGCGCCACCACGGCAGCGCCCGAAAGCTCGTCCCAAATCACATATGTCCCTGCACCTGCTCCTGCCTCGCCCTGCGCGGCGGGAGCCGTTCCAATGGAACCCTCTGCTGCCTTGCTTCCGCTGTCAGAGGCGACGACGACGCCGTCGACCATGCGGAGATAGGTCCCGTCGTCCTCCCGAATCAGGTACGGTGCCACCGACTCCTCAACGAGTTTGTCCTTGGCATGAAGGTCGTGTCCGATGATCCAATTCATCATGCCGAGAGCGAGCGCGGGGTCGGTTTGGGGGTTGATGGGAACCCATTCGTCAGCCATGGCCGCAGTCGAGCTTTGACGCGGGTCGATGACGACGACCTTGGTGCCGTTCTTGCGTGCTGCAACATAGTCGCGGAGTTCCGAGGTATGCGTGTCGGCCAGGTTGCGACCCCAGACGATAAGCATGTTGGAATTCAGGTAATCACGCGAATCATGGGCACCGCGATGCGTGCCGAACACCATCGTCATGCCCATAGACGCGCCATGGTCTCCCATGATTCCCTCGATATCCCAGGTGGTCGCTCCAACCGTCGCTGCGTACCTGGTCGGAGCCTCCCAGGACAGCTTGCCCAGATCTCCAGTGAACGAATAGAATGACGCAGCCTGAGGATTGTATTCCAGGACGGCGTTTAGCTTCTCTGCGATGACGTCCATAGCCTCGTCCCAGGTTATTCTCTCGAATTCCCCGCTTCCGCGCTCGCCCGTCCTTTTCATCGGGTACATCACTCGCGCGGTCTCGTCCTGCAGGCGCTGGATATAACTCATCGAGCGAAGGCAGGCGTTTGCATAACCCGGCCTCCCCGGCATATCTCCTGGCTCCACGCGCACAAGCCTGCCGTCTCGAACCGTGCCATGAAGATGGCAGCGGGACGTGCAGTTGACCGTGCAGACCGCATGAACAGCGGTCTCATCCGATGCGCCTTTGACCTCTTCGGCAAGAGCAATCTCTCCATGCTCGGCGAACCCGAACGCAGACGCAATGGTGACGAACCCGACACCTTTCACGAACGTGCGGCGAGTAAGCTTGCCGTCCTTAAAGAAGTACTCAGGCTCAAACATTTCCGTTTTCTCCATTTGGATACTCCTCCCTCTCTCTTTCAGGCGGCTGAGATGGGTGCAGTTTACGAAACGGAAACGAATGCCCGCCACACATCGATGTGCCCCGCATACAGCGATGTGTGTTTCATATAAGTTTGTGGCGTTACGAAGAATAATGAACCTTTTGCATATTCTTGTATGGAACGCCCTATCTGAGGCCATGAACATATCGTCGTTCGCACCCACTCGACCGACAGGGCTCATATCTTCCCGACGACTACAAGCCAGACCGTAACGCTTCTGCCTACGCTCGCATCAGCATTCCTGCTCTTCGGGATGAACTCCACCGAGACCTCGGCGATGCCCGAATACATCATGAGCCTCGACGGAGGACCGCTGATGGCAGGCGTCCAGAACAGCGTCTACGTCTTGCTTGCCATCGTGCTCCGCATCTACTTCGGCCCCCTCGCCGACAGGAAAGGCGCGCCCTTCGTCATGCTGATCGGCGCCTGCGGGTTCTGCGTCCCGACGACGGTCATGCCGGCTGTCACCAGCCCTTGGGCGGCCGCAACCCTCCATATCATGCAGGCCGTAGGACTCGCCGCATACCACCCATGCGTCTCTTCCCTCTTGGCAACGTTGGCTCCTCCCGGGAAGATCGGACGCAATCTGGGCGCCTTGCGCTTCGTCACGACCACTGCTGCGATGGTCGGCCCCGTGGCGCTGTTTCCCATCATTGAATCGTTAGGTTATCCGATGTTCTTCGCATGCTTGGCATGCATTGGATTTGCGGGGATGATCCTGACGCTAGCCATGCAGCGTCAATGCGAGAACCCGTCGATCCGAGCCGAAGAAGACGTCTCCGCTTCCAGCAAATCGTGCAGACCGGCCGTATTTGGCCCGTTCGTCGGGTTCTGGAAGAGCCTCTCCGTTTCGAATGCGCTCCTCCTCGCGCTTCCCTTTCTGATGGGGCTTGGCTACAGCATCGTCTTGAACTACAGCCAGACGCTTGCAAAGGAAACCTTGGGCGAGCTGAACCCAGGCTTGGTGTTTTCCAGCTTCAGCGCCGGAGGCCTTGCAGGATCGATCATCATTGGATACGCCTTCGACCGATTCGGGGCCAAGAAATCCGTCCTTGCTGGCACGATGTGCTGCGGGCTCGGGATGCTGGCCTCCTCTGCACCCCTTTCGCCTCCCGCGCTTCTTGCATGTCAGACGCTGGCCGGCATCGGGTACTACGGAACCATGACCGGAATGTCATCGGCCGCCGGAACGGACGTCGGCAGAGCGAAACTGTCGAGATTCTATGCCGCACAGCAGTCGGGAATAGACCTCGGAATCGTTTTCGGAGGCCTGGGAATTTCCCTGGCGATATCGCTAGGAATGCCTTTACAATTTGGATATATCACCATGGGGGTAACGATTCTGGCCTTCATTCCCCTGTGGGTTCTCTGCTACAAGCAAGCAGCCTAGCAAGGAAACGGAGCCGCCCATGGAGGCAATCAGCTTGTTCGTCCAGCCCCATCCCGTCCTTAAAAAGGCCGTTGACGGCATGATCCGCTCCGGACGCGTCCCATACGACACCCTGAAATACGATTCCGGCCAATACCTGTTCCGCGAGGGCGAGGCCACCAGCAAGACCTACTTGCTCAACAGGGGTTTGGTGCGTTTGTTCAGCAACAACCAGGACGGCAACTCGAAAACGGTCTTCTTCTACAAGGCAGGGTCGCTCATCGGATTCCAGAAGCTCCAACGCGTCAAAGAACGCTGGCCGTCGATCTTGAACGCAAAGGCCACCACGAAGTGCGAGGCGTATGTCCTGGCCGCCGATGACTTCATCGCGGCACTCAAGGAAGACGGAGAGGCTTGCTTCGCCCTGTCTCAGTACCTCTTCGAGCAGCTCGCTCTTCAAACGAGGGAATCCGTCAACACGTCGATTTATTCCGTTCTGCAGCGCTTCGCCGCTCTCTTGCTCATGCTGTCAAAGGAGTTTGGCGCCATGCAGGCTCCTGCGATAATCCCCTTCACCAACGACGAGCTTGCCGAGATGCTCGGCGTGCACGTCAACTCGATAACCAACTCGATAAACGCCTTGCGGAAGTCCGAATGCGTCGAAAAGCGCCGGTCTACCCTTATCGTCATCGACTTCGAAAAGCTGCATTCGGTGGCAGAAGACCTTGTTTCGAAAGGCTGACGACAAGGATCCTAGAAGTAGCCTTCCGCCATGGAGTCCTTCACGTCGTCGTCCTCGACGTAGTCGGGGTCGGTCATCTCGATGGTGCCGCCCGATTCCATGGACACCTGGTCGCGATAGTCCTTCCCGTCGGCATGGGCCGCGCTGCATGCCTGGCCCTCGGACGGAACGTTCTCGGAAACGGCTTCGACTTTCATGGCATCCTCCTTCGCACGTTTTCGCCCATTATAGGAAGGCGCAAGCACGCGGAACGCCGCGCATGAAAACCGTTTCCCGCACGTGAAGCGCAGCGCAGGGCTGCAGGCGACGCGTCGAGCGCAACCCCTGCGACCTCCGGCGCATCTAGTCTCTCTCGTCCTTTCCGCGGACGGTGATCTCCTGTTCCTTCACGGCCACGCGCGAATGAGGAGGCACCGAGAACGTGACGAACGTGGACCCGGCCACCACCGACCCCTCGCCTATCACCGTCTCGCCGCCCAGCACCGAGGCGTTCGAGTAGATGGTCACGTTGTCCTCGATGGTAGGATGGCGCTTCACGCCCGAAAGGCGCTGGCCGCCGCGCGTCGAAAGCGCGCCCAGCGTGACGCCCTGGTATATCTTCACGTGGTCGCCTATCACGGTGGTCTCGCCGATGACGACGCCCGTGCCGTGGTCGATGCAGAAGTACTCGCCGATCTGCGCGCCGGCGCCGATGTCGATGCCTGTTCCGGCATGGGCCAACTCGGTCATGATGCGCGGGATGATTGGCACCTCGAGCTCGTAGAGGATGTGCGCCAGGCGGTACACGTAGATGGCATAGAGGCCCGGGTACGAGAAGATGACGTCCTCCTTCGACTGGGCCGCGGGGTCGCCGTCGAAGATGGCCTGCACGTCGGTGAGCAGCTTGCGTTGCACTTCGGGTATGGCGTCGAAGAACTTGGTACACACGTAAGCCGCTCGGTCTGCCACGTGCACCGGGACGCACTCGTAGCAGCGCGTGCTGTCGGTGGCGTTCGCGCACTTGTCGTCCATGTAGGATATGGCCAGCACTATCTGCTGCCGAAGGTCGCGCTCCACCTGGATCAGGATCTCGCCTATGAAGTACTCGGGGCTGGTCTTGGGGGACAGCATCTCCTCGCCGAAGTAGCCTGGGAATATGACCCTGCGCAGCTTCTTCAGCACGTCCTTTATCACCGAACGGCTGGGCCACCGCTGACCCGGCTTGGTGAAGAATATCTCGTCGGCCTCGTAGTTTTTCTCGACGGCCTTGACTATGCGATCAAGATTGTCCCCGAACATCGGTCCTCCTCGGCGCCTTCCGGCGCGTGGTCTTCTTCGGCTTCGGCTTGGCCTCCTCGGCCTCGGTCGCTTCGACCTGGGCTGCGACTTCCTCAAGCCCGGCGTCTTCCGCCTCGGCGGCCTCCAGCTCCTTGAATTTCTCCCTCATTGTAGCGTTCCCGCGCGTAAGCCTCTTGACGGTGAGCGCCTCGGCCTTGTCGTTGGCCAGGCGAAGGTTCCGCTCGGACCCCAGCAGGTTCTCCTTGATCTTGTTCAGATGCTCGATCGACTTGTCTATCTCGTCTATCGCCTTCTGGAACCTGTCGGCGGCGCGGCGGTAGTTCGTCCCGAACTTCTCCTTGAAGTCCTCAAGCCTCTCCTCGAAGTCGGTGACGTCGATGTTCTGCTGGCGCACCATCTCAAGCTCGTGCTTGTAGCCTGCGGCCTTCTTGGCCTCGTTGCTCAGCAGCGAGATCAGCGGGATGAAGAACTGCGGGCGTATGACGTACATCTTGTCGTACTCGTAGGACACGTCCACGATGCCTCGGTTGTACAGCTCGCTGTCCGACTCAAGAAGGCTGACCAGCACGGCGTACTCGCAGTTCTTCTTCCGGCGGTCGGCGTCCAGCTTCTTGAAGTGGTCGGAGTTCTTCTTCTTGCGCGTGGAGTCGTCGGCTTCGTTCTTCATCTCGAACATGATCGACACCAGCTCCACGCCGTCCTCGTCGAACTCGCGGAAGATGTAGTCTCCCTTCGTGCCCTCGACCGCCTCGTTGTCCTTGTCGAACTCGGCGCGCGGGAACGCGAGCGCGCGTATCTGGTTGAATTCCGTCTCGCAGTGCTGCTCCAGGCTTTCGCCCAGCAGCTTCACGGTGATCTTGCTGCGCATCTCGCGCATGTTTGTAATCTCCTGGTCGCGGGCGCGGATCTCGGCGTCCTTGGCCGAAAGCAGGTTCTGCAGCTCGGCCTGCGACTCCACCATGTCGGCCTTGGCCTGGGCCTTGACCTGCTCAAGCTCGGCCTCGTGCGTGGCCTTGGCGGCGTCGAGTTCGACCTTGAGCTTGTCGGACGCGGCGACGGCCTCGGCGGTGGCGTCCTTCAGGCGCGACTCGTGTTTGGCGCGCTCGGCCTCCATTTCAGACGCATGGGTGGCGCGCTCGGCCTTCAGCTCGGCCTTCAGCTTCTCGATGTCGGCCTTGGCCTCGGCGGTCGCCTGCTTCTTCTGCAGCTCCACCTGCGTTTCCAGCTCGGCTATGCGCTTGTCCTTGTCGGCCGAGGCCAGCTCGCCTTCGGCGCGGGCCAGCTGGACGCCCTGCTTGATGGCAGAATCGAACTCGGCGTCGCGCACCTGCTTGGCGATGTCGGCCCAGTCGGACTCGTCCACCTGGAACTGCGCCCCGCACTTGGGGCACTTTATCTCGTTCATCGGCCTTCCAGCCCTTCCTTTATGCGCAAGGTCAGCATGGCCCCGGTGTCGTAGGCCACGCCCCCCTCCACGTCGGTGTCGCTGGTTATGTTGAACCCGACCAGCTGCCGACCTTCGCCGGCGTCGGACGGCCGGTACACGTACACCACCGTCATGTCTTCGCCCTCGCGCACCTCGATTTCGCCGCAGGGGCCCGGGTCGATGGTGCCAGCGGAAAGGAACAGCGTTCCGTCGACCCCTATGGTGTTGGACGATATGGCGCCTTGATACGCCTCGGAAGCGTCAGGGGCGCAGCCTGCAAGCTCGCGCGCTATGGCGCGCCCGGCGCACGCGCCCTGCACCGCGGCGTTCTTCCAAATGCCAACGATGCGCCTCTCGCCGCTGGTCAGCTCGAGCGCCTGCGCGACGTCGCCCGCCGCGTACACGTCCGGGTCGCTCGTGCGCATGAACTCGTCGACCAGAAGCCCCCTGTCCATTTCGAGCGAGCCGGGCGTCAGGAACGAAAGGTTGCCCCTCATGCCGTGCGCGACCGCGACCTGGTCGAATTCCTCGACCTCGCCGCCGCTGAACGTCACCTTCAGCACGCGTCCCTCGGGATGCCCTTCGGCCTCTTCCACCTGGACCGCGGCAACAGTCTGGCCCAGATGCAAGCGCACGCCCTTCTCGCCCAGCCTCTTCTCGAAGCGCTCGGCCGCAGCGGGCAGCGCGTTGAAGTCGAGCACGTGGGGGTTCATTCCCACCAGCGCGACCTGCTTGCCTTGCGCGAGGCACGCCTCCACCATCTTGAGCGCCACCATCGAGGCGCCGCTTACGAGCACGCGTCTGCATTCCGCGTCTTCCAGCGCCGCCTTCATGCGCTCGGCGTCGGCCATGGAATGCAACACCAGCGGGTCGTAGCCGCAGTCGGGTGGGAAGCCTGCCGCGGACGGGGACGCCCCCGTGGCTATGATGCACTTCGAGTATGGGAAATCGCCCTGGGACGTCTTCACCACGTGCGCCTTCACGTCCAGCCCCGTGGCCGGCATGCCGTCGTGCACGTTCAATGCAAGCGCGTCGATTTCCTCTTCCGTCCAGGGAAAGCACTCGCCGTACGGCCTCATGCCGCCCGCGTAATACGACGTGAGTATGGGGCTGTAGGGCAGCGTGTCAAGCTCGGAGAACACGTCGACCGCCCCTTCGTATCCCGCCTGCCGAAGCGCGATGGCGGCGTTGACCCCTGCCGCGCCGAAGCCGATTATCGCAACCGGTGCGGACGCGGAACCCCCCATGGCGCCTTTGCTGTCGTTGGTCATGATGGCTCCTTACGCGAACACTTGGTTGAGCCAGGGGCCGTACTCGCCTTCGTACATCCCCTGGAGCTGCGCGAACACCTTCGGCCAGTCGAACTGGTTCTCGAACATCAGCTCGGCGTAGTGCTTGTTGGAAAGGTCGCGCGGCATGGACATGAGCTGGGCGGCATAGGTGTACGTGCACGTGGGGCACATGGTGACGACCACCGAGCCGTCGTCGGCGAACGAAAGCTTGCTGTCGGCCTGGCTCGCCTGCCTGTTCGGGTCGAACGCGCTGACGGCGCCGCCCGCCCCGCAGCATCCGTTGAATATCTTCGGCGCGCCCGTGCCCACGCCCAGGGCCTCGCAGGTTTCCTCGAGGTAGGACCCGTCGCGGTCCTGGCATGACTTCGACACGCAAAGGGGCGCGTCGGGAAGCGGGCGCTTGGGCGAAAACCCGTGCTCGGAAAGGTATCCAGGAAGAAGCTTCACCTGCACGTCGAGGCCGTGCCTGGCAAGCGTGGAGCGCATGGCGTTGGCGCAGCCTGGGCACACGCACACCATCGTCTTGGCCCCCGAGAACGTCACCTCGCCGGCGATGCGGTCGCAAAGAGCCTCGGCGCGCTCGAAGAATCCGGCGCTCTTCAGAGGCGAGCCGCAGCAGTGGTCGATCATGGTGGTCTTGCCGCCCAGGTCCTGCACCGTGTCGAATATCTCGCGGGTCAGTTCGGGGGCGTAGGCCGCAAGCGAGCATCCGGGGAAGAACGCCACCTTGCAGTCGCTTTCGGCTTCGTGGTCGTCGGTGGCCACGTGGCGTGTGAGGTCGCCGAGGTAGATTCCGTAGATGGCGCGGTAGGCCGTGAATATGTCCCATTCCTGGTCCACCTGCACGCTGGTCCACGCGAAGCGCGGAATCAGCCCCAGGTCCTGGAAGTCGACGCGCGCGTTGTATATCAGGTCGCACACGTCGTTGTGCGCGAAGCAGGTGTTCTTGCACGTGGTGCAGAAGAAGCAGCCGCGCACCGCCTGCACCAGCTGCGGGTTTCCTGCGATGGCGTATGCCAGGTCTTCGCGGTCGCCGGCTTCGCGCTCGGCGGCAAGAAGCGCCCTGGCTATGTCGCCCAGCGTCATGTCTGCGGCTGTGAGCGACGGGCAGGCCTTCGTGCAGTGGCCGCACTGCGTGCATGTTCCCAGGAACTCCCAGTAGGCCGGCGAGCGCTCGAGCAGACCCTTGGTGGACGCAGCGCCTTCCGCCGCGTCGCTTGCCGCAGCGCCTTCCGCCGCGTCGCTTGCCGCAGCGCCTTCCGCATGCGTGCCTTCGCCGCCGATTCCTTCGGCCGCCTGGGCCGCCTCGATCATCTCGTCGGTGGAGTTCCTTGCGTTGCCGTTGGCGTTCATAGGCTCCCTTCCGTTGCGTTTTCATGCAAGTCTATCACCCTGCGGTGAAGATAACGCATAGGCCCGGCTTTCAAAAAAGCTACAGCAAGTTCGCCCGGACGGCGCGCAGCGACGCTATCTCCTCGCCGTATTCTGCCACCTTGTCGTGCGGCGTCTCAAGGAAGAACGGCAGGTGGCGAAGCGCGGGGTGCGCCGTCACGGCGGAAAGCGCGTCCAGTCCGATATGGCCTCCGCCGATCACCTCGTGGCGGTCCTTGTGGGCTCCGATGGGGTTCTTCGAGTCGTTGAGGTGCACGGCGCGCAGCCGGTCGAGCCCGACAGTGCGGTCGAACTCGTCAAGCACTCCGTCCAGGTCGTCCACTATGTCGTAGCCGCCTTCCCACACGTGGCACGTGTCCAGGCAAACCCCCACGTGGTCGTCCAGTTCGATGCGGTCGATGATGGCCGCTATCTCCTCGAAGCGCGCGCCCACCTCGCTCCCCTTCCCGGCCATCGTTTCCAGCAGCAGGGTGGTGGTCTGCTCGGAGGCCAGCACCTGGTTCAGCGCGTCGGCGATCTTGTCGATGCCGGCCTCGATCCCCTGCCCCACGTGCGCGCCGGGATGCATGTTGTACAGCTGGTTCGGAGTGGTCTCCATGCGGCGCAGGTCGTCGGCAAGCGTGGTTATGGCGAACTCGCGCGTGTCGTCCTTCGCTGCTGCGGGGTTCAGCGTGTAGGGAGCGTGCGCCAAAATGGTGGTTATCCCCGCCTCGTTCGCCAGTTCGAAGTACTTATCGACGTCCGCTGGGTCGATGTCCTTGGCCTTGCCTCCGCGCGGGTTGCGCGTGAAGAACTGGAACGTGTTGGCGCCTATGGACGCCGCCTCGCGCGCCATGTTGGCGTAGCCCTTCGAGCACGAAAGATGGCATCCTATGGTGAAGTCGTCCATCCTAGGCCTCCTCGGCTTGCGTGCGCTGTCCGACTTGTGCGCACTCATTCGCCTTCGCGGCCTGCCAAAGGCCCTCCAGCTGGTCGATGTCCATTTCGCGCAGGTCGCCTTCGCCTTCGCGTGCGGCGTCTTCCATGCGCTCCCAGCGGCTGCGGAACTTCGCGCAGGTCTTGCGCAGCGACTCCTCGGCGCTGATTCCCATGCGCCGCGCCACGTTCACCAGCGTGAACAGCACGTCGCCGAACTCCAGCTCGACGTCGGCCACCGCATGCGCGTCGTCGTGCAGGATCATGCCAGATTCGTCCTTCGGGGCGCGGCCGTAGGCCTCCTTCAGCTCGGCGACCTCTTCGTCAACCTTGGCCCACACGTCGTCGATGCAGTCCCACTCGAACCCGACCGCGGCCGCCTTGCGCGATATCTTCTGCGCCTGCATCAGCGCCGGGAAGTTGACGGACACGCTGTCAAGCAGCCCAGGCTCGCGCGCATCGCCCTGCCCATCGGTCCCGTCATCCCCGGCGGCCTGCTTCTCCTGCAGCTTTATCTTGTCCCAAAGCGTGATGACGTCGTTGGCGCTTCCGCCTTCGACGTCGTCGAACACGTGGGGGTGGCGGCGCACTATCTTCGCGTTTATATCGGCGCACACGTCGTCTATGTCGAACTCGCCGGCATCCTTCGCGATCTGGCTCTGCAGCACCACCTGAAGAAGCACGTCGCCCAGCTCCTCCCGCATGTGCGGGACGTCGTCGTGCTCTATGGCGTCCACCGCCTCGTAGGCCTCCTCGATCATGTTCGACGCGATGGACGCGTGCGTCTGCTCGAGGTCCCACGGGCATCCGCCGTCGGGGTTGCGCAAGGCGGCTATGGTGGCGACGAACTCGTCGAACGCCGGGTGTTCCTTCGGCTCATCGAAAGGCATGAAGCCTCACTTCCTTCTGTCCGTCATGTAGTAGAAGACGTACTGCTGCATTATGCCCGCGTCCTCGCCGAACTGGGCGAACGGGTCGACGCCCCCGCATTCCTCGTCGATGGCGCGCGCGATCCACACGTCAACGGGCACCTGCGACGTGCGGCCGTAGCCGAACAGGCACACGCAGTTGGCCACCTTGGCGCCCACGCCGCGCGCCTTCTGCAGGCCTTCGAACAGTGCTGCGTCGTCGGCCTTTGCAAGCGAGCCCAGGTCGAGCTCGCCGCTTAGCACCTGGCGCGTGGTCTCGGCGATGTAGGGCGCGCGGTAGCCAAGGCTGCAGGCGCGCAGGTCGTCCTCGCTGGCTGCGGCCAGCTGTTCGGGCGTGGGGAACGCGTAAACCGTGCCGCGTTCGGTTTCCACCGGGCTTCCGAAGCGCTGGGCGAGCTGTTCCACCGCGCTTGCGATGGCAGGCATGTTCTTGCGCTGCGACACTATGAACGTGATCAGCATCTCCCATGGGTCCTGCGCGAGGATGCGCAGGCCGCGCCCGTAGGCCATGGCCTCGTCGACGAAGGCGTTGCGGCCCTCGCACGCCTTGCGGACGGCGGAATAGTCGCGCCCCAGGTCGAAGTACGCGCTCCAAAACGAGCCCCATTCCTCGGGCGTGCAGGACACTTCCCAGTCGGCGCCGGCGTTCGCGCCGGCGCCGTCGGACTCGCCCGCGCTCGCGCTTCCGGCTTTCCGCATGTAAAGCACCTTGTCCCCCGCTATGGCGCGGTAGGCGCCGTCGTCCAGGCGGGCTATGCGGAAGCATTGCCCCGAGGTGCGTATCTTCTCCATGTCGAAGTCGTCTTCTATGTGCACGATATGAGGCATGGGCCTCCTTCGAAACAAGTATCTTTCAAGCTGTGCGCCTAGGGGAATTATTCTATATCAACGTATAACATAGGCCGAAGCAGCATGCCTTCACGGCGGCAACGCCAAGGAAGGCGCGACCCACACGAAAAGCAGCGGGCAGACGAGGCGGGGACATGGCCACATTCTCGGAATTCGTGCGCATGGCGCAGCTGGGACGCGAGGACAAGACGTCCGGCAAGCGCATGCGCCAGATACTGTCCATAGTGCGGAAGTACCACATAACCAAGGGAATCACGCCGCAGCAGGCCGTCAACCTGCTGGAAGAGCTCGGGCCCACCTACGTGAAGATAGGGCAGATGGCCTCCACCCGGTCCGACATCCTTCCGAAGGAATACTGCGAGGCGTTCGAGCAGCTGCACGCCGACGTAACCCCCATGCCGTTCGACGAGGTCAAGAAGTGCCTGGACGAGGCGTACGGAAAGCCCTGGACCGAGGTGTTCCTGGCAATCGACCCCACGCCTTTGGGCTCGGCGTCCATCGCGCAGGTTCACAAGGCGGTGCTGTTCGACGGAAGCGTGGTGGCAGTCAAGGTGCGCCGTCCCGGCATCGTCGAGCAGATGAGCCAGGACATCGCGCTGATGAAGAAGCTGCTGGCGACCGCCGAGTTCTTCAGCAGCGAGCACCAGGTGATACTGCTCAACTTCGAGAACCTGGTCGACGAACTCGAGCGCACCACCGCCAACGAGGTCAACTTCGACATAGAGCTGAACAACCTGATCAAGTTCCACATCGAGATAGAGAACTGCGACGGCATATCGTCGCCTATCCCCTACCCGCGCCTGTCCAGCGAGTCGGTGCTGGTGATGGAATACGTCGACGGCATTCCCATCGACGACGTGAAGGCCCTGAAGAAGGAAGGCGACGACCCCCGCGTGCTGGCGAACCGCCTGGTGCAGAACTACATATCCCAGGTGCTCGACCATGGCTTCTTCCATGCCGACCCACACCCCGGCAACATTGTGGTCCGCGGGAAGGATATCGTCTGGATCGACCTCGGCATGGTGGGCACGCTGACCGGAAGCGAACGCCAGCTGGTCGGGCGCATGTTCCGGTCGGTGGCCACCAACGACCCCTTCATGCTGATGGAGGCCGTCATCGGCATATCGCGCCAGCATGGCGAAGTGGACGAGGGCAGGCTGATTGGCAAGCTGTCGCAGCTTCTGGAAAAGTACGGGTCCGCCGACCTGTCCGAGATAAACATGGGCGAGGCGTTCAGCGAGATGATCGAGATCATGCGCGGGCAGAACCTGATAATGCTTCCCTCGGTCACCATGCTTGTGCGCGGGCTTATGACCATCGAGGGGGTCCTGGACGACATAGCCCCGCGCACGAACGTCATGGAGGTCGTCAGCGAGCACGTGATGATGCAGTCGCTCGACCCGAAGCACATCGAGATGCGTGCGAACGAGCTGGTCAACTCGTCTCTTCGCTCGGCCGAAGCCGTCACGAAGCTGCCGGCGCAGCTGACCAACACGCTTACCATGCTGAACCGCGGCCAGCTTGCGATGCGCGGAGACGTGAAGGTGGACGAACATGCCTTGTCGACCGTGTACGCGTCGGTCGGACGCCTGTCGCTGGCGCTGATATCCGTGGGGCTGTTCCTGGGGTCGTCCATCATCTGCACCACCAACATGCAGCCCAAGCTGTTGGAGGTGCCGCTAATAGGCTTCCTAGGGTTCGTTGGCGCCTTCGTGCTGGGCGTGTACGTGATAGTGGTGGTGTTCAAGAGCCGCCACGCCATGAAGAACAACCAGAAGGTCGACTAGGGGTCTTTGCTTTCGGTCGGGAAAGATGGCCCCGTGCTCAAGCAATGGCTCGCTCGGCGGAAACGTCCACTGGACGTTTCCGTTCGCTGCGCAACCTGCGCGCGGAGCCATCTTTCCCGACCACATGCAAACGACACAATGACGGCATAAGGAAAGGGCCTTGCGGCCCTTTCCTGAAAGATTCCTTTGCTCGCTTGGCGCCGAGTTAGCCATCGGCCGAAACCGATGACCGCCAAGCTCGCAACATTTACTTGGCTTCCGGCTTCTGCGTGGACAGGAAGATCTGGATGCCCATCTGCTCGATCTGGTCCTGCTGGTCTTCGAGCTCGTCGACGTGGCTTTCCTCGTCCTTCAGGATCTCGGTCAGAAGGTTGCGGGTGCCGTAGTCCAGGCACTCGGCGCAAAGCACGATGGCCTCGTTGTAGTCCTTGACCGTCTGGATCTCCATGTCGTGGTCGTTGTCGATCTGGTCCTGCGTGGTCTTGCCGATGTTCATCTTGGACAGGTTGGACACGATCGGCTGGC
>CBCTKQ010000018.1:0-17696 GCA_965147515.1 uncultured Eggerthellaceae bacterium | reverse complement strand
GTGTCCTACATACGCGACGGCGCGTCGGCGCTGAAGACGCGTCTGGCCGAAAACGAGTGGCAGATGCCACCCATGCAGTCCTCCCCCACCAAGCTGATAAAGGCCACGGCCGACAGCGTGTCGGGTTACCAGAGCATGACCACCATCCTGGACGGCGTGAAGGTGGCGAACAAGGCCGGATGGTGCGTCGACGACGCAAGCGACTCGGTGGACTACGACTCCACCAGCGACAACGGCATAGTCACCATCGACGGCCAGGACTACCTGCTGTGCATAATGACCGGCTCGCCCTACAGCGACAACAGCGCCCAGAACGTGGCCGACCTGGCCGCCTCCCTCATCGCGGTCTACGACGAGGTCGTTTAGAACAGTCCTGAGATTACGCCGTTCTCGTCCACGTCGATCTTGTGGGCCGAAGGCGTCTTCCCAAGCCCGGGCATCGTCATGATCTCGCCCGTCAGCGCCACGATGAACCCGGCCCCGGCCGACACCTTCACCTGCTTCACGGTGATGTCGAAGCCGCGCGGCGCGCCCTTCAGCTGCGCGTTGTCGCTGAACGAGTACTGCGTCTTCGCCATGCACACGGGCATCCCGCCGAACCCGAGCTTCTCCAGCTTCGCTATCTCCTTGGCCGCGGCCGGTTCGAACACCACGCCGTCGGCATGATAGATGCGCTTGGCGATGGCCTCGATCTTCTCGGTTATGGACAGGTCGTCGTCGTAGGAGTACTCGAACGTGTCGGCGCCCAAGCCGCCCGTTCCCTCGCCTTCGCAAAGCGCCACGACGTTCTCGGCCAGCGCGATTCCGCCTTCGCCGCCCTTTGCCCACACCTCGGAAAGCGCCACGTTCACGCCCAGCTCGGTGCACTTGGCCTCCACCAGGTCAAGCTCGGCCTTGGTGTCGGTCGGGAACGCGTTTATGGCCACCACGCAAGGGAGCTTGTACACCTTGGTTATGTTCTCCACGTGCTGCAGCAGGTTGGGAAGCCCGGCCTCGAGCGCTTCGAGGTTCTCGGTGTTCAGGTCGTCCTTGGCGACCCCGCCGTGGCTCTTCAGCGCACGCACGGTGGCGACCACCACCACGGCATCGGGAGAAAGCCCGGCCAGGCGGCACTTGATGTCAAGGAACTTCTCGGCGCCAAGGTCGGCTCCGAACCCTGCCTCGGTGATGCAGTAGTCGCCCAGCGCCATCGCCATGCGCGTGGCCATGATGGAGTTGCATCCGTGCGCGATGTTCGCGAAGGGGCCACCGTGCACGAACGCGGGCGTGCCTTCCAGCGTCTGCACCAGGTTGGGCTTCAGCGCGTCCTTCAGAAGCGCGCACATGGCGCCTTCGGCCTTCAGGTCGTGGGCCGTGACGGGCTCGTCGTCGTAGGTGTATCCAACCACGATGCGGCCCAGGCGCTCCTTCAGGTCGGATATCGAGGTGGCCAGGCAGAAGATGGCCATCACCTCGCTAGCCACCGTGATGTCGAAGCCGTCCTCGCGCGGAACCCCATGCGCGCGTCCGCCCAGCCCGTCAACTATGTGGCGCAGCTGCCGGTCGTTCATGTCCACCACGCGCTTCCAGGTTATCTTGCGCACGTCTATGCCAAGCTCGTTGCCGTTCTGGATGTGCGCGTCCAGCATGGCGGCCAGCAGGTTGTTCGCCGCGCCTATGGCGTGGAAGTCGCCGGTGAAGTGCAGATTGATGTCCTCCATGGGGACCACCTGGGCGTACCCGCCGCCGGCGGCGCCTCCCTTGATGCCGAACACGGGGCCCAGCGAAGGCTCGCGCAGCGCGACGACGACGTTCTTGCCGATGCGCGCCAGCGCGTCGGCCAGGCCGACGGTGGTGGTGGTCTTGCCTTCGCCCGCAGGCGTCGGGTTGATGGCGGTCACCAGCACCAACTTGCCGGGCTCATGCTGCTCGTTGCGCAGCAGGTTGTAGTCCACCTTCGCCTTGTAGTTGCCGTAGCACTCCAGGTACTCCTCGCCGATGCCGGCCGAGCTGGCAACGTCGACGATCTTCTTGGGCGTGCACTCCTGGGCGATCTCGATGTCTGACTTCACTGGGTCCCCTTTCCCGATTGGACGGTCTCTGCAAGTATGCGAAGGCCCTCGAGCGTCAGCTCGGGGCATACGTCGGTTATGTGATTGGAAAGGCGCGAGACGGTGTGCACCAGCCCTCCCGTGGCCACGACCGGACACTTCCCGCCGATCTCGTCGAAGATGCGTTCAAGCAGGCCGTCTACCCTTCCCACCTCGCCGAGCACGACGCCCGACTGCACGGCCTGGGCGGTGGACTTGCCTATGACGTTCTTCGGAGCGGAAAGGCCGGTGGCCACGACCTGGGAGGCGCCTGCGAACAGGGCGTTTGCGCCCGTGGTGATGCCGGGGGCTATTATTCCTCCGACGAACCGCCCTCGCGAGTCGACGACCTCGATGTTCGTGGCGGTTCCGAAGTCGACCACCACCACCGGGTCGCCGAAGAAGGCGCGCGCCGCGATGGCGTCGGCCACGCGGTCGGACCCGATCTCGTCGGGAGCCGGGTAGTCGGCGTCGAAAAGGCCGCATTCGTGGGCGACTGCCGCGCTGCAGCAGACGGGCTTCACGCCCCACGTCTTCTCGACCGCGTGCGACCACGATATGGAAAGGAACGGCACCACGGACGCGACCGCCGCGCGACGCACGTCGGAAACCGAAATGCCAGCGATCTGAAACAAAGGCTGCAGCTGGGCCCGGATGTCGTCGGAGGTTGCGACCTTGTCGGTGCTTATGCGCCACATGGCCCGATAGGACCCGTCGCCCTCGTTGCCGGAATGGACGCCGATCGTAGTCTGGGTGTTGCCAACGTCAACAAGAAGTAACATATCCAACAAGTTCGCCTTCGAAAAGAAATGTATACTTCATAATGATAACCAAGTTGGCATGAAAGCCCGCACTCAAACCGAGTTCGGCGCGTTTTTCAGGCAACTGAGTGTTTTCCGGGAACAACGGGGAGGAATGGACGAATGACCGAGTCATCAACGCGCATTCTGGTTTGCGACGACGAAGCGACGATAACCGATTTCGTAGGGTTCGCCCTTCAGAAGGAAGGCTATGCGGCCGACATCGTCAAAAGCGGCGAGGAGGCCATCGAGGCCGCGAGCAACAACGACTACGACCTGTTCATACTGGACATCATGCTTCCGGGCATGGACGGTTACGAACTGTGCAGGCGCCTGCGTACCAGCACCGACGCCCCCGTGCTGTTCCTTTCCGCCCGCGACACCGAGCTTGACAAGGTGGTCGGCCTCGAAATCGGCGGCGACGACTACCTGGTGAAGCCCTTCGGCGTCCGCGAGCTCATCGCCCGCGTGCGCGCACTGCTTCGCCGTGGAAGCGGCGCCTCGGGGAGCGACCACGGCGTCGTCACCGTCAACGGCATCACGCTCGACGAAGAGGCACACACCGCATCGGGCGACAAGGGCCCCATCGACCTCACGTCGCGCGAGTTCGAGCTTCTGGCCTCGCTGATGAAGAACGCCGGCAAGGTGGTCTGCCGCGAAGACCTGCTGCGCGACGCCTGGGGCTGGGAATACCTCACCGAGACGAAGACGGTCGACACGCACATCAAGCGCCTTCGCGACAAGATCTCGGGCGCAGGCTACGACTCCGGGCTGGTGGAGACCGTGCGCGGCTACGGCTACCGCTTCAAGGCCTAGCGCTTCAAAGCATTCGGAACCTGCAAGGGCCTGGACGCATCGTCCGGGCCCTTTTTATTGGTGCGCGTCCAGCCATTTACTGGGAACCGGTACCAGCGCGCCGATGGCCGCGGCGGCCAACAGCACGAAGGCCCCCTTCACCGGGAAGCACAAAAACAGCAGAAGCGCGGTCATCAGCGGCTGGCGCATCACCGCGCCCATGAGTCCTGCGGTGCAGGCGCACAGGGCGAACACCGGATCGATTCCCGTGAGCGCCGCGCACCCGTAGCCTATCGATATGCCGGCGAAGATGATCGGGAAGAAATGGCCCCCTCGCCACCCCAACCCAAGGCACACCTGCGTGACCAGCACCTTCGCGAAACCGGTGGCGACCAGCACTCCCGCGCCCATTCCCATCCACGCCTCGGCAAGCTGCTCGGTCTGGGCCTCTCCGGCGAACATCGTGAACGGAAGGAAGACCCCGAAGCCTCCCAGCACGGCCCCGGCGACGACGGCCTTGGCCACGGGGCGCTCCCCCATCTTCGACGCGACCACCCGAACGGCCGCCCCGAACGCATGGAACAGCCATCCGGCGAAGGCCCCGAGCAGCGCAATGGGGACGCCCCATGCGAGCTCCAACGCTCCCACCGACAACTCGGTGAAGCGAGGCAGCCCCAGGCCGCCTCCGAAAAGCGAGCCGCACAACGCGAACGCGCCAAGCGCTCCGGCGATGGACAGCAGGTACACAACCACCTTCTTGGCCTTCGGAACCTCGATCTTCTGCGAGGCTTCGGGCGCGCCGCCGGATTCGTCGGCATATCCGGCCAACGGCGCCACCAGCCCAAACAAGGGCGCGTTGAATGTGGCCGAGACCACGGCAGCCGTGCCCACGGACGCCACCTCGCGCATCTCGCGGCCGGCGAAGCGCAGCCTGTCGCCCACCCAGGTGCACAGCCCCGCGATGACTCCGGTAAGCCCCGCCTCGGGACCTATGCTTCCCCCGAAGAGCAGCGGAAGGAGCGCCCCGAAGAACGACGCGCCCATATGGTCGTACTCGCAGCGGCCAGTCTTCTTCACCTGGGCCATGATGGCGTTCATGTCCTGCGGGTACGGACCTGCCTTCTTCTGGAAGAAGCCTATGGCCACGCCTCCCAGAAGGCAGAAGGCAAGCGGGTAGAACACTGCCGGAAGCCCCATGGATTCGAGCCACACAGGCGCGGCTTCCCACAGGATCGCCATGCCCAGGTTCATCAGGAAGAAGAACGCCCACACGAACGCGCCGGCGAAGGCCCCCAGCACGATGGCCACGAGCGCGAACGAGACGTAACCTTTTGCCTTCGAGGTTCCTATCGCCTTCTCCTTAGTGTGCCGTTGCGTGCCAGAGGTCGAATCGGTTGTCATCCCTCGTCGCGGAGGCGCTTGAGCTTCGCCAGCACGTCCGGCGTTACTCGGTCGGCGACCGTGTTCTTCCGCGAAACCGACGCCACGTCGGCTTCCTTGCGATCGTCGGCCATCGAGCCCAGCTCCTGGCAGAACCCCTCCGCGCTCATGCGGTCGATCCCGCCCCCGAACACGGTGTCCTGGATGGTGGCGTCGCTGGTCACCACTATCGTCTCCACCCCGCGCTCGCGCGCGTCGTGCGCCAGCTTCTCTATCAGGTGGTCAGCCGTCTGCCCCACGGCCGAGAACATCACGCGCACGCCTCCCACGGTCTCGGTCTTCGACGCGTCGCCCTTACGGTCGGCGGCGTCGTACACGATGATGGCCTCCATGCCGCGCCCGGCGTAGTCGATGACGTCGTTAAGGAGCCTTTGTCGCGCCACGTTGAAGTAGTCGTCGGTGAAGTCTGGGAGCTGGATGTTACGGTAGCGGCTTCCCGAACGTATGGCGTTGTAGCCGTCCACTATGAGCAGCTTGTTCCTCTTCTTAGCCATGGTTCTGCCTGAGCCACTCGTACATGAAAACCGTCGAGGCCTGCGCCACGTTCAGCGACGAAATCGCGCCCTTTTGCGGAAGCCTGCACGCAAGGTCGCAGTTCTTCAGCACCAGCTCGGATATGCCGTCGTGCTCGTTGCCCATCACCAGCGCCATGCGCCCCGTCATGTCGGTGTCCCACAGCAGGTCTTCGGCGTGCTCGGTGGCGCCCACCACCCAGAAGCCGGCGTCCTTGAGTTCCTGCAAGGCGCGCTTCAAGTTGGGCACGCGCGCGATGGGAAGGTGCGCCACCGCGCCTGCAGACGTCTTGTAGGTTGCCGCGGTGACCTGCGCCGATCGCGCGTTGGGGATCACGACGCCGCTGGCGCCGACCGATTCGGCCGAGCGCACTATGGCTCCCAGGTTGCCGGCGTCGGTGACGTGGTCGCACACCACCACTAGCGCATCCTTCGCGCCCTGTTCGGCGCGGATGTTCGCGGCCGCAATCACGTCGCGCATGCCCACGTAGGGAAACGGCGGAGCGTCGGCCGCCACACCCTGGCTGGCATGGCCCTCCACGTTGCCGCAGGCCGCCTCGAAGGCCTTCTTCGGCAGGAACTCCACGCGCACATGCGCGCGTTCGGCCCGCTTAAGCACGTCCTCTACGGACGAATCGCGCTCCACCCCGTCGTAGACCAGGACGCGCGTCAGGGGCATGCCGCTCTTGAGGGCCTCGAAGGTGGCCCTTCTTCCTATTATGATGTGGTTGTCTTCGGCCATGAAAATATCCTGAACGAACGGGTTCGTTCAGGATATCGTAACAGAACGGAAGCGCTTCCGACCGGCCGAGACGAAGGGCCTCATCGGACGAAGCGGGCAAGAAGACGGCCGCGGCGCCTGCTCGTGGGCCGACGTCCGACGCTGCCGCTCGTACGCTGCCTATTGACGCGCTGGTTCCTGCCAGGCTACTTCTTCTCGGCGACTTCCGCCACTTCGACCTCTTCGACCTCTTCGGAACGAAGCTGGTCGTCGGCGTCGATGTTGGCGGCCATCTCGGCAACCTTGGCGGCGAACTCGTCGCGCTGTTCCTTGGTCATGGTCTTCATGTGGGCTTCGATGATCTCGCTCCTGACCTTGTCGAAGTTCTGCTCGGCCGCCGAAGACAGGTCCTCGGTCATCTCCTTGCCCTCGTCGACGGTCATCTTGCCCTTCTTGACCAGCTGGTCGACTATCTGCTGCGACTTTTCTGCGCCGATTGCAAGCGCGCCTATCCCTGCCAGGAAGATCTGACGGATCGGGTCGTTGGTAGCTGCCATGATGCCCTCCTGTTGACTCGGCCTTCATGCATGCATCCATACTGCACCAAGCGAAACGCCCCGACGCTCTGCGCCAGGGCGATGTTACTGAAGCGTTTGTGTGAATGCCGGTCGGATTGAAAGGCAGCTCGCCTCGTCCGCCGTGGTTGAGTCCTACGAGAACAGGCCCTCGAACATTGCGATGTCGCCGCGTTCGCGGTTGAACAGGTGCTTCTTCGCGAACGAGAACAGCTCGGTTGCCACGCTCAGGTCCATGTCGCGCTTCTCGCCGGTGCGGCGGCGGCGAAGCTCGATGGTGCCTTCTTCCAGGCCGCGCTTGCCTACGACGATCTGAAGCGGCCACCCGATGAGGTCGGCATCGGCGAACTTCACGCCGGGGCGTTCCTTGCGGTCGTCGATGGCCACGTCGAACCCGAACTCGCATAGGCTTTCGGCCAGGCGTTCGGCAGCAGGCTGAACCAGGTCGTCGCCGACGGTGAGCGGAATGATGCAAACGTGGGCGGGCGCGATTCCCGCAGGCCACTTGATGCCGGCTTCGTCGCTGTGCTGCTCGACCACGGCGGCCAGCGTGCGCGTGACGCCCACTCCGTAGCAGCCCATGATGAACGGCTGTTCCTTGCCGTTTCGGTCGAGATAGGTGGCCCCCATGCTCTTGGAGTACTTGTCGCCCAGCTGGAACACCTGGCTGACCTCGATGCCTCGGGCCCCCTTCAGCTGCTTGCCGCACTCGGGGCAGACGTCGCCGGGCTTGACGACGCAAAGGTCGGCCCACGCGTCGACTTCGAAGTCGCGCCCTGGGGCGGCCCCGGTGAAGTGGAACCCTTCCTCGTTGGCGCCCACGACCCATTCGGGAACGTCCTTCAGCGAGACGTCGGCGACCACCTTGGCGCCCTTGGGCAGGTTCACCGGGCCCATCGAGCCCTTGTGCAGCCCGAACGCCAGCATCTCCTCGTCGGTCAGCGGCTCGAAGCCATCCACGGCGCGGGAGGCCTTTATCTCGTTCACCTCGTGGTCGCCGGGCACGAACAGCACGTGCAGGGCGCCTTCCGCGTCCTTGCCCGAGAACGCCTTCACGGTGGAGGTCTCGGGTATGCCAAGGAACTCGGCGAGCTCATCTATGGTGTGGATGCCTGGCGTGGATATCTTCGTCAGCTCGCCCGCCTCGTGCACGGTGGGATTTGCGATGCATTCGCCCGCCTCGGTGTTGGCCGAATATCCGCAGTCGCAGTAGACCAGCTCGGCCTCGCCCGATTCGGCAAGCGCCATGAACTCGCAGGTCACCTTGCCGCCGATCTGGCCCGAATCGGCCTCGACGGCGCGCCATTCCAGGCCGCATCGGTCGCATATGCGCCCGTACGCCACGCTCATGGCGTCGTACGTTTCCTGCAGCGACTCCTGCGAGTCGTGGAACGAGTAGGCGTCCTTCATGATGAACTCGCGCGAGCGCAGAAGGCCGAAGCGCGGGCGGATCTCGTCGCGGAACTTCACCTGGATCTGGTACAGCGTGACGGGAAGCTGCTTGTAGCTGCGAAGCTCGCCCTTCATCAGCGAGGTGATGAGCTCCTCGTGGGTGGGCCCAAGGCAGTAGCCGTGGTCGTGCCTGTCCACGAGGCGCATCAGCTCGGGGCCGTAGTCGTCCCAGCGCCCGCTCTCGTGCCAAAGCTCGGAAGGCTGCAGCGCTGGCATCATTATCTCCAGCGCGCCCGTGGCGTCCATCTCCTGGCGGACGATGTCCTCGATCTTGGAGAGCACCTTGTAGCCCAGCGGCAGGAAGGTGTAGATGCCGCTGGCCGTCTTGCGGATCATGGCGGCGCGCAGCAGCAGCTGGTGGCTGGCGATGTCGGCGTCGGCCGGCACGTCGCGCAGCGTCGGCATGTACATGCGGCTCAGTCTGATGATCTCGCTCATAGGATTCCCCTCCAATGCGCGCCGTGCACTCGGCCCGCAGGCCCCTGCGTCACAGCGACTCGATTTCCTCCATCAAGGCCTCGACCATGTCGGCCTCGTCGACTTTCCTCACGATTCTACCATTACGGAAGAGCGCGCCTGCGCCGTCGCCCGAGGCTATGCCGACGTCGGCGTCCTTGGCCTCGCCGGGCCCGTTCACCACGCAGCCCATCACGGCCACCTTGATCGGCTTCTCGACCGACGCAAGGCGCTGTTCGACCTGCTTGGCTATGGGGATCAGGTCCACTTGGCAGCGCCCGCAGGTAGGGCAGCTTATTATCTCGGGGCCGCGCCTGCGAAGGCCGAGCGCCGAGAGAAGCTGCCACGCCGCGCGCACCTCCAGCACGGGGTCGTCGGTGAGCGATATGCGCAGCGTGTCGCCTATGCCCTCGTCCAGAAGGATGCCGAGCCCCGCCGCCGACTTGATCATCCCCTGCATGGCGGTTCCTGCCTCGGTGACCCCTATGTGGAGGGGCACGTCGGGCATGGCCTGCGCCAGAAGGCGGTAGGTCTCGACCGTCTGGGGGACGTCATGCGCCTTCGCGGACACGACGATGTCGCGGAACCCGCGCTCGCCCACGAAGTGGCGCACGTAGGCGCAGGCCGATTCGACCAGCTTCTGCGCAGGCGTCAGGTCGTCTCGGGCCGCCATGTCCTTGTCCAGCGACCCCGCGTTCACGCCTATTCTTATTGGAATGCCTGCGCCGCGGGCCGCGTCTATCACCATGTCGGTCTTCTGCAGGCCGCCGATGTTGCCGGGGTTTATGCGCAGCTTGGCCGCGCCGCGCCAGGCGGCCTCCATGGCTATGCGCGCGTCGAAGTGCACGTCGGCCACCACCGGGAGAGGCGAACGCACGCACACCTGCTCGAAGGCGCGCAGGTCGCCCTGGGAAGGGATCGCCATGCGCACGACCTCGCACCCTGCCTCGGCGAGGCGGGCCACCTGGTCGAGGTTGGCCTCCACGTCGCCGGCCGGCGCGTTCAGCATGGACTGCACCACAACGGGGGCTCCCCCGCCCATGGGCACCTTGCCGACTTTCACCTGGTGTGTGTTCCGATCGCTCATGATGGTCTCATTGTACTATGGGTGAAGTTTTCGTGCCGCGCCTCGAACTCCACTCGGAAGGAGCGGAATGCTCCGCTGCGAATCCGCTTGCGAGGCTGCGGTGCGGGTTTTGGCGGAGAAGGGGTTCGAGGACTGTCTGAGGCGCCGCGAAGCGGCGCCGAGTTCCGCAGAACCTCCGCCAAAACCCGCACCGTGGGAGCCGAGCCCTGCGGAGAGCGCGGAGCATTCCGCTACCCACCTATGATGAAGCGCTGGATGTCCTGGTTCAGCATGAACACGAAGAAGCACAAAAACAGCGCCATGCCCGCCATGCTGACGTAGCCCATCACCTTCATGGGCACCTCGCGCCGCGTGACCTTCTGGATGACCTCGACGAGGAAACGACCGCCGTCCAACGGCGGGATGGGAAGCAGGTTCATCAGCCCCAGCGACACCGATATGGCCGCCATGAAGAACAGCGCGTCGACGAAGCCCTGCGCGAAGAAGTCGGCCGACATCACCGCGATCCCGACGATGCTTGTGGATTCAGACACCGTCTGGGCCGCAGTTTCGGGGTTGAAGAGGCCCAGTATGGCCTGGAACACCACGGCGATGTAGGAGAACCCGACCTGGATGGACTGGACCGGGGTGGCATTGTAGTGCATGACCTCGCCGGTCTGCGAGTTCGTGTAGTCGAAGCCTATGACGGAGTATATGACGACGAACGCCAGCATTGCGAACAGCAGGTTCACCGCGATTCCCGCAAGCACGATGACGGAACGCTTCCAGAAGGAAAGCGACCTGTACTGCTGAGAGTACTCGGAATCGAAGAACGCCTTCGGGTCGGACGCGTGCCTGGGCGTGCCTTCGGCGGCCGGCTCGGGCGCTGGTTGGCAGTGCCGCGCGGCGAATTTGCGCTCCTTCGACGTGGGCTCGAACGCAGGGGTGCGGTAGGTGTTGAACTCGTCGGAGCGCTTGGGCGCGGTGACGCTTCCCCACTCCACCAGCTCTTCGAGCGCATCGTAGGCCTCTTCGTCGGAGATGCCGCAGTCGTAGGCGACTTCCTCCATGGTGGCCGTTCCGCGTTCGTACACGGATGCCAGCGCGGATTGCAGGTGCGGCGACATCGCCCCCGTCTCCATCCCGCAGACGCGCGCGTATCCACCGAGCGGAACGGCCGTGAGCCCGAACTTCGTTCCGTTCTTCGTGAAGCCGACGTTGGGCCCGGGAAGCCCGATCATGAACTCGGTGACGCGCACCTTGAAGGCGCGCGCGGCGAGGTAATGGCCGCCCTCGTGGATGAGGACCAGGAAGCCGATCACCACGACGGCGCAGAACACGGTGTACAGGATTTCCATGGGTCGTCTCGTTTCGCGTTTGGCGCAAGCCGGAAGAAGGCTTCATGCAAGGCAGGAGGAAGCCCGGCGTTGGAACCGATTCGGCTTCCCGACGGTCCGCGTCCGGCTGTGCGCAGTGTTGTTCGAGAAGATTATCCGCGTTGGGCAAGGCATATGGAAGCCCCGGACCCCAGATTGCACAAAATCATTCGAAACCGCGAAAGACGGGCATACGCGCCGGGCCGCACCCAGCACAGCCGTCGCGCCAGCTCCCTGTAACCGGCGTTTCGAACCGCACGGCTAGAGTTGTGGCATGGCCGAAACGAAACGTGGACAGGAGGGCGATTCCATGACTGTCATCCGAAGAGTAGGACACGGCGCCTTGAAGGCCGTGCTCGCAGCATTGCTTGCTGCAGCGCTGGCGCTTCAGCCTTTTTCGTTTGCTGGCACGTGCGGCTCGAAGGCGTTCGCGCAGGCGGCGACCTCGCACGCCATAGCAAAGAACGTCGGAAAGGTTTCGCAATACGACGGCGGCACGTACGTCCATGACTTCAGCGAAGGGGTGCTGGGAGTGGACGGCGAGGTGGCGTTCTGCATGGACCCGAACGTGAACTTCAAGCCGGGACAGGTGGCTTCGGCCGACATAGGCAGCATCGCAAGCCCCGACCAGGTCACCGACATGGCGTTGCGCGCGCATTACGTCAGGAACGTCTACGCCAACAACCCCGTGCCGGACCACGCCAGGACGATAATAGCCCAGACGCTGATATGGGAGGTGCTCTCGCCCGGGCAGTCCTTCGTCCTGGTGGCCGCGGAAGACGGCGGCAGCTTCGCCGAGGTGACCACGGCCGTGAGAGACGACCTCATGCACAAGGCGAGGGACTTCGCAGCCAAGAGCCATTCCAGGTACAAAGGGCACGGGACACTCTGGCTGAACGGGTCGACCCAGCCCGTCGCCACGCTCGGATGCGACCTTGTGGTGCGGGACGCGCTGGCGAAGATATCGAAGCATGACGCGGAATCGGATTGGCATGCCGGCTTGAACGAGGCGCTGGGCGCAGCATCGTTGGAAGGCGCCCGGTACACGGTGGCTCATTTCGAAGGGTCGTTCGGAACCGCTGCCGAGGCCGAGGCTTCGGGCGCGCCCGCTAGACAGTGGGAGTTCGCCACGGACGAACGCGGCGTCATCGACCTTTCGGACCCCGATTCGTGCCTGGTGTCAGGCAACCTCTACCGCGACGGCTACGGCAATGCGGTCTTCCCGCTGGGAACGTACGTGGTGCGCGAGTCGGCGCCTTCCGAAGGGTACCTGGTCTCGAAGGCGTCCAGCGTGATACGCGTCGAACAGCCCGGCGGGACGCAGCAGCCGGCCATGTCGGGCGACGTCGCGGGCGAAGGCGAAGAGGCATTCGTCAGAAGCCCCGAGCAGGTGAGGCGTGGCGACCTTTCGATGGTCAAGGTCCGCGAGGACGACATGGCACGCCTGGCGGGCATACCGTTCCTTCTGACAAGCGACGCCACGGGCGAGTCGCACGTGCTGGTGACCGACGAGAACGGCCGCATAGACACCTCGTCGGCATGGATAGCGCACGGGCAGGACACGAACGCAAGCGATGCGGCGCTGAAAGACGACGGGACGGTGGACGAAAGCATGCTGCGCCCCGATGCCGGCGTGTGGTTCGGCATGCGGCGCGACGGCAGCATGGCCGACGTCAAGGACGACATGGGCGCGCTTCCCTACGACACGTACACGATGAGGGAGCTGCGGTGCTCCGCGAACGCCGGGCTTGCGCTGGTCACCCTTCCCGGAATAGCCGTGACGCGCGACGGTGTGGTGCTGGACATGGGAACCGTGGCCGACAAGAGCGAGCAGTCGCCATACGTGACCACGTATGCGCGAGACGCGCACGACGGCGACAAGAGCGTTTCCGCCGGGCGAAGCGTGACGGTCACGGACGAGGTGGAGCTGGTGAACCTCGTCCCGGGGAAGACTTACCGGCTTTACGGCACCGTCGTCGACCTGCAGACGGGCCTCCCGGTGCTTGCGGCCGCAGGCGAAGACGCAGCAAGCGGCACCCCCTCGAACCCAAACGATGCACGAGACGGTTCGCCGGAGGGAACGGAAACGGGGGAATCGGAGAGCCTGGATGCTGACGCTTCGGCCGAAGGCAGCGACGAGGCCGCGATCGGCCAAGAGGCCGTGCGAAGCTACTGGAACGGCCTGCTTGAGATGCTGGGCGCCGTCGAAGCCGAGACGGAACGGGGCGCATCCTACGAGATACCCGAGAACACGGCCATCGACATGGACGCGATAAGGGCGTACATGGAAGAGAACGCCGACGTCTCCTCGAAGGTCGTCCTCGCTTCGATGGAGGTGACGGCGACGCGCCCCAACATGACCGCCGCGCTGGACTACGACATGGACGCCAGCGCCATGGAAGGCGGCTACGTGATCTTCGACCTGCTGACCAGCGACGGGAAGGTCACGGCCACGCATGCCGACCCCTCCAACGAGATGCAGGCGTTCGAGGTCGAGCAGCCGTCGCTTCGCACGGAGGCCGCTGATGCGGCGGACGGGGACCATGCGCTGCTCCCCTCCCTGGACTCGGTCGTGACGGACACCGTGTCCTACGGCGGCCTTGTGGCCGGGGCCGAGTACGTCATGAACGGGACGCTGGTCAACAAGGCCGACGGCAGCCTGGTGTATTCGGACGGAAAGCCGGTGGCGGCCGAGAAGGCGTTCGTGCCCGAGTCGGCGTCGGGGTCGGTGCAGCTGCAGTTCACGTTCGATTCCTCGAACCTCG
The DNA here is from genome assembly GCA_965147515.1 of uncultured Eggerthellaceae bacterium. Lineage (GTDB taxonomy): Bacteria > Actinomycetota > Coriobacteriia > Coriobacteriales > Eggerthellaceae > MGBC163016. The sequence continues at coordinate 3,669 of CBCTKQ010000018.1, read as the reverse complement.
ACCCAGGCACCGAGCTGGTGGTCTTCGAGTTCCTGTCCAAGGACGGCGAAGACGTGGCCGAACACGCCGACCTGAACGACGAGGCGCAAACCGTGACAATCGGAAGCGTGCCATCCGGCAAGGGGTACTACAAGACCGGAGAGGAATCGGCAGCCACTTTTCCCGCGCCTCCTGCGATGGTGGCAGCAGGGGCGGCGGCAGGGGCAGCGCTGTTCATGGGGCGCATGAGGCTCATAGGCGGCAGGCGTGCCTAAGGCAGGCGTGCGTAAGTCGGCCGGGCGCGACGGCTCGGGGAAAGGCGCGGTCTTGAAGGCGGCCGCCGGATGCCTGGTCGCCGGCGCACTGTCGCTATGGCTGCTTCTGGCCGCATCGCTTCCAAGCGGAGCGGAGGGATACGCCAAGGACGCCGAGGCCACCTTGACCGCAACCGACCGCCCGGACGAATTCCCCGAAGTCGACTGGGCGTATTGGCTTTCGGTGAATCCCGACGTCGCAGGATGGGTAACCGTTCCTGGCACGTCCATAGACCATCCGATCGTGCAGGCGCGCGAAGGCGAAGGCGGCTTCTACCTGTCCCACGGCCTGGACAAAAGCCCCGACCCGATGGGGTGCGCGTTCCTGGATTCCGACTGCACGAGCGGCCTCGACTCGCCCAACTGCGTCGTCTACGGCCACAACTGGAACGGAGGCCGCATGTTCGCCGACTTCGCCAGGTTCGACGAGCTGCCGTATGCCGCGGACCACGACACGGTGCTTCTGCAGACGCCGAAGTGGAAAAGGAAGCTGCACGTGCGATGCGTGGAAGTGGCGGCCGGCAGCGACGACACGAACGTTACGTCGTTCGACGACGCCAGCGGGCTGAAGTCATGGTTCCAGGCGCGGTATGGGTCAAGTTGCGTCAAGCTGGGGCCTGCACCGGCCGGGGACGACGCGCCTTCGCGCGTGTACACGTTCTGCACCTGCGTCGACGACGAGTCGCTAGACCAACGCGTGCTGGTGTATGCCACCGAGTAGAAGAGTGCCTTACAAGCTGGAGATGAAATCTCGGGCGGCGGCGCGCGACCGCGCATCCACCTCGACGAGCTGCTCGATGGACTCCACGGGCTGCACGTCGTGCGCGTCCATGACGGCCTCGACGCAGTCGGCGATTCCCAGGTAGGGGCACTCCCCCTCCAAGAACGCCGCCACGGCCACCTCGTTCGCGGCGTTCATCGCGCATGGAAGCGTGCCTCCCCGCTCGCCGGCCTGCCGTGCCAGCGCGAGGCAGCGGAACGTGTCCATGTCGGGGGCTGCGAACTCCAGCGACCCCAACGTTCGGAAGTCCATGCGCTTCACGGGGGAATTCCAGCGCTCGGGATAGCTCAGCGCAAACTGGATGGGGATGCGCATGTCGGTGGTGCCGAGGTGGGCCTTCACGGACCCGTCCGCGAACTCGACCATGGAGTGTATGGCGCTCTGCGGCTGCACGACCACCTCGATCGCATCGTAGGGCGCTCCGAACAGGTAGTGGGCCTCGATCACCTCGAGCCCCTTGTTCATGAGCGTGGACGAGTCGATGGTGATCTTCGCGCCCATGTTCCACGTGGGGTGCGAAAGCGCCTGGGCCGCCGTGACGCCGACGAGCTGGTCGCGCGTCTTCCCGCGGAACGGGCCGCCCGACGCCGTCACCCACAGCCTGTCGACCTCGGAGGCATTCTCGCCCAGCAGGCATTGGAAGATGGCGCCGTGCTCGGAGTCGATGGGCACAAGCGCCCCATGCGGACGGAACTCGGCGTCGTCGCCCATGCAGGGATACGTTGGGTCGGCGGCATGGGCAAGCGGCATGATGAGGTCACCGCCAACCACCAGCGACTCCTTGTTGGCAAGCGCCAGCACCTTTCCCGCCGCAAGCGCCTGGAAGCTGGCGCGAAGGCCCTGCGCACCCACGAGAGAGTTCACCACCACGTCGCATCCGCTGGCGTCGATGAGGTCGAGCACGGCCTGTTCTCCCGTGCCGAAGAAGCCGTCGCCGGACGAGCCAGCCTGCTCGCGCAAGCCTTCCGCATCGGCCGAGCCGTCTCCCAGCGCCAACGCGTGCACGTCGAGCTCCTTGGCCTGCGCAAGCAGGTCACCGGCGCGCCTTCCTGCAGCAAGGCCGACTATCTGCAGCTTGTCGGGGTGCTTGCGGACAACGTCCAGCGTCTGGGTGCCGATGGAGCCGGTGGATCCCAGCACCAGCACTTTCTTCGTTTGCGTCAAGTCGCAGCTCCTTCCGCTAAAGCAGAGGATATTGGATGCAGCCTCCCATGATCAGCAGGATGGCTGCGGTTGTGGAGGCCAGGAAAAGCGAGTCGCAGCGGTCGAGAAGGCCGCCGTGGCCCGGCATGATGGTTCCCGAGTCCTTGAATCCCGAATTGCGCTTGATGCGGCTCTCCGCCAGGTCGCCCAGCACCTCGGCAAGCCCGCACAGCACTCCGAACAGTATCGCCAGCGGGATGGGAAGGTTTATGACGGGCACGAAGCTCATGACGAACCACACCAACGCCGATCCGAACAGCCCGGCTATGAACCCTTCCCAGCTCTTCTTGGGAGACGTGCGGGGGGCCAGCTTGTGCTTGCCTATCTTGCTTCCCACGAAGTAGGCGAACGCGTCGTTGGCCCACACGCTGAGGAACAGCAGGAACAGCACCACGCCGCCCCAGGGGTCTGGCACCGACTGGCGGATTATCATCAGCCCGCAGAGCATCAGCCCCGTGTACGCGGCGCCGAAGAAGCTGACGCCTACGTCGGGAATGCGCGCCTTCAGCCAGAACACGTACCACACCAGCAGCGCCAGCAGCAGCGCAAGCGCGACCACCATGGCGCCCGTAAGGCCCCAGACGTACGTTGCGGGAAGGAACAGCACCGCCCCGGTTATGCCCAGCATCTCGTTGGGAAGCTTCGAGTCGGAGCGCAGCATGTAATAGAACTCGCCGGCGCATATGCCTGCGACCAGCATGAGGTAGAGCAGCGTGGGGATGTTCCCCGCGAGCACGCAGGCGATGGTGACCAGCGTGTACACCAGCCCGGTGCGAAACCTTACCTGCAGATTCGACGGGTTGCGCAGCTTGTCGGGCGTCTTTTCCAGCGCCTTGTTCTTCACCTTCGACCGCTTCTCGCTGCGCCTGAACTTCTTCTCCTGGCGCTCGGCAAGCTGCTCGGGGGTCATGTCGTATCGCCATGGCGGCCCCTCGGGGGCGTCCTCGGGGCCGTACACGATGTCGGGAAGCACGTCGTTTCCCATCCGCGCATTGCGTTCGTTCTGCTGCATGATGAGGCGCGCCGTCTGCTTGCGCAGCCTTATGCGCGCAAGGACCTGCTTCTCGGTCAGCCCGTCGGTCCCTACCGGCTGGGCTCGGTCTTTCTCGAGTGCGTTCCTGTCTGGCGCGCCCATCCTAGACGCCTCCGAAGCGCCGGTCGCGCGACTGGTATTCCAGAAGGCAGCGCAGAAGCTCGTACCTGTCGAAGTCGGGCCACAGCACGTCGGTGCAGACGAACTCGGAATACGCCGCCTGCCACAGAAGGAAGTTGGACAGCCGCATCTCGCCGCTGGTGCGTATGATGAGCTCGGGGTCGGGAACGTCGGCCGTGTACAGGTGCGACGCCAGCACCTCTTCCGTGATCTCGGGGGGAACGTCGCCTGCCCGCACG
>CBCTKQ010000017.1:0-18102 GCA_965147515.1 uncultured Eggerthellaceae bacterium | reverse complement strand
CGAGAAATCCACTCGGCGAAGCCGAGTTAGTTCGAGGCGACGACGCGTCGAGCGGAACCTCTCCGGAGCCGCCCCTATGCGACAAAAGACCCGGCCTGTTACGCGTTGCTCTGCTTCTTCTTCATACGCCTGAGCACGACGACAAACGCGACGAAGGCGACCAGACCCACGCCGGCCATGCAGAAATAGAGCCATTGGTATCCGATCAGCGGCACGATCGCGCCCAGTATCAGCGGGCCGATGCCAACGCCCACGTCGAGCAGCATGTAGAAGGTGGCGTTCGCCACGCTGAGGCGGTCGTCGCTGGCGATGTTCACGGCCATGGCAAGACCGCACGACTGCACGGTGCCCACCCCGAACCCTAGAAGCAGCGCCGCCCCCAAAATCATCCAGTCGTTGGACGAAGTGGCGACCAGCGCCATTCCGGCAGCGAACGAGAAGAAGGCCGGCCCCATCACGGGTGCGGGCCCCTTCCGGTCGAAGGCGCGCCCCGTGAACGGCCTCGTCACGAACATGGCAAGCGCGTACGCGACGAAGAACACGCTGGCGGCCCGGCTGAGGCCGATTTCGGCCGCGTAAGGGGTGAGGAAGGTAAGCAGGCTGGAGTATCCGAAGAAGATGAGGCCTGCCACGCACGCTATGGGGAGCACGCTGGGCTCGACCGACTTCAGCAGCCACGAAGCGCGGACGTGACGGTTGGCGTTCGCCTTCGACGCCTGCGAGGCCGCAGAATCACGCACGTGCCGAAAGCGAACGTCCCCCGTCACACGCCCCTTGGCGCATGCGTCATTGTGCGCGAGCGCGTCTTCCTTCTCCGATGCGGCGATGTCGCGTTCGGCCTCGGCACCTGAGCCGATCTCGGCGGCCGACACAGCATCCTCGGCGGCAGCGGCCGCATACTCGGCCGACCTTTCCCTGCGCGAACGGGACGAGGCACGCCTTTTCGCACGGCTGGCGCCTGCGGAGTCGAGCGCGAGGACGAAAGGTATGCCAAGCGCCACGACCACGCACGACACTATGAACAGAACCGGATAGCCCAGATGGTTCGCCATCAGGATGCCCGCGAAGGGGCCTATGGCCGATCCCAGCGTGGACGACAGCATGAAGTACCCCACGCCTTCGCCCTTGCGCGACGCGGGGATTCCCGCCGTGACCACGGTGGCTATGGTGGTGGAGCAGACGCCGTAGGCCATCCCGTGCGCGAACCTGACCCCGATTAGCGCGCCGACGGGCTCGTTCGCCAGGTAGAGCGCAGTAAACCCCACCTCGAGGACGACGGCGACCACCAGCAGGGGCTTGCGTCCCACGACCCCCATCAGGGGCGCGGCGATGAAGCGCGACACCAGCGTTCCGATGATGAAGGCGCTCGCGCACAGGGCGGCGATCGCAGGAGGGGCGGCGAAGACGTTCAGGGCATAGGCCGTCATGACCACCATCAGCATGAAGTAGTTGGTGGCGATTGCGAAGTTCACCAGCGTGCCGCAGACGAAGTTCCTCGTCCACAGGGCGCCTTCCGACTTGCTGCGCGGGGGCGCTACGGCGGCTTCCGTCACCGGGCGTCGCCTTCCTTGGCGATTAGCACCGTGACGGGCGATTCCTTTGTCACGGCGTAGCTGACCGATCCAAGGTAGCCCTTCACGCCGCCCTTTCCGCGGCTTCCCATGATTATGAGGTCGCATCCCGTGCGCTTGGCGTGCTCGACGATGAGGTCGGCGGGGGAAGTCCCCTTCAGCAGCTCGACCGTCGCGGGATTGGACAGGCCGTCGGCCAGCGACTGCAGCTCGTCAAGCACCTCGGATGCGTCGTCCATGACTATCGTGTCCATGCCTATCGCCGCAGACCCCGAGGAATAGAGGCGCATCACGTGCACCAGGACGACCTCGATCGAGCAGTCCTGCGAAGCGATCTGGCTGGCAAGTTCGAGCGCCTTGCGCGAAGGGGCGGAACCGTCGTATGCGACGAGTATGCGCTTGCACCACATGGAAGGTCCTTTCAGAGAGCTGCCGAGCTGCGTGGCGACCGCGGGCCGGACGGCCACGCGGTCGGCGGGCGCTCGCGAGATGCGTTCTGCGAGACGCGTGCGCCCTGCTCGATTATATCCCTGCGCGACCTTGCGGAATGTAATCGTACGGCATCCTGCGGGCAACGATGTAGAAGATGCCCAGCACGGGCACTGCGACCCACGGCAGCAACACGGCGGCAGCAAGCGTCGCCGTCCGCGCCAGGTAGAACAGCGAGCGGAAGCCGGGCGTGCGGTCGCGGGTCTCGCACGTCATGCGCACGAACGCCCCGCCGGGGGTCTTCCCCTTCCACAGCCACGGGACCAGTACCTCCACCGCGACGAACAGCGCCACGGCGACCACGAGCGAAGCCGCGGCCACCACGTTCTGGCTCTCCGACCCCCACTGAAGATGGACGGCGCGGATGAAGAGCTGCGAGCCCAACAGCAGGGCCAAGGTGGCGAACAGCGTTCCCGCCGCCACGATGGTAAGGTCGATCCACAGGGCGACGCACCTGCGCACGAGGCCCGGGCTGCGCGTCACGTCCTGCGAGGCGAGCTTCTGCGGAAGCACCTTGTTCATCAGCGATGCGGCGATCCACCCCAACCACGCGCCCAGCGTGTTCGCGACCAGGTCGTCCACGTCGCAGCACCGGTAGGCGTAAGGGTAAAGGCCGAACAGGCCCGTGTACTGGGCCAGCTCGACGAAGGCCGACACGCAAAGCGCCAGCAGCACCGTGGGAAGCACGCGAATGCGCAAAAGCCTTCCCGCGATGAATCCCAAAGGCACGAAGAACACCACGTTGAACAGCAGCTGGAACACCGCCGTCAGGCCGTCCTTCGCGATGTCGCCTACGAAGGCGAACGGGTTGAAGTTGGGTTCGACCCCGTAGCTTATACCGGGGCCGGAGTCGCCTTCGGGCAACGGCCACAGCGTGAAGCATCCGATCCCCAGCACGTACAGGACCGCCAGGTAGACGGCCGCCGCCGAGCTTGCGCGCAGCCTTCCGTCGCGGTGGTAGAGGTATGCCAGGATGGGAAGCGTGAGGAACGCGGACGCCATGGGCCAGAGGATAAGCGCGATCTGGAGGTTGCCGCCATAATTGGCGAGGAAGCTTCGCACCGCTTTCCTCCTTCCCTAGCGTGACAGCGTGCATGGCGCGGCGTTGCGGAATGCGCCATGCAAGAGGATATCCCGGCCGCGGAGCCACGCGCCGAACATGACATAAGTGTAAGGACGCCGGCGTGACAGGGGACGTTCGCTTTTGACACATGGCGTTTTGAACAGGGGACGTCCCCTAATAACATGCCTTAACGCTGCTTCCGGTAGCCGTAGCGCTTCCCCAACCCCACCATGAACGAGGCTGCCACGATGCAGGCCGCGACCTCGGCGATTGTGACGGACAGCCAGATGCCGTCTATTCCAAGCACCAGCGGCAGCAGCAGCACGGCCCCCACTTCGAACACCAGCGTGCGCAGGAAGGATATGACCGCCGACACCACGCCGTTGTTCAAGGCCGTGAAGAACGACGAGCTGTAGATCGCGAACCCCATGAACAGGAAGCAGAAGGCGTAGATATGGTAGGCGCGGACCGTCAGGTCGAGTAGCCCCTGGTCGTAGCCCACAAAGATGCTGGACAGCGGGAACGCGAACGTCTGCCCGGCCAGGAACATGATCACGCTTCCCACGCCGATCACGCCGAGGCTCTTCCAAAGAAGGGACCGCATCTCCACGTGGTTCTTAGCCCCGTACTGGTAGCTGAGCAGCGGGGCCGCCCCTACCGAGTAGCCAATGAAGATGGAAGCGAACACCATGGCCGTGTACATGATGACGCCGTACGCGGCGACACCGTCCTCGCCGGTGTAACGCAGCAGCTGCATGTTGTACAGCACCGACACCAGGCTCATGGCGATGTTGGTCACCATCTCGGACGACCCGTTCACGCATGCCTTCCCTATCACGTTCCAGCGCATGTGCGGGCGCACGAACCACAGCAACGCGGTGCGCCTGCGCACGAAGTACAGGACGGGGACCAGGCCTCCGACCAGCTCGCTGATGTTGGTGGCCAGCGCCGCGCCGAAAAGCCCCATGCCGAAGATGCCAACCAGCAGGAAGTCGAGGACTATGTTCGTGAGGCCGGCCGCCACGATGACCGCGAAGCCGATCTTGGGCTTCCCCGCCGTAACGAAGAAGCTCTGGAAGGCGTACTGCAGGATGAAGAACGGAAGGCTCAGCATCATCATGCGGCCGTACAGCACCGAGTCGTCGTGCAGCTGCCCCTGGGCCCCGAACAGGGAGGATAGGTCGCTCATGACGAGCCATCCGATGACGGACAGCACGATTCCCACCACGAACCCGAAGGCGACAAGCAACGTGAAGTAGCGCCTGGCGCGCCAGTTGTCGCCCTCGCCCATCGTCTTGGCCACAAGCGCGCTGCCGCCGGTACCGACCATCATGCCGAACGACGACAGGATCATCACGATGGGCATGATCAGGTTGACCGCGGCGAGCGCCGTCTTGCCCGCGAAGTTCGACACGAACAGCCCGTCGACGATGCCGTACAGCGACGTGAAGATCATCATCGCTATGGTGGGCGCAGTGAAGCGCAGAAGGGCGCTGGTCGAGAAGTGCTTGGACATGTCGACCTGCTCTGGCTTGGACGGGGCGGCGGGCGTGGCAAGCGCGGAAGAGACGGCGCTGTTTTTGTTGACCGCTTCCTTGGTCTCGTTCGCCGTGTTCGCTTCTGTCGTCGTGTTCGTTTCGTTCGACTCGGTGGTCGTGTTCGTTTCGTTCGTCGTCTTCGTCATGTTTCGCTACCTCAAGGATTCGAATTGCGATGCCAGCGCGTCGGTGTAGCGCCTGGACTGCTCGATCAGGTGCTCCTGCTGGCGTGGGGTGAAGATATGCACTGCAGCGCATTCCGCGTCGAGCACGGGGGCTATGCGCTCGCGGGCGAAGCGCCGGCCGGCCTCCGTGAGATGGACGGTGCGCATGCGGTCACCGGTGCGGGTGCGGTCGTTAGCGTGGGAGCCTTCGTCGCCGCTTGCGCGGCTGCGTGCGCTGGCATGGCCGCTCGCGTCCTCATCTCTCCCGACGCGCACTTCCACCAGCCCCTCCTCGCACAAGCGCTTAATCGAAGAGCTGACCGTCTGCTTGGTAGAGAAGCTGGTCTTGCACAGCTGCGCCTGCGTGAGGCCGTCGTGCTCCCAGAGGCTGTACATGATCTCGAACGCGCAGTCGGGAAGGCCCATGCTGCGGGCGACCTCGTGGTACAGCTCGTCGGTGCGCCGGTACAGCTCGTTTATCGCCGCGACGGCCTGCAGCGTGAGGGAATCGTGGGGGGCCGTGGCCGCGTTTTTGCCGTGGGCTGCCATGTTCTTGCTTTTGCCGTTGTTTGTCATGCTTGCACTTCCTAAAGTCCGATTTCGGACTATCATTATATCGTCCGATTTCGGACTTGCAAGCATTCACGGTTTATCCATGACATCATGCGCCAACAATGCAAGACAAACGTGTTTCATTAAGACGTTTTGTCGCGAGTGACAAGATGTTCCCAATCGCATCGAAAGGAACGGCAATGACGCTTGAAACGGAGCCGGGCTTATTCGACGAACCCAATTCACCTCGAGACGAAAAGGCCCACGAACAGAGAATCTATGATGGGCTCATGCGCGGTTATGAATCATTCCTAGCGGGAAACATAACGTCTGCCGAGGACGCCGACGCCCGCATAAGGGAAGCCAAGGAATGGGACCAGGCCGTATACGACCTGGGGCATCCAGCCCACCGCGCTTGAAGGACCTAGATACGACGCTATTCGATTAACCCCGTTCCAAGAACCCTCATCGGTGCTATACGCGGCACCGCCTATGAGGACCGGTTGCCCAAGATTATTCGTTCTGATGATTGTCGTCCACAGCGAGGACGCTCAAGGTGTTTATCACATCCTGATGCGCACTATCAATCAGCTCGTTTATATTTCTCTTCAGTTCATCGCGATTTAGGCTTTCGTTCATCAGCACTTCGCCAACCTTCTCATCGCTCAGCGATTGCCATGGATCTAACCTTACGGGGAGATCGACATCGGCGCTCTCCATGCCTGTAATCCCACGAACACCCTCTCCGAATTCATGAGTCTTGTCGACAAGCACGTCGCGATACATGCTGTATGTGCTGCTTACACCAGCCCAATCGGCGCCCTCTGAAATTTGTTCGATAAATTCCTGCTTTACTTTGTCAACATCTCCATCGTTAGCATCGAAAATCGAACCAAACCAATCCCCTACGCTTTCGAACCAGCTCTTCTCTCCTTCAACATGCCTGTCAACGTAAGCATCGACATTCGACCTGCACTCGTTGTAGTACTTATCCAGCTCTGGCGTAAGGGCATTGAGCATATCGATTTTGGTCGCTTCGATTTCTATCCTCGCGTCATACAAAGTGATAAGGTTCTGCTTCCGGGTTTCTACCCAATTCCCAACAGAAGTTAATTCGCTATTGGTTCTTTCATCCTCAATCTGTCCGTTCGCCACAACAAGCACGCCGCAAAACACGAAGGCAATCAAAGCAAGAACGACGAAGTACCTTGGAAGCATATTGCCTTCGCTCGCATTCCCCATGCTCACCGGAGGCAATTCCTTGAACTCCGCCCTCACTTCAGCATTGTCCAAAATGCAAAAACAGAACTGACTGGACAGTCCGAAAAAAGCCGCCGCGAACATGATGACATCAACCACAACGGCAACCCACGAATAAACTTGGGACACGTTATGCATGGCGTAGAACCTCAAGCCCTCTAGGAACGACGTCAGCGCCTCCAAGTCAACAAATAACCCGCATGGACTATCCGCATACGGAAGCTCAACCTGATCAAACGCATATCTCATCGTTACCATTTCGGGTTCTTGCTCAAGCCCGAAAAACAGGACGCATAAAACGTACAGGACGCATACAAGCGCCCCCGTAACCCAAAAGGCCCATTTCATCGCCGATGCCTTGTCGAACCCATCTGCAAGCTGCCGCCTGCTCAACTGCAAGGCGGCCAAGAAAACTATGTAGTAGATAGGAATCGCCGAAACCGTTAGCATCCATTCGGCTGTACCCCACGTCGGTGCTTGCAGGAAGAACATTAACGCAGAAACAAGCGATGCCACGAACAGCAACGCTGCACAAATCACCCACTTTTTATTCATTCTCGCAAGGTCGCCGTTTTCTCGAAGCTTGAAGCGGCGAAGCATGCGACGCATGACGACGAAATGAAGGGACCCGATCAAAGCCACCACGGCAAAAGCGACCACGAATAAAAGTATCGCAGGCAAGGGAAGGGCAGGAGCGGCCTTGCTCGATAGATACAGCAACGCCGTAATAAGAACAGCCTTTCCGAAATATGACGCCATGCGTTTACCGGGAAGGTCTTTAAGGCCAGAAACAATCCTTGCGGCCAATGTTCCTCCTAAAGCAGTCTTCGCTTTCCAGCACAAATCGAGTAAATCATATTTCAATTCAACGGTTATCTATAACTTGTAGCCGAATTATGCAAAAGGCGCCTGCTGTCCGCAGGCGCCTTTTGCATTCAGAACCCGTGCCCAAAACAATCAGCTTGCATATGTCGGCTAACCTCCCTAGAAGCTAAACTCGAGCTCTACGGGAGCAACTATCGTGTTGGATTGCGCATCAGAAGCCCCGAAATCCAACCCCACGGACGAGATGTCGTTGAGGTCTATCTGATCAGAGATGCTATCCGTAACGCTGTTCAGAGAGACGTCCATTATCGCGGTCTTTCCGGGAGCAATCGTTTCGCTTGTCCATAATCCTTCATAGGCCATGGCGCCATTCACTGAGATGTCGCCTGCCGTTGCGGACACTATCGCATCGGTATCGTTGCGAATTTCCACGAAAACGGTGACGTTGTCGTCTTTGTTCCTCACAAGCGACACGGACTTGATGCTGATTCCGGACTGATCGAACCCGCCGTTGCCATCGAACGCCAGAAGGCTGGCGCCTGTGGCGGAAAGGACCAGGTCGTTGTTAATGGAATCCTGATAGGTGTCGGCGCCCATATCGACGGAGTCGTATGCGCTGGTACGAATGCTTACGATGTCTTTCGCTATGTCGTCAAGGTTCATCTCCGTCGATCCTGTACCGAACTCGTTGTATCCGACATCCAAACCAATGCCGATCTCGCCTATCTTGTCGATGCCGAGAAGATGGAGCTCGTCTCCGCTGAAATAAAGCTCGTCCGATTTGGTCTCTTGCGGCTCTAACTCAAGGCCGAGATAGCCGCTTGTGACCATGTAATTGTTGATGAAGTTTCCGCTGTATCCTAGAGTCCCTGCATTGATGCTGATCTTGGTGTCGGTTTTGTTTGTCGCAGTAACCTCAACGTATGCATTGTCATTCTTGAAAGTCAATGAGTTGGCAACTACCGCAACCTCAGGAATATCTATCAGCGTGGTTTCTTCGATAGATATGTTCGTGTCTAGCGGACTGAAACCTTCTTGGGACTTCACCTTTACCGCTGAACCTTGATTCGCATCTCCGGAGTTCTGCTGAGGGCTGCAGCCAGAGATTCCAAACGTTCCAGCACAAACCATCGCGGTTAAAGCGGTTATGCATATCAACGATCTCGCCTTAATCATGCTTTTTCCTCTCTTCTTTGTCGGTAGCAGACGCTCTGCCGCCACCTAATTGGCTTCATATTTGAAGCCACACCGCAAATACTAGCACATACGCTTAACGCATGGATATCGAGCAGAAACGACTCGCCTTGGGTGAAGCCATTCGCGCACGGAGGGAAAGCCAGGGGCTTTCCCAGGAGCGGCTCGCCCTCATGGTGGGCAGCAGCAAGTCCCACATCTGGCGCATCGAGACCGGACGCGTCGGGGTCGGCATCGACGATCTTTCCCGCATTGCGGACGCACTGGGAACCGAAGTGCGCAGCTTGGTTACCTTCTAAAGCTTCGCCTTTCCGGTTTCGTGCGGCTCGTCAGCACCCGAGCCTGCCCGGCATTCCTGCACATCGCCTAGCCCCGCTAGGCCATCAGCTCGAAGACGTTCCGCACCTTCGCAACCTCTTCTGACGTAAGCTCCACTTCGCCTTTGTAGTCGATATAGCCCATCAGCTCCTCGTCCTGCAGGATGCCCTCCATGTATGACATGACGGACATGCACAGCTGCATGGGCTCTCCATCCGGCACCTCATTGTCGCGAGCGGCGCCCATGGCCTTCCAAACAGCTTCCGCCACGCCTCGCGCCTGCTCCATCGCGAGCACTACGTCCCCATCGGACGCCTCGGCGACCGCCTTCATCGCCGCGCCTTGCTCGACCATCAGGCGCTTCATGCCTACGAGGAACGCCGACATCTGCAGCGATCCCGACGCGAACTCCCCTCCCACATGCTCGACGATTGCGGGCAGCAGCCTGTCGTCCTCGAACACTGCCCAGAATCCCAGGTAACCTGCGTCGTCGATAGGCGACACATGCCTGTCCCACCAGTCGTTGAAGAGGTCGACCTGCCGCTCAACCCCTCGAAAACCGTCAGCCTTGTCGAGCGTGACGAAGTCCTCGATGATTCCGCCCAGCTCGTCGAACATCTCTTGCAGCGCTTCGTCGTCGACGTTCTGCAGAAGCGCGATCGCGCTTTTGTAAGCCTGCGAGTCGCGCACCATGTCGGCGTAAGCGTCGATGTCTTCGGGTCCGGCGATCAGGCCCTCGAACAACTCGGTGTCGGTCATGTTCGCGAACTTCGCGAACATGATCATGTTGCGCAGCCGATTCTCTTGGCGCTTGAGCTCATCCACCTGCTCTTCTAGCACCTCGACGAGCCTCGCATCGCCCTCGTCGATCACGTCGCGAATCTGAGCCAGTCCGAGGCCATACTCCGCCAGAACAACTATGCGCTTCAAGCGCTCGAGATCTTCCTCGCCGTACAGGCGCCGGTTGTTCGCCACGTTCTCGCCCGTACGCTTGGGGCAAAGAAGGCCTTCCTTCTCGTAATGCTCCAGCGCGCGAATGGTGACGCCGGTCAGCTTCTCAACCTCGCCACGGGTGAGAAGGCCCTCCCCCATCGCACTTCGCCAGCTTTCGACCGCTTTCTTCTTGCTGCCATTCTTTTCGCTCACAGGCCCACCTCCTTGAGGTCAGTTTAGACCCACACGTCGCGTGAGGGTCAAGAGACTAATGAGGTGCTTCCCTCCACTTTGGTGGTTTTATTCACGAAAAGTCGTTTCAGCGTCAAAAAATTGCAATGTTCGGAGGGTTACACCCCCTCGATTGCTTCTCGTCAAAAGCAAGCAAGCGTCCGAACTGAGAGTTCTTTGGCCATCGGCCAAAAAGCGAGACGAGCGACGCTGCAAAACGTCTGCTTTGGAGTCAAAACCTAGGCAAGGTCTCCGAATATCGCAATTATTTGACGCAAAAAGGGCTTTTCATGAATGCAATGCCTGAAACATCGAACCGAGACAAGCTGCCTTGGATTTCAATGTAGAATCCTGCACCATGAAGAAGCTGCTGAAGATACTGGGCATCGTCATCGTTGCCGCAGTCGTGGTGATAGGCGGCGGGGTGCTGCTGGCCAAGAACGGCATCGACAACCCCGTGGGCGATGCCGCCGAGCAGGCGACGTACGGGGCGGCCAACGCGGCAATCGACGCCACGGGAATAAAGAAGCAGATCGATTCCGCGCTGCGCGACAACGCCGGCGAGATATCGCGCCAGACAGGGCTTCCGCAAGGGGTCGTAGACGGCATGATAGACGGCCTGGACGTGGAAAGCTGGAAGGTGGTTCCGTTGCCTGGCAGCGCTGTCGCACAAAGCACGTCCGACGTCAGCTACGGAGGCTACGACGCCAAGATAACCACCTACGACGACCCAAGCGTGGTGACCGTCTCCACCGGTTCGGGTTCGGTCACGCTGGAAGTTCCCGCCAACGCACAGGGCTACCTGCAATACTTGGAGTACCTATAAAAAAGGGCGCAGACAAGCTGCGCCCCTATGTCGCCTAGCGATGTGTCAGAAGAGAACGTCCCCTGACACACTCCGGCTATCGGGCAGTCGCATACTCCACGCACGCACGCGTGTCGCCGCCGGCGGAGTCAAGCTCCCACACCTTGGCGCCGCGCCCTTCCACGCGCGCCTTCGCCTGCGAGTAGTCGGACTCGGGGTCGTCGGCGTCGCCGAAGGCCAGCGCCTGCGTCGGGCAGTCCATGGCGCAGAACGTCGGCAGCCCCTCAGCCACGCGCGGCGCGCAGAAGGTGCAGCTGGGGAGGTATATGGGCTGCCACCACATGTGCAGGTCGGGATACACCCCGGCAGGGCGGTCGATTCCAGCACCCGAGCCGTGCGTCTCGACCTCCACTCGGTACTCGTCGTCGGCCAGGTGGTTGCCTACCTTGCATGCCATCGCGCAGGTCCAGCAACCAATGCAGCGGTCTATGTCGACCAACATCTTGTAAGCCATGGCTTATGCCTCCTTCACGATGGTCGTCTGCGGGTTGGGCGTCAGCGCGCCCTCGAACTTGCGGATGTCGCACCACGAGTCCCAGTAGCAGTCAGTGGATCCCGTGAGCGAGCTCATCGACTCGACGTAGGGGTTCGGGTGATGGCCGGCCGCTATCCAGTCGGCGAACCACTTGTCCTCCAGCGGCCCTTGCGAGTCCTTGCCGGCGCACTGGTGCGTGATCTCGGAGTAGGTGCCTTCCTCGAACTGGCGGCGACGCCAGCCGAACCACACGTGCACCGTGCCGTCGGGCACGCTCTCGTCCAGCACAAGGCGCGTTACCACGTGCCCGCGTTCGTTGAACACCTCGACCATGTCGCCTTCTGCCAGGCCAAGCCGCGCCGCCTGCGCGGGGTTGAGGCGCGTCGCCGGCGTCTCGCCCGAAAGCTTCACGGTGATGGGGTCGTCGGTGAAGCTGGACTGCATGAAGAAGCGCTGGCGCCCGGTGAACAGCTGGTAGGGGTACTCGGCGGACTTGCCGATCTTGTTCGGCTCGAGCACCTTGGTGACCGCCATGCCCAGGTCGGCAAGCTTCTCTGAGTACATGATCTCCATGCGCCCGGTCTCGTTGTCAAGCACCTCGGCAGGGTTGAGGTACGGCGTGTACTTCGGCTCGGGAGGCGCCGCCGCGCGGATCATCTTCTCCTTCTTCAGGCGCTCGTAGGTCACAGGCGGCTGGATGCCTGCAATCAGCGGGTACGGCGTCTGCAGCCTGATGTCGATGTACTCGGGGCCCGTCATGGTGAAGTAGTCGCCCAGGCCCACGCGCTTGGCCAGCTCGCTGAATACCCATACGGGCTCGTGGCCGTCGACCTGGGGCTCGATGGCGGGCTCCTGCAGGATCAGGTGGTTGTAGCAAGCGCCGGTGATGAGGTCCTCGCGCTCGAACGACATAAGGTCGGGAAGCACGTAGTCGGCGATCTCGCCGGTATCGGTCAGCCACACGTCGTAGTCGACCACCAGGTCCATGTCGCGCACGACGTCAAGCCAGCGCTGGCGGTCGGGCTGCTGGTGAACCGGGTTTCCCGAGCACACGATCAGCGCCTTGTAGGGGCTGTCGTCGGCCTCGGCGCGCGCGAACCATTCGTTCATGCGCACGGGGACCGACTTCACGGCCGCCACGCCGTCGGGGCAGCTTATGGGCACGTCGTTGAACACCAGCGGCCAGCTCTGCAGCTGCAGAGCCTCGAACACGCCCGAACCCGGCCTGCCCAAGCGCCCTGTGAGCGCGCCCAGCAGAAGGAACTGGCGGTAGGTCTCGTTGGAGTTGCGGTAGCGCAGCCCGTAGCCCGACAGGATGAAGGCGTTCTCGGCCTCAACCCAGTCGCGCGCCAGCCGCTCGGCGTCCTCGGCGCTGATCCCGCACTTCTCGGCGGCCAGCTCGAACGTGTACTCCGCCGCGCCGTCCTTGAGCTTCTGCAACGCGGTGGAATAGCTGCGGCCGTCGTGCTGGAACGTGCCGAACAGCGGGATGTCGGCCCCTTCGGGGTAGTCGCCCTTCTTGGCGGCCACGGGCACCGGTGCGCCCGACGCGTTGTCCCACACGTAGAAGGACCCGCCGTCTTCGCTGCGTGCCAGCTGGCCGGTCTCGTCGTCCACAAGGTATGCGGAAATGGTGCGGGCCAGCAGGTAGTCGCTGGCCTGCAGGTCGTTCTGCAGGATGTAGTTCACCATGGCCATGGCCAAATAGCCGTCGCTTGCGGGCTTCATGGCGACGAACTCGTCGGCGAACCCGGCGGTGCCGTCGAAGATGAGGCCCAGGTCGACTATGCGCGCCCCGGCCTCGCGGGCCCGCACCAGGTTCTGCGCGCAGCGCATCTGGTTCTCGATTGGGTTGCATCCCCACACGTATATCAGGTCGGTTCCCACCATGATGCGCGGGTCGATGACCGTGCGCGGGAACTCGCTGCCTGCGTTGTAGAACTCGGCGTAGAACGGCCCGTTGTCAAGCCCGATGGAACCGAGCGGCACCGTGACGCCGAAGGTGTTAGCGAAGCGGAACGGCATCAGGTTCTCGAAGCTATACTGCGCGGGAACGCCTGCGCCCAGGTTCCACAGCACCACCGAGTCGGCGCCGTGCTCGTCGCGGATCCGGCACAGCTTCTCGCCGATCTCGTCGAGGGCCTGGTCCCAGCTGATTTCCTCCCACTTCCCGCTTCCGCGTTCGCCGACGCGCTTCAGTGGCTTCTGCAGGCGCTTCGGGTCGTAGGGCTGCCGGCCGGCCAGGCAACCTTTCTGGCAGATGTGCCCGTCGGGCTCTTCGGGCTCGGAATAGACGATACGCTCCATGCGCTCGATCTTGCCATCCTTCACGATGGTCTTCAGCGCGCAGTAGTCGTGGTCGCCCCATCCGGGACAGGCGGTATAGACGAACGACTCTTCGGACATGTGCAACTCCTCTCCATATGCTGTTGCATCCCAGGCGCCTGCGGGATTGGCCTAGAGGCCGAGGCACGGGGCTTATTCACAAGCCCGGAGCCTGGAAGCTGAAGCACAAAGGCCGCAAGGCGCCAAAGGGCGTCGAATCAAGCATAGTCGGGACGTTTTCCGAGTAAAGCATTCTTCATTGACAATGTGAGAAGTTGATAATATTGTGATTGAAGCAAATCAATCGATCGAAGGACACGCCATGGATGCAGTGAAGACGGCAGCCGTCGCACAGGTGGCACCGGGAGCCCAGACGGCGGCACCGGTAGCCGCGAAGGCAGACGCCCATAGGCGCAAGCTGGAGGACAGGTCGGACCCTGGTCATTTCTCGGCGATCGAGGGGGAGTCCGACTACCTCACGGTCATGAACCTGCTGTTCAAGTCGATCAGCCAGGTGCTTGCCGAACGGTGCTCGCTCACGACGCTTCAGTACCGCATGCTGCTTAGGCTGCTCAGCGCCGAAGGCCACACCATGCGCACCACCGACCTGTCCGAGAACCTTCGCGTCGGGGCCAGCACAGTGTCGGCGGCGGTGCCCAAGCTTGTGGAAGACCGCTTCGTCACCCGCGCCGAAGACCCGAACGACATGCGCGTCGTGTCGCTCACGCTGACCGAGGCGGGGTCGGCCGAGATCGACAAGGCCGACTACCACGTGGGCGAGTTTCTGCAGTGCTACTGGCGCAACCTTAGCCCCGAGCAGCTTCAGGCGGCGTTCGCCAGCTCGACGAACGCGGTCACGCTGCACAACGCCACGCGTATCGAGAACGGCACGTTCCGCCTGGACACCGCCTTCTTCGACACAATAATGATCTCGCGCACGCTGACGTCTGCGCGCCTGGCCGACTTCGGCCTGAACACGTCCATGTACCGCATACTGGTGGCGCTTCGCATACTGGGCCTGGGCACCACCGCGTCGCAGGTTGCGAAGTACCTCTTCCTGAAGAGCAGCGACGTCACGGCGCCGCTGAAGACGCTGGAATCCAAGGGCCTCATCTCGAAGGAGCGCAACGCCGAGAACCGGCGCACGAAGTCGCTGGGCCTCACCCAGAAGGGATGGGACCTGGTGGAAGACCTGGCTCCCATCGTCTACGACGCGCTGCTTGAAACCTGTCACAGCAACGAGGAGGCAGTGCAGATCCACCTGCAGGCAGCCCGCGAAGTCGTGGCGCGCGAACGTGGGGCGGCGCTGTTCTCGTAGGCGTGACGAGGCGTGACAGGGGACGTTCGCTTTTTGGCACATGGGGTTTTGAACAGGGGACGTCCCCCGTCTCAGCCCTACCCTTGCACTAGGTGGCTTTCGCCTGTGGCGTAGTCTATCTGCACGCCGGGCTGCACGTTGTAGCAGTACACGTTCAAGCACACCGACTGGCCGTCGTCTTCGAGCGACAGCGCCTCGATCAGCACGCCGCGCGCCACCAGCTCGTCGCCGCGGAAGTCGGGGGTGACCCGCATCAGCACGTGGTTCTCTTCCCCTGTGGCCTCGTCGACCGCCTCGATGCAGTTGCGCACGGCCTGTTCGAACGGCTGCATGGTCTGCTGGTTCAGGTGGCGGGTGCCCGTCATGAGGTCGCGCGGGTTCACCGCCTCGTCGCTGAGCGAGTACGCGATGAGGTGCGACCGTTCGTACAGGTGGTCGAGCCCGGCTTCCGGATAGAACGCCTGGACGAACCCGGAAGGGTTTGGCATGTTCTGGTTCCTGTGGCTTCCCGGCGCAGGCCGCGTGTTCGCGCAAAGCTTCGCGAAGGCATACGTGGCGCGGCCATGCTCATCCAGCTCGCCGTAGACTTCGGTGCCTTCGGGGACAAGCTTGTCGGCCTCGGCGAAGAAGGGCATGCCGCCGTTCACCTCCACGTAGTCATCGCCGGAGTAGTCGGGGACTTCGGGAAAGCCGGCAAGCGACGGGTCGTGCCCGAGGGAGGCGGCGGCCGAGGCCGCAGAAGACGAGCCGCTCCCGGCGACGGCGGCCTGTTCGGAAGCAGCCTCTCCCTGGAAGAGGTCGGCCTGCGATATGCAGCCGGCGACAAGAAGAACGCTCGCCAGCGCGGAGGCGATGACGGGCGTTACGCGTCGCCGAAGGAAGGACCTCCCGGCCATGCTGGATGCGGAATGCCGCCGCTAGTGGCGGCAGGCGGCCGACGGGTCCATGGGCGCGACCTTGCCGGCTGCGAACATCTCGACCACCTTGCCAACGTTAGGTTCGGTGGTGTCGGAATAGACCGTGACGCCTGCGTTCGTGAAGCGCGTGTATGGCGGCATGCCCATCCCTGCGGCCAGGATGCCGTCGGGCGCAAGCCCGGCAACGAAGTCGATGACGCCCCCGCATCCCGCCTCGTCGTGGTCGACGTTCTTGACGACCTCGACCTCGACGGGCTTCATGGCATCGTCGAACGTGACCATGGTGAAGTAGGGCGCGTGGCCGAAGTGGCCGCTGCGCATGCTGTCCAGTCCTGCGTCGGTTTCGCTTGGGATCGCAATCTTCATGTCGGTGCCTTTCTGTCGCGTGTTCTTTCCCGCCCATTATATGCAGCACGGCGAACAAAGGCCAGCCATGTGAAGAAGGCGTGGCGTGACGGGGGACGTTCGCCACTAGGCGTCGAACAGCTTGCGGGCCTCGGCCGCGACCCCCTTCCGGGCGAAGGCGCCCAGCCCGGCCGCCAACAATGCAGCAAAAGCCGCGGAAAGCACGGGCAGCGCCGGCCATTCCACGGTGCCCGTGAGGAACAATGCCAGCGGAAGCATCCCCAGCACGATCACGAACAGCAGGTACTTCGCATAGTCGCCGAGGAACCGCGAGCGGAACACGGCCAGAAGCAGCGCCTCGAAAAGCGTCCCCGTGATGCAAAGGCACGGGATGACGTAAGTCGAGATGGAAGGGTCCCACGTTGCGAAGAACCAGATGAACGCCATGGCCACCAGCACGAAGTAGTAGCGCTGCAGAAGGCGAAGCACGTCGGGGGAATGCACGACCATGTTCCGCACGAACACGTAGTTGACGGCCAGCGCGACGCAGGCCAGAACGCACCTCCACGCCGAGACCCCTGCCACGACGCACAATGAGACGATGGCGGCCAGCAGCACCAGCGTTGCCACCCCCAGCATTGCCCGCACGCGGCGGCTCTTGCGCTCGTAGCCGATTTCGGGGAACACGGACGGCACGGGCGTCCCGCGAAGCCCGCTTCCGCAAAGCGGGCACTTGTCCAGGTCGCCACGGAAGTCGGCTCGGCACTCTTCGCAGCGCATCATGTGGCATCTTCCTCGCCATGCAGAAGGGCGTGCTCCATGCGCTGCTGGCGCAGCGCGACGTCAACTTCCTCGCGCGTGCGGTTCAAATCGACCACGGCCTTCACCCCAAGCCCTGTGAACGCGCGGACGAACCGGCGCGGGATGTCGTTGGACACCAGCACGCTGGACACCCCGACGCTCAGGTCGTCGCCGCAGGTGGCCATCACGAAGTCTATCCCCGAGGTGGACGTCAGCACGACGACGCTTTCCACGTAGCGTTCCGCGCCCGCAGGCATCTGGACGCGCCCCAGGTTCGACGCCGCAGTGGTCACCTCGCGGCCGGCAACGTGCGCCGCTAGGCCCAATACCGCGTCCTTCACGAACACCGGAGCCACGCGCAGCGCCGGGTTCTTCTGCAGCTTCACCATGCGGTTCATTCGCCTCTTCAGCGCATCGGGCTGCGTGACGTCGCGCAGCTGCCCCTCCACGCGGGCGGCCACCTGGGCAAGCGTCTCGTCGCAGGCGCCCGGCACGTACGACACGTAGGCCAGGCCGAAGAAGTTGCGCAGCGTCTCTGACCCGAAGAAGCGCCTCAGGTCGACTGGCACCGTGATGCAAATGGCACGTCCGCGTTCGCGGTCGCGTTCCGTCATGCCGTCGCGGATGGCGCAGACCACGCCGGCGATCAGCAGCGGGGTCAGCCCGACGCCCATGGCCTTGGCCGCGTCGTACGCCTGCGACGCCGACAGGTGCACCTCCATGAACTGCTGCGCTCCTCTGTCGCGCCATCCCCTTATGCGGTAGGCCTTCGGCTTCGAAGTCGCCCCGGACGCGCCTCGCTCGTAGTTCGCCGAGAAGCTGTCCTCGGTCTTGTGCGACTCGTCGCGCGCGTAGGGTTCGAGTTCCACCGGCACGCCGTAGCGCTCCTGCACGTAGAAGGCCACAAGCGTGCGGAAC
>CBCTKQ010000016.1:0-18315 GCA_965147515.1 uncultured Eggerthellaceae bacterium | reverse complement strand
AGGCTTTTGTTTTAGGGCGTCATGCAGACGGGGTCGGACAGCCGCCTTACGACGAGAACGCCCTGCTCGTAGGCGCCAAGCTGGTCCTCGGTTGCGGCGTCGAACCCGCTTCGGCTCACTATGGCGTTGTCGTAGTGGTCGAATATCGCAGGCACGCTGACGAAGTTGCACGACCCGAACGCCAGCCGCATCTGCTGTGCTGCGCGAGACGTCTTGGGGAATGCGAAGTCGAACGAAGAGCGGCCCTCTATGGGCTGCACAAGGTCGACATGGATGTTGTCCAGCAGGCAGTCGAACGCAAGCCCGCGAACGTCGACGGCCTGAAGCCGGTCGGATATGCCCAGCGTGTTCAGGCGGCGCACCCCGTTGAAGGCGTACTGGGCGATCGCCGTCACCGTTTCGGGCACCACCACGTCGGGGACTTCGCCCGTGCACAGGATTACGCGGTCGGCCCCGTTCCCCATGCGCTCTATCAACAGGCCCTGGTCCATGCGATAGCGCGGGTTGGCGGGGTCGGCCTCTATGTGCCGCAGCGTTGGCTCGACGCTGCCATGATGCGCCCCCTCGGTGACGAGCGCGATGGACCCTATCTGGGTGAGGCTGGCCGGGATGTGCAGCTCTTCCAGGCTGGTTCCGAGGAACGCCTCGTCCTCCAAGGCCTGAAGGCTTGAAGGAATGTCGACGCGAACGAGGGAGCGGCAGTCCTTGAATGCCCCCTTGCAGACCCTGAGCAGCCCTTCGGGAAACGAGATTCGCTCAAGCGACGGATGCTTGGCGCATGCGCCTTCGTCGACGGCCACGGTGCCGGGCCTGACCTGGTAGGACTCGATCGCAGGTTCCAGCACCCTGACCAGGTGCAAACCGTCTTCGGCGTTCCGGTAAAGGACGCCCTGTTCGTCCAGCGCTAGGGGCTGGCTATGCTCTATCGCTTCTTCGAAAGGCGCTCCGATGGAAAACGTGGCGCCGCTTCCCGAATAGGAAAGCCCGACGCCCGCAGCCACGGGGTGCCCAAGTTCGACGACCGACGCGGGTATGCGCAGCTCTTCGATTGCGGTGTCCGAGAACGCGTTGCTGCCGATGCTTCGAAGGCCCTCGTTCAGGCGCACATCCTTCAGGTCGGCGCACGCGAAGAATGCGCGCTCGCCTATAGCCCGAAGCGAGGGAGGCGCCACGAATTCCGATATTCCCGTCTTCGCGAACGCATAGTCGCCTATGACCTCCAACGTGTCGGGCAGTGCGACCTTCTGCAGGTCGGCGAAGTTGCTGAAGCCCTTCCTGGCGACGGCGACGCAACCCGGAGCCACCTCGTAGGCAGCCACGGGCACCGCCAGCGCGACCATTATGCTTCCGTCCTTGGAGTACAGGGCCAATCCGTCGGTTGAAACGAACTCGCTTCGCGGGCTTGCCGCCACTTCGTCCAGCTGGCTCTTCCCAAACGCGCCCGGCGCGATTTCGGAAACGAACGCGCCCAGTTCGAGGAATTTCAGCGCAGGAAGGTCGAACACGGCCGCGGTCAGCTTCTCCAAGCGCCCGGGAAGCGTGAGGCTTTCCACGTTGCGGCACGAGCGCAGCCAGCCGGAATCGAACTTGGCCAGGTTGGCGGAGAACCTTATGCTGCGCAGGTTGTCGCAGCCCCTGAATGCGCAATGCCCTATGGACACGACGGTGTCCGGCATGTCCACCGCTTCGGCCATGGCCGCATCGGCGCAGGCTTCGGCTCCGAGCGAAACCACGGGCTTGCCCTCGATCTCGGCAGGGACCACAAGGCTGGGTGTTGCGCATTCGCAGCGTTCTACCCTGACCTCGGCGTCGTCCAGCACGACGTAGCGCCAATCGTTGCCAGACTCGTCGACGTACGCCCGCACATCGGACGCGCGGGCGGCCTCCACCGCCGCAGCGTGCTCCGCCGCCGCAAGGCGCTCCTTCTGGCGCTTCTCCATCGCAAGCACCTGTTCGGTGCTGCTGGCGCTGTCTCCCATGATCGTGGGTGAGAAGCCCCCGAAGCACACGTCGAGCTTGCCAAGGTCGGAGGAAGGGTCGATCTGCCTGCGGACAGAATGCGGCAAATCGGCCGAAAGGGCCTCCTTGTCGGTGCCTTCGAGGATCACGTTCTTCTTGGCGTTCTCGAAATATTGCGATTCCTGCAGAAAGGACGTTGTTTTGAAACTGCCAGAGTCCACCATGAGGGGCATCTCCCGCCGAAAACGTACGCAAGCGCATCAGCGCAGGCGAACGGCAAAACCAGGGCCAGAAACGCATCCGGCCCCCGCGATTGAATGTTATTCCAGGCCGAACCTTCTCTTGTTCTCCTCGGTGGCCTCCCAAGAGGCGCCAGCAGGATTGAACCTGCGACGTGCAGACAGCTCGTCGGAGAACATGATGCAGTACCGCATGCCCTTAAGCGTGACGTACAGGCACGCGATCTCGTGCTTGCTGCCATGGTTGAACACCTCGTAGGTGAGCATCTCGCGATCGATCATCGGCTGGTAGACGTCGCTTCCCACCACTTTCTCAAGCAGCAGGTTGGTGGACTGGCGGCCGAGTTCTTCCTGCTTGAGGGACAGGTTGTAAAGGATGTCTTCCTGCTCGTCGGTCAGGCGTCCAAGCTCCTCGATCTCTGCCATGATTTCTGCTTCAGTTGCCATTGGTGAAACCTTTCGATGCGGCTTTTCTTCTTAGCCGAACATATTACCAGCCCAATAAAAAAAGAGCCACCCGAAGGTGGCTCTTTCAAGTTCAGAGAGCTAAGCCTGAACTACACGCCAGCGTAACCCTTGGAAGGATCGGAACCGCCGACACCCTCGATGCTGTCGCCAGCCTCGTTGCCGGTACGCTTCGTGGAGGTGTAGCCGCCCCAAGCGCGGGCGATGAACTTGTCCTTCACGAAGAAGATCTGAGCCTTCATGAGGTCAGCCTGAGTGACGCCCTCTTCCGCCATGGCCTCGTCCTTGCTCTTGCCTTCAGCAAGCAGCTTGTTGAGCACCTCGGCAGCTTCAGGGGCATCCATTGCCAAGAATTCATCTCTTGTCATTTCATGCTCCTTTTGGTCCCAAACATGGCTTCGCGATCGCTTCTGCAACCGCGAAGCCATTATACCTGAAATTTACAGCTGGAAGAGCACCATCGGGCGCTGGAATTCCTTCATCTTGGCGATCATCTCGTCAAGGGTGCCGTAGTAAAGAGTGTTGGACTCTTCGACCTGCACCGCGAGAGGCTGCTGGCCAGCCTTGTCGCCTTCAGGACCATAGTGCTTCGAGAAGATCTCGGTCGGGCAGGGAATGTAGAACCACTCCCAGTTCTCGCCGCAAGAGGTGTCGCCACCCTTGAAGAACGGGCCGACCTCGACCTCCTTGATGCCGAACTGATTCAGAGGAAGTTCGAACTCCTCCTTGCATGCGATCTCAGCGGCATGGTTGCCAGAGAAGTATCTGTAGTCGCAGAGAAGAGCATAGCGAGTACCGTCGTAGCGGGAATCTTTGATAGCAGATTCGTACTGCTTCTCAATTTCCGGAGTTGCTGCCATTAATTTCACTTCCTTTCGAATTAGTCAGCGTCGAGGCTGCGGACGCGGCGCATGTTGCACATAACACCCTTGTAGGGAGCGCCAAAGCCCAGCTTGCCGATGTTCATGTGAGGAACAAGGCTGTTGAAGTTGGACTTCCAAACGCCGAACAGGTTGGGCTCTTCGCCGTCCTGCTCAGGGAACCACCAGCCGTGAGCGCAGTTGATGATGCCGTCCTTCATGCACTCGGTGATCTCAGCCTTGAAGCGAGCCTCGCCGAACATGTTGTAGACCTCGCACCAGTCGCCGTCGGTGATGCCGTACTCCTCGGCCGTCTTCGGGTTGATCTGGACCCAGGGCCACGGATCGATCTGACGGAGGGACGGAACCTGACGATGCTCGGAGTGGAACGAGCTGTAGCGGCGCGAGCCGGAGGTGGAAATGAGCGGATAGCCAGCTGCCATGTCGGGCTTGCTGATCGGGGAGTAGTTGGGCTCCTCGTAGTAAGGCAGCGGATCCTCGCCCCAGGATTCGTAAAGAATCGAGTAAGCCTCGATCTGACCGGTGATGGTGTTGAAGCCGGGGGTGCCGTCGAAGCGGAGCATGCCCTTCTCGTACTTCTCGTACTCGAAGCCATGAGCGCCAGGCTGGTACAGACCCATCTCCTGGAAGGCCTTCCAGTCGAGGCCGAGCTCCTTCAGCTGATCGCTGTAGAAGTCTTCGACAGCCGTCTCGAGAGCCTTGAGGTCGAGCTTGCCGCGCGTCTCGTGCGTGAGCTCGGGAGCGTACTGGCCATGCTCGAGGGTGGACACGTCGAGGGTGTCGCCCGCGGGCTTGTACCAAGGCCACCAAGTGGGGTTGAGGCGCTGGCCGAAGACCAGGCAGATCTCGACGTCAGACATGCACTCGCCAACCTGCAGGGCCTTGTTCATCGGGCCCATGAACACGGTGTTGCGTCCATAGTGGGTAAGCGTGATGCCGTTGTGCTCGGCCCAGGTGGCCATAGGCAGGAAGTAGTCGCCAACTGCCATGGCCGTCGGGGTGAGCGTGAGGTCCTGGATGACGACGAACTCGAGCTTCTTGAGCGCGATGTGCCAACGCTTCGGCTGAGCCGAACAGGTGGGCGCCAGGAAGTTGGAGCTGTTGAACCAACCCATGCGCAGGGCGTAGGGCTCGTCGGTTTCCATGGTGTTGAGGGTCTCGTCAGGCTGCGTGGTAGCCATGCCGGTGGACAGGCCAGGCCAAGCGGCAGCACCGATGCGGAGCGACCAGATGTCGTCGGGCATAGCGCCGCGCTGCTCCATGCGCCACTTGCCGAGGAGGGCAGACGGCGGGCCAAGCGTGATGCCGCCGGGGCGGTCGACGGAGCCGGCGAGGGCAGCGAGCAGGATGAACGCCTGCGACAGCTGAACGCCGTTCTTGTTCTGGTCGAAGGCGAGGCCCCATGCCCAGCCGATCGGGCGCTCGGTGCCGATGATGTGAGCGGCGCGCTTGATGGCGTCGACGCTGACGGTAGTGATCTCGGAGACCTTCTCGACGGGATACTCGGCAGCGCGCTCCTTGAGCTCGTCGAGGCCGTAGATCCACTTCTCGGCGAACTCATGGTCGTACTCG
Source organism: uncultured Eggerthellaceae bacterium (assembly GCA_965147515.1). Taxonomy (GTDB): domain Bacteria; phylum Actinomycetota; class Coriobacteriia; order Coriobacteriales; family Eggerthellaceae; genus MGBC163016. Next base: position 13,199 of record CBCTKQ010000016.1, on the reverse strand, counting down.
TCGTTCTGGAACATGAGGTTCATGATGCCGAGGGCGAGAGCGGTGTCGGTCTGCGGACGGAGCTGCAGAAGGACGTTGCCGCGGTGTGCGCCGACCCAGGTGATGCGGGGGTCGATATCGATCAGATGCGTGCCAAGGCGCATCATGTCGACGAGGCAGTGGCCGAAGAAGCCGTCGCCGTTGGAGGGCAGAGGCTCCTTGCCCCAGAGCACGACCCACTTGGAGAGCGTGTAAGCCGGGTCAACGTAAGAGCCAGGGAGATGACCAGCGTAGTCAAGCTCGGGGTAGCCAGCGCCGAGAACGTAGTCGGCGATGGAGCAACGAGGTCCGTAGCAGGACCAACCGGACTGCGTGTAGCAGCAGTTGGGCGACTGCAGGACGGAGAACGTAAGAGCATAGTAGAAGATGCAAGCCTCACGGCCGGTGCCGCCGAAGCAGACGATGGACTCGGGGCCGTAGGTGGTCTGGAAGTAACGGACCTTCTCGCAGATGGTGTCGATGGCCTCGTCCCAGGAGGTCTGCTCCCACTTCATCTTGCCGCGATCCTCGCGGGCGCGCTTCATCGGGTGGATGACGCGGTTGGGAGCGTAGGTGTACTCGCGCAGAGCAAGGTTAAGAGCGTTGACGCGTCCAGTGGTGATGGGGTTGTCCTCGTCGCCCTCGATGCGGAGCAGCTTGGCATCCATGCCAGGGCCGTCGGTGATGACCTTGACGCCGTATCCTACGGGGTGGGATCCCGGAGGAGACCAGGTGTTGGAGCGTGTAGCGACGGTGCCGTCGGAACGCTCGACTCGCCACTCTTTGCTGTAAGCCATACTTTCCTTCTTTCTCGCGTTTTCTTGCCCACGCTTCATACACGCATATATATAGGATATGTGCGCGCTGCCTAGACGGTGCCTTCGCGTCCCTCCCTAGTTGAACGCTTGGCGCCGTTTTTGGCGAAAAGTGGACAACCGTGGCTAACGGTTGCCGAACACTATAGGGCAAGGCGTTCGAAAGCGCCATCATATCGAAAGATTGTTTTTGAGATTTCAGCATCAACCTCGGAGGTTGATTTTAGGGTTGAGTATTTCTATAATCCCTGTTCAGAGCGTTTTTATTCTTCTTGGTGGAAAAGCCCTGGAAAGGTTGACTGGGAACTACGTGGCTCCGAAATCCGCAAGAATCACATTAAGCTTCGGAAGGAACTCCGACGGCCCGCAAAGCGTCGGATACTTCAATATGTTGGGGATGACCTTCGCGCTGTACCAGGCGTGGTTGTACATGTCCGTGTTCAGCGCCACCAAGACGTTTGGAAGCGACGCCGCAGGCGTCTTCCTTCCCCTCGCGCAATCTAACCATGCGGTTCTCGTGTACGTGTTCCTGGCCGCCTCGGCGGCCCTTCTGGTCGCTTTCGGCTTGCTGCGCAGGCAAGTCGCCACCTTCTTCGAGAAGAAACGCTCCGTGGCAATCGCTGGGACGCTTGGAACCGCAGGCACCCTGATGCTTCAACTGGGTGCCGGGTCCTACGCGCCGGGCGTCGCGCTGGCAGCGCTCTGCATGGGAGCCTGCGCAAGCATGTTCGTCATATTGCTGGGGAACGCGTTCGCGCGCTTCGAGTTCGCAACCTGCGTGCTCGACACGGCGGTGTCGGTTGCGCTGGGATTCATATGCGCCGTCGCCTTCGTGAACTGGGTTCCCTCCCCTGCCGCGGGCTTCGTTTCCGCGCTCATGCCGATACTCATGTCCGTCGCGTTCTGGAAAAGGGCGCATTCCGAGCCGGGTTCTGCGGAATCGGGAATCGATTCAGGATACCTGCTTGCCTACCTGCGCAAGTTCGTGGCAAGCATGATGCTGTTCGGAATAGTGATGGGCGCGCTGAGGGTCGTTTGCGCCGACAGGCTTCTGTCCGGAGGCATCACCATCGAGCTTGTGCTTGGCGGCAGCTGCATAGCAGGCGTGCTTCTGTTCGTGCTGGTCATTTCCATCTCGAGGAAGGAAACCTTGTGGGATTCCCTGTTCCGGGTGGTAACCCCCGTGATGTTCCTGGGCATAGCCAGCATGGTCACGCTTACGGGAAGCCTGGAGCTTCTGTCCGCATTCTTCACCGTGCTTGGCTTCGTGTGCCTCGCCGCGCTGCTGTGGATATTCCTTGCAAGCATCGCGCGCAGCCTGAACGGGTCGTCCATCTTCGTCTTCGGCACAGGGTACGGGCTGATGCAGGCGACCTCGATCGCTGGATGCGTTCTGGCCAATGCGCTCTTGTCGGACGATCCGGACGTAATGATTGCAACCATGGGCTCGCTGAGCCCCCTGGAGGCTCCCAGCAGCGAGATATGCATGATATGCAACATCACGTTGCTGGCCCTGATGCTATGCGTGATCCTTTCGCTCGCATACGCCGTGTCGCCCCGCTACCGTGAGATGCGCGAGGTGTTCTCGAGCGCCTTGAGCGACATGCTGCAAAGCAGCCAGCGCGTGGAAGACGCCTTTGCGCCAAGGGAAGAGCCTGCGGATTCCGACGCCGAGCGCGAAGGCGGAAGCGAGCCTCGCAACGGGGAAGGCGAGAGGCATGCCCCCGACGACGCAGTCGAAGACGCCCAAGAGCTGCCTCCTCGCGAGGATAAGGGCAGCTTCGTGCGCCGTTGCGACGAGCTGTCCGCCACATACGGCCTCTCTATGCGGGAGCAGGAGGTGTTCTTCCTGCTGGCGAAGGGACACAACGCGGCATTCATCACCGAGAAGCTGTGCGTATCGAAAAGCACTGCGAAGACGCACATCAACCACATCTACAAGAAGATGGACATCCACACGCAGCAGGAGCTGCTAACCATGGTGGAGGACCGCGCGCGCGGGCCAATCGGGGCCGAAGTCGACCGCGACGCGCTGCGCGAGGCCTTGCGGCGCGCAAGCGAGGAGGGGTCCCTTGAAAGGAACCCCTCCGGACAGGTCAAGCGCGACTATATCGGGTTCTAACTACAAGTTCACGCAGTGCGCTTTGGTGCCGTTGGCCAGGTAGTCCATCACTTCGTTGACGGCCATGATCGCGCAGTTGTCTTCGGCTTCCTCGGTGGATGCGCCCAGGTGCGGAAGGACGATGGCGTTGGTCATCTTCACCACCGCAGGGTTGGCGAAGTCCGACACGTAGCGCGCGACCTTGCCGCTTTCCAGCGCTGCAGCCATGTCGGCGTCGTTGACCAGCGAATCGCGCGAGAAGTTCAGGAACACGACGCCGTCGCGCATCTTCGAGATGGCAGCCTGGTCGATCATGCCCTTGGTTTCGCCGGTGGCAGGAACATGTATGGTGATGTAGTCGCTGGCCTCGTAGAGGTCGTTCAGGTCGGTGACGAAGCGCAGGCCGTCGACGATGCCCGCAGCCGTCTGGGCGTCCATGAAGGGGTCGTAGCCCACGACGTCCATGCCCAGCGCGTCCGCAGCGACGGCGACCTTCTTGCCAATGGCGCCCAGCCCGATGATGCCCAGCGTCTTGCCCATTATCTCGCCGCCAGCGAACTGCTTCTTCGCCTTTTCGGCGGCCTTGCCGACGTTCTCGTCGTCGGCGTTCGCGACGACCCACGCATTTCCGCCGATGATGTCGCGGGCGGAAAGCAGCATGCCTGCGATGACGAGCTCCTTTACGGCGTTTGCGTTGGCGCCAGGCGTGTTGAACACGGGGATTCCTCGCTCGGCGAGCTTGTCCAGCGGGATGTTGTTGACGCCCGCGCCGGCGCGCGCGACGGCCTTCAAGCTGTCCGGGACGTCCATATCGTGCATGTCGGCGGAACGCACCAGGATCACGTCGGCATCGTCGACGCTGTCGGTAAGCTCGTAGTCGCTGGTGAGCAGGTCGAGGCCTTTCTGGGAGATGTTGTTGAGGCAGTGGACTTTGTACATCGATGGCTTCCTTTCCAAAAAGCGAACGAGACGATTCTAAGACACGGGGCTGATGGAACCGGCGACTATAAGGAAGACGAGCACTATAACTATGACAACGGCGCCTGCAAGCATCCCTTTGGCGTACATGAGTCGCGTTGGCCGCGGGTCGTAAGGCTCCGGAGAGGGCCTTCTGCCAAGTTTAGGGTCGCCGTGGGCGGCATCGTTCAGCAAGTTGGCCCGCTTGAGCGCGACATCGTCGCCGATTCCGGGGCCCGACATGCTGGACGAGATTCCGTTCGGGATGGGTTTGGGCTTCGCTTGGGGCTCCGGCGCCGCGTCGCCCTGCGTGCTTTTTTCGTCGGCCATGTTGGTTCCTTTCGACCAGGATAGTTTAGCAGTGCGAAGACATTCAAGGGCAACGTCACTTGCGGAGCATGCCTACTCGAAATCCTTGTGAGGCGCTGCGGGAACAGGAACGGGGCGTATGAAGCGAAGATTCCATGTAAGGCTCATGCGCTTGCGGGTAGCCGCAGCTTTGCGCCGTTAGTCCTCTCTTCGCCATAAGCCCCGTTGCGTTCCCGCAAAGGGGCGCCGAGCCGGATGAGAGAGGCATGCTCCGCAAGTGACGTTTACCTTATGCTATTCCCCGTAAGGCTGGTCGGCGTCTTCGGGCTTCACCTTGAGCAGCGCCTGGAAGAAGTCCTTGTCGCGGGCGACCACGTCGCGAAGGCTGTACTGCTTCTGGTTGTCGTAGGCGCCTTTGTCCGATGCGACGCCGGTTGATTGCGCGCCCAGCATGTCGGCGATCATCAGCGCCCTGTAAAGATGGTATGCCTGGGTCACTATCAGCATGCTGTCGGCGCCGTATGTGTAGCACGCCCGGTATACCGACCCATAGGTGTCATACCCTGCATGGTCGACTGCTATTGCGTCGGACGGCACGCCAAGGCTTTCCAGGTAGCGCTTCATGGCGTCCGACTCGTTGTAATGCGAGCCGCGATTGTCCCCACTGGCTATGATGACGGGGGCAGCCCCTGCCAGGTAAAGGTCAGCAGCCACTTCCAGCCTGTCGGCAAGGATGTCGGAAGGCGTGCCGTCGGGCAGCACCGACGCGCCCAGCACCAGGATGACGTCGGCATGCGTTCCTTCATCCTGCACCTGGGCGATCGTGTGAACCTGGTCTCGAGTGCCCAGGATGCAGTAGGCGTTGATGGCCACCGTGGCAAGCACGATCATCACGACCACCGCGACGAGCGCCTTCAGTATGTTCGCCAGCGTTTTCATGAGGCTAGATGTTAACGCAAAAAAGGCGGCGCTTTTCGATGCGCCGCCTTGCTGGTTATGCGATGTTGCCTATATCCCTATTTGGCGTCAGCATTCTTTTTGCGGCCGGTGAACACGACTATGATGCTGGCGATGAGCACCAGACCTGCGAAGCCGAGCATGACGAAGGGCTTCGCATCGCCCGAGTTGACCAGGCTTCCGTAGTTGTTGCCGTTAGGCGTCGCCGACTTCATCTTGCCGTAGACCGCATAGGGCGAGAACTTGGACGCCGGGAACGACACCGCATTGGCCTGCGCGTCGGGGACCACGCCCTTGTTGATGGTGTCGACCGCGCCTGCATGCACGAACCCTACCGCCGCGTTCATGGTGGCAAGAGAGCCGTCAGGCACGCCCACCGTGAATTCGATGGGGCTTGCAAGCTCGGACATGGCGATGTCGCCCGTGCTGACGGTTCCGCACGAAGCAACGAGGTTCACGCCGAGGTCGTAGATGCTGAGCAGCGTGGCGCCCGAGAACTTCTTGTTCAGCTCGCTGATGGCGTCTGCGGCGCTTTCGGAGCCCAGCTTGGTGGCCACGGGCGTCAGGGAGATGTCGACCTTGGAAAGGTCGCCGCCTGCGGCTTCGACGACCTTCGCGATTTCCTGAAGCTGCTCGGAAGTCAGCCCGACTGCGGTGCCTTTGCCGGCCAGCATGTTGGCCAGGTCGTCCTTCACCTTCTGCAGAATGTCGGCGCCGATGGTCTGCAGCGTGGACTTGGCGCCCTCGGATATGGACGTGCCGGTTCCCATCTGGCCAAGCCCGATTCCGACAGCCGACGGGTCCTTCTCGAAGGCGGCCGGAGGGTTCTGGTCGGGAGGATTGACGACGCCAGGAGCTTCGGTGCCGGTGTAGGCCGATGTGGCGATGGAGAACGGCACCGAACGCGATGCCGCATCGGTCATGGTGCCTTCATCGTTGCGCGTGTCCATGGTGTACATGGCAGGCGCCGAGAAGCTGGAGTCAGTGACGTCCATGGACGAGACCACGACCTTGGCCCCCGTGCTGTCGCCTGCGCCCAGCTTGGCGGCCACGTTCACGGAAAGCTGGCCCAGATAGAAGACGCCGTCGTTGAAGGCCAAGGGGTCTTCGCCGTTCGACACGACGGCGACCACCGTGCTTCCCGATGCGTCGGACTGCGCGATGCGCGCATCGCGTGCCTCGGAGGACAGGGCGAAGGAGGTCTGGATGTAGCTTTGGTACCTTGCGTCGTCGGTCTGGACGTCGAACGAGACCATGAGCGAGTTGGCGTCGTTCGAGATCTGGGGCTTGAGGTTGATGCGCTGGCCGTTGTAGTCGATTGCCACGGATGCATAGCCGTCGTCGGCGAACGCCACGGCAGGAACCATCAAGCCGAAGGCCAGAGCGAATGAAGCGAGGATGCTTGTCAGTTTCTTCATCGTGCTTCCCTTCCCTAGTTGGCCTTGGCCGTCGGGTCGCCCATGTCGGTTGGGCTGTTGATGTTGAGATGTATGGTGGGTATCTTGCTGGGCAGCGTCTTGGTGAGCGTGTTGGCCACCAGGCGCTCGCTTTCGAGCGTCATGGCGTCGTCGACGCGATAAAGCTCGGCTGCGATGCTGGTCGGAAGCGTCCATCCGGCTTCGGCCATCTCGTCGGGCGTGATGTACCAGATCCAGCGGCCGTCGGCCGTCTTGCCCAGGTTGCGGCCCTCGGCAGGTTCCTGAGCGAAGAGCACCTGCGTGCCACCGATGAGGCTTGCGCCCTGGTCGTTGCAGGAGTACAGCTTGAACGCGTTGTAGGCGGTGTCGCCGCTGTAGTTGCCGACGAACACAAGCGAGCCCTGCGGGATGGTGTTCTCGCCAGGCACCGTTTCGGGAGCGTAGGTGGTGTCGGCGTCGATGTAACCGACCCAGCCTTCGGCGTCGAGGAAGTCGGCGTTGTCGCCCACGGGACCGACGACGTCGATCTCGTGCAGCGTCATGCCGGTGCTTTCGACGGCCCCGACGAGGCGCAGCTTGGATGCCGGGTATATCTTCAGCTGGTTGTCGCCCGCCACGTCGAAGTAGTAGGTGGAGCTGTCGTCGTTGGCGTTCGGAACGCCGGTGCCGCGGGAGAGCGTCGTCCAGTTCGTGCCGTCCGTGCTCACCTGTATGGTGGAGGTCTGGAAGGCCAGGTCGTCGTCGTGAGGCACCGTGATGCCGGTTACCTGCAGCGTGCTGCCAAAGTCGACCTCGACGTACGGAGCGCCCGGATCGACCGCGGCTCCCGTGGAATCGACCGGCGCCTTGTCGCCGGTGGGGATGGTTCCCGTGTAAGCCGTGCTGGCGTCGCCGTCGATGACCTTGCTTACCGCGCTGACCTCGACCACGCCCTCGCACGAGGAGTTGGCTTCGCCTTCGATGCCGACGTTCTCGCCGGAGGTGTTGTAGTCCTGGTCGTCGGAAGACGTCATGTTGGTGGTTGCCGTCCAGCGGCTCTTGTCGGTGTAGGTGCCCTTGTCGGAAACCTTGATCTGCGGGAACTTCACGGTGTTCTTGCTGGTGTTAAGCAGGTTGTCCACCGCGCGCACCTCGTAGGTGTAGGTGCGGTTGTTCTCGGTGACGATGGTGTCGGTGTAGGTGATTTCGCCCGAGGTGTTCTGGTCGCCGCTCTTGGTGGGGTTGAACGCCTGGAAGGCGACGGCCTTGCCGTTGCGCAGGATCTCGAAGCCGATGAGGCCTTCGGTCTTGTTGGCCGCATTGCCGTTGATGCCCATCTTCAGGGTGACTTGGCGCGTGTTCACGGTGCGGGAGTCGGTGATCTTCTTGCTGTCATCGCCGATGTTCTCGGCGCCGCCCTCGTAGAGGTCGGCCCAGACCTCGGTGTTTGCGCCGACGGACTGGCCGCCCTGGATGCGGTAGACGCGGGCGTCGTCGTTGACGTACTGGATGAGGCGCTGCTCCTTCGGGAACTGCGACGCGTAGGCGATGGTGGTGTCGTCAGGCGTCTGACCCCAGGCCTCGAAGTAGTCGAGCAGGTTGCGGCCGAAGCCCGACTGCGCGTCGCCGGCGGCGGCGCACGCCAGGCGCATGAACGTGTTGTCCTTGTCGGCGCCGGCAAGCGTGAAGCCGGTTCCGGGTGCCTTTTCGGGGTTGCGCGAGATGGAGTCGATGCGCGCCATTATGAGGTTGTTGTACAGGTCGGTGTAGTTGCTGTACTGCTTGTAGTTGTAGCCGTTGTCGTAGGCCAGGTGCAGCGACCAGTACAGGCCGATACCCGTCTTGCCGGAAGGCGGGGCCTTCGTGCCGGAGGTTACGCGGTCGTAGAGCGACTGGCAGTTGTAGCGCGAGCGCTCGTTGGTGTCGTTGGCAGTGATCAGCTGGGCGTAGTAGTTGTTGGTGGTTTCGGCGTAGGTGTAGCCGCCGTTGTTGATCTGGTGGCCGATCTCGTGCGCGAGGCCCCATCCGAAGTAGTATCCGGACTCCCACAGGCCGTCGCTGCCCTTGACGCAGGTGACGCCCGGCGTGCCCGTGACGGACGTGCTGCCGTACTGGATGCCGATGTGGTTGCCGGCGGCGTACATGAACACGCCGGGGTTGGTGCGCACGTAACGCGGGTTCAGATGTCCGGCGGGGATGCCGTTCTTCCCGCCGTAGAGCTGCTGCTCGGCGGTGGTCATGGCGCCGAGGCCCTTATGCTGCCAGAACAGCTGCATCATTTCCTCGGAGGACTTGGTGGACCTTATGAGCTGGTCGACCTGCTGGTCCCTGCTGGCACTGTTGCCCAGGCCGCCGAGGGCGCTGGTGGCAGGCACCGAGAACATGATGCTGTTCAGCATGATGTCGGTGGTGTTGGCGAAGCATCCCTGAGGGGTGTACTTCTCAACGCTGTGGTTGCCGTTGGCGTGCGTCTCCTGCAGCTTCGCGACCTGTTCGTTGAGGTCGTCGACGTAGGCCTCGCAGCGCTTCCTGTACTCGGCGTCGTCGGTGACCTTGTAAAGGTTCAGGCAGGCGATGTCGGCCCCGCCGATGACGCGCACGTTGAACTCCATGCTCTTGTTGGACGTCTGGGCGACGACGTAGAGCTGGCCGCCCGTTTCCTGGGTGGCGATGGAGTTGCCGGTGGAGGGAACGGTGATCTCGTTCACGCCGTAGTTGAGCTGCCCGATGGTGGTGTAGACGTCCTTGGTCTCGCCGCCGTTCTGGCTGACTCCGAGGACCAATGGCGACGGGCCGGCGGTGATGGGATCGGACCCGGCGTTGGCCCTGCCGCCCACGAACACCTGCAGCTTGTCGTTCGCCTGGGCAGCGACACCGATAGGCTGCCAGCTGTTGATGCCGCCGACGTTGGCGTTGGTGGTGGAATCGATGGACGAGTAGATGCGGGCCGGTTCGGCCTTAACCTTGCCGAACTCGAGAGCCTGGCGGGCGTACGCCAGCGTCTGCAGCAGCAGCGCGCGGTTGGGCGCGTACTCGTTGCAGTCAGGGTCGACGGTGTTGATGCGGGCCTCGAGCTGGTCGAGGTAGGCCGAATCGACCGCGGTGCCATCGACGTCGCTCTTCAGCACGGTGTGCAGGTCGTCGTCCCAGATGGCGTCCAGGTCGTCGGATATGGAGTCGTACTTGTAGAACGCTATCTCGGAGATGGCCGCCTTCCAGCCATAGGCGCGCATGGAACCGACCGTTATCTCCTTGACGCTGCTCTTCGGGAACTTGACCATGAAGGAGTTCGGCGCGTCGGTGCCCACCGCTGACGTGGTGACGGTGCCGTTGGACATGTTGTAGTAGGACGCGTTGCCGTTGGCGTCCTTGATGTTGACGCGAAGGTCGGCGACCCCGGTGTATCCATAGCCGTCCATGAACGAGGACGTGATGATCAGGGAGTCCATGTCGTAGGCGTCGTCGAACACTACGCGTGCGCCGTCGTAGTAGGTGGACATGCGGCTGGGCACGTAGCCGGTGCCGTAGTCTCCGTCGACCATCCAGTAGGGGTCGAACCCGGGGTTGACGGTGTCGTCGTTGGGGGCGGTGGCGGCAATCGACGCGATGTTGTCGTTCGCCTTGGCCTGCTCGGCGTTCCACGCCTCGAAGCCAGTCCCTTCCTTGTGCTGCGCGGTGCGGTTGATCAGGTTGTACCAAGGAACCTTGGCCCGCACCTCGCCAAGCGTGGTGCCGGTGCGGTCTTCGGACTTGGGCGACGTGCCGAAGTTGTTGGATGCGGTGAGGTAAAGAACGTAGGCGGTGTCGCCCTTCAGGTTGGAAAGCGTGTAGCGGTTGTTAGTTATGTTGCCGGACACCGCGGTGAACTGCGAAGCGCTGGCCTCGCGGTAGTACATGTTGTAATAGGCGGCGTCTTCCACGGCAGGCCATGACACGATGAGCTCGCGGTAGCCGCCGGTCACGGATATGCCCGTGGGCATGTCGGGGCGCTTCGTGGGCACCAGCTCGACGGAAACTTCGTCGGACCAGGGGCTCTTCCAGTCGCCGTTGGTGGAGCGTACGCTGGCGACGTAGGTGCCCGACTTCATCTTCTTGTCGGCGATGGAGAAGGCCGGGAGCACGGTGGAATTGACGGTGGTCTTGCCTTCGGGGCTGGTCATGCGGACCTCATAGCCGGTGATGTTGAGCTGCGGGTCCCAGGTGAAGGATATCTTCTTGTCGCCGGGCTCGCCCTTCAAGTTGGTGGGAACGGAGAGGTCGGGCGGGTCGATGCGGTCTGCCATCTTGTTCAGGAACTCGACCTTGCCGATCTCGGCCAGGGTTGCGTTGGCCTTGGTGGTGGCCGTCACCTTGATGGTGATCTTCTTGATGGCAATGCGGGTGCCGAAGTCGATGACGACCGACCCGGTGTTGTCGGCCGCATGGGCCGTTTCCGACCCGGAGCGCAGCAGCGTGTCAACAAGGCTGTAGCTGCGGCCGACGCCGGTCTGCTGGCCGTTCGCGAACGTGAACTCATGCACGGTGCCGTTCTCGTCCTCGACCGAAACCACACCGGAACTGAGGCTGCTGACCTCGTCTTCCGTCTTGTTGGACGTGGTCATGGCGGGCGGACGGATGGCCAGGCCTTCCATTTCGATGACGGGGTTGTCGACCGCCGGGGAATCCTGCGAACCGTCGGGGTCGCTGGGCGTGGTGGCGCCAAGCGAAGAGGTTTCTATCTCGAGCGAGACCGGGTTGGCTTCCGAGATGGGGTCGTACTGCTCGAGGATGACGCTGAGGTCGGGGTTCTCGAAAAGGGCCTCGCGAAGCGCGGACGCGGTGAAGTCTTCGGGGCTGTCGCCGCTTTCGCTTCCGCCGTCGCTGCCCACGAAGTTGCCGATCTTGATCTGCGCGTCGGACGTGGAGACCTTCGTCTGCGAGCAGTCCTTGGTGATGATGGGCTTGCCATGGATGACCTCTATGAGCGATTCGACGCTGGAGGCCGTATCGTTGCCTTCCTTGATGGTGGTGGCGAAGTACTGCATGTCGAGCAGGTTGAAGACGCCGTCGGCGTTGATGTCGTACTTGGCCACGTCGGCAGCCGTGGGCGGCTGCGAAAGCGCGCGGGTCATCATCCACGTGTCGTTGTTGTCGATGCGCCCGTTGCCGTCGAAGTCGCCGTAGGGCAGCAGGCCCTGTATGTTCTTGTTGGCGTCGACCGTGGTTGAGACCGACGTGTCGGCGTTCGAGCAGGCGACCATGTCGACGAGCTTGACGTTGATGCGGTTGCCGTCCTCGACGGCGAAGTTGCTTTCGACGTGGGTGAGGTAGTTCTGGCCGGAAACGCGAAGCTCGTGCGCGCCCGCGGGGATGCGGTCGGGGAAGGCCGCCACGTAGTCGCCGATGATGCGGGTCTCGTCGTTCGCTTCGCCGCCCGTAGCGCTGGTTGCGGGAACGAACTCGGCGGACGATATGACGTCGCCGGTCTGCTTGTCGACGACCTGCGCCTTGACGCCGAAGTCGGCGGTGAGGTTGTTGCTGGGGCTTGAAGGATGGATCTGCGAGCGCAGCTTGACCGTGACGATGGCGCCCGAAAGCTGCGAACCCTTGGTGGCCACCGGCGCAGCGTCGGCCTGCGTTTGGGCGTCGTCGATGCCGAAGAAGGTGATGTCGCCGTCGACCGTCTCGGTGACGTTGCTTTGCGGCACCAGGTTCTCAGAAACGGGGTTCTGGGAGACGCCGTCGGTTTCGCCGGAGTCAGACCCTTCCGCGGTGGAGCCTTGGAGCTGGTCGGACGTGGTGCCAGCGCTGCTGGAGCTGGACTGGCTTGCGGCCGACGAGCTGTCGACAACGCCGGACTGGGTGCTTTCACCCGAGGCCAAGGCATCCTTCGCGAACGCGAGAGAGGGTACCCCGAAAAGGGAGAATGCCAGGCAGAAGGTGACAGCGCACGAGATGAGTCGCTTCATGGTGTTTCCCCTTCTTACTTATGCAAGGCCAAGCTTGCGGCCTTTACTGCTGGAACATAGGAACATAAGTGCTGGGGAGTATAGCATAGAATCGTTGCCGAAACGACGCAGAATCGTTTGCTACGCGGGGCATTCTTTGGGTTTCCGGAGGCGTTTCGGCATGTTCAAGCGGGGTAGATTTTGTGGCGTTCGCGTGAAGCCAGCGAAACGCTGTCACAAAATCTCCAGAAGGTGTGGGGCTGGCAGCGAGGCCGGGTGTGGAGAGGTTTCGCTCGACGCGTCGTCGCCTCGAACTAACTCGGCTTCGCCGAGTGGATTTCTCGGCTCCTTTGGCTTACCTCGCCTCCACCTCTCCACACCCGGTCCCAACGTCACGTTCTACTTGGCAACGATGTTGACTAACCTGCCGGGGACGGCGATCTCCTTCACGATGGACTTGCCTTCGAGCGCGTTCGATATGGCGGCCTTTCCGGCCTCGACCATTGCTGCCTCGTCGGCGTCGGCGGGAACCTCGATGCGCGTCTTCACCTTGCCGTTCAGCTGCACGGCGATTTCCACCGTGTCGGCGACGGCCAGCGACGGGTCGTACTCGGGCCACGGCTGCGTGTGCACCGAGCCTTCGCCGCCCAGCGCGGTCTGCCACAGCTCGTCGGCGAAGTGCGGGGCGATGGGCGCCATCAGCTTCACCAGCGTGTCA
>CBCTKQ010000015.1:0-18514 GCA_965147515.1 uncultured Eggerthellaceae bacterium | reverse complement strand
GGCTTCGCCGAGTGGATTTCTCGGCTCCTTTGGCTTACCTCGCATCCACCCCCACAGGCCACGGCGCATGACAATAGGGTCAGGGCGTTCCGTCACACTCTTCGAAGGACGGCGCTTTTTTGAAATAGGGGCGCAGTTCACCTGCGCCCCTACATGAAAGAACGTTATTCGGCGCTTTCCGAAGCAAGCTTCGTTTCGCCGCCCTGCTTTTCTAAACCCTTCATGGGCTTCACCTTCACGAACAGCATGATGATGCCTCCAATTACGGCCAGAATTCCCAAAGGCGCAGCGCAGGCTTCAAATGCCCCAGCAGCGTCCACGATGTATCCGACGACCAGGGGCCCAAGGGTCATGCAGATGTTCTGGCCAAAAGTAACTATCGCGAGAATGATGGCAGCATAGGCCGCAGAAGGTATGGTGTCGGGACCGATCGTGTACAAAGCGACCGGAACGAACGTGCAAACGAAGCCTATGAATATCAGAAGCGCAGCCTCGGATTCCACCGAGGGCATGCTGAACGCCATGAAGTATCCGATGGCCAGCAGGAACATGGCCGCTGCTGCGATCCACTTGCGGTTTTGGACCTTGATTCTATCCAGCGCAACGCCAGCGATAAGCGCAGCAGGAAGACCCACTAGGGACATCCAGCTCACTGCCAGGTCAGCCGTAGCCATATCGGCGCCGACGGTATCAACGAGATACGTGGGCGCATAGGTGGATATGCCATAGTATCCGATGTTGAACGCGATGAACACGCAGGGTATGATCCAAATGGCTGGCGTGGTCAGCAGCCTCTTCATGCTGATCTTCTCCTTGGTGTCCCCGATTTCCTTGTTGTCCTCGAAATCAATCTCGTGGGCTTTCCCAGGAATTAGGAACAAGGCCGCCAGAAGCGCGAGCACGCTCAGCGCGTTGACGAACCACCACACGCCCTGCCATCCGAAGTCGGTGTTCAGCGGAACGGCAACGTTCATCATCAGGAACACGGAAACCGTGTAACTGGCAGTGTTGAGCGAGTTGGGCAAACCTCTCTTCTCGGGCGGGAAGAATGCTGCGATTACCGCGAATGCAGACACGTTGCATAGGCCCAAGGCCACGCCTTCCAGCGCACGACTGAAAAGCATGACCCCGAAGCCTGTCGCGAACGTTCCCACCAGCGAGCCAACAAGCTGAAACGCCGCGGCAGCCACGGTTGCCCATTTCACGCCTATCTTTTCGATGATGGCCCCGGCCGGAAGCGCCATGATAAGCCCGAGAAGGCTCATGATCGACATGAGCCAGCCGGAGTCGGCCAACGAAAGCCCTAGCGCCTCGTTGAGCTCGACCATGATCGGTGGAACCTTGTATTGCGCGGCGCTGTTCACGAAATAGATGAGCAGACCGCCGACAAGTGCAAGCCAGGCCACCTTCGGGTTGTACAGACTTGATTTCGAGGGCATCTTCGCCACTTGTGTCGCTTCTTGCATTTTCATCCTCCTTGGTTTTGCATTCCTCGGGCGCTAGGCAACGCCCGTTTTGCTCGTATTTGTTTGCTATCCAAGATCGTTCCTCGTCGCCCTCATCACCTCTTCGGAAGTCAGGTTCTTCATGTGCAGGGAATCCCTGAAGCGGATGCCTTCGGGGACCTCGGTCACGTCAGAAACGCTCTCGAAGGTATCGGGCAATGCCCCTCTCTTCTTCTGCAGCTCCATCAGCCTGTCGACGTCCAAGGGGACCACGTCCTGCTTCGGCTGCAACGGCCTGAAGACCTCGTTCACCACCACATCGGATTCAGGCATTCCTTCGACACGTCGGTCGTTGCCGTACTTCGCCACCATCTCGTCCATGGGGCCGAAGTCGAAGGCACGGATGGGGCATGCGAGCACGCATTGCGGAAGATCCCCGGCCTCCAGACGGTCGATGCACATCGTGCATTTGGACATCTTGGTACCCGGGGCCTCGGACGCGAATTTGGGTGCACCATAGGGGCATGCGTCGGCACAGCTCCGGCATCCGACGCATTTCTCCTGGTCGACCAGCACCGCGCCGAACTCGTCCTCCTTGAATATCGCGCCTTCCGGGCATGCGGGCACACATGCAGGGTTCTCGCAATGGCCGCACGAGAACGCCAGCTCGTGGATGCGCGTGCTCGGGAACGCGCCCGTCTCCCACTCGTATACGCACATCCACTTCTCAGGGCCTGGCGCCAGGTCGTTCCAATCCTTGCATGCGGTCGCGCACGCCTGGCATCCGTAGCAGCGGGTCTGATCGAAGAAGAATCCGTACTGCGTCATGCGATCACTCTCCCATCTTCTCGACTTCGACAAGGCCGCCTATCAGCAGCGCTCCCACCACATGAGGCCAGTGCTCGTCACCTATTAAGAAGTTGGGCGTCCCGCGGTGGTCTGTACCCCAAGGCATGGAGGACGTCTTGTCCTCGACGTCAGGCGCGTACCATGCGCCATGGAACACCGCCGCGGTTCCCGGCGACATGCGCGAAGTCACGTACACCGGGAGCCGTATGTCGCCGAACTCGTTGTACACTCGGGCGGTTTCGCCGTCCGACAATCCACGCTTTGCAGCGTCGGAAGGGCTCATCCAGACGGCATGGCGGTAGGTTTCGTCACGAAGCTGCGGATTCGCGTCCAGACACGCATGCTGCCTATAGGCCGAGACCGGCGTGATCAGCGAAAGCGGATACGACTGCGCCTTCGGGTGGTAGAAGCTGTCGTTCGGCTCATGGCCGCCCATATAGAGCGGATTGATTACGGGGTACGGTTCGAGGTGCCCTCGGTACCACGTCTCGTTCACCATGTCCACGGACTCGCAAAGCGTGGAGCTGAACTCTATCTTCCCCGTCAGGGTTCCGAACGGAGACCTTCCATCCACGATGCCGCCCTTTTCCATGTAGTTCTTGTACGGATAGAACGCCTCGTCTATGGGTATTCGCACGACCGGCTTCTCGAGGAACTCCTCCCACGGCTTCGGTTCAACGCCAAGCTCGGCAAGCTTGCCCGTGGGGTCTTCTGCCCACTTGTCGTAGGCTTCGTGGTAAAGCTCATGGACGGCATCGTCCCACTGTTCGATGGGCACGTCTGCAAGACGCGGGTTGTACTTGTCCACAATGCCAAGCCGCTTGGCCAGCTGCGTGTACATCCAGTGGCGCGGCCTCACCTCGCCAGGAGGTTCGCAGATCTTGTCTGCATACATGAAGTAGTTGCGCATGCCGTTGGGGCCGTACATGAAGCGCTCGGACCCCAGCATGTAGTCGTCGCGGCATTCGAACATCATGTTGATGCCGGGAAGAACGATGTCCATGAAGTCCAGCGATGCCTGTCCGTAATGCCATTGATAGCCCCACACGAACTCGCATTTCTCAAGCGATTCGAGGCGCTTGTTCGTCTTGTGGTGGCTTATCGGGTACTGGTTCTCCACGATCATCATCTTGATGTTCGGAAGCGGTGCCCCAGGAGGCGAGCCGATGAGCCTGCGGTAGGCCTCTTCCGTTATCTCGCCCGAATCGTAGCGTGGCCTGGAGATTATGGCCTCGGCGATCTTCTGGATGTTGTAGCAGACGGGCGGCTCGTACTCGGGCTCGGCCTGCTGCCAATCCACTTCCGGGAAGGGCATGCGTGCCGGGGTCACAAGACTGCAACCCGTCTCGCAGCCGCCTGCGATGGAAAGGTTCCCCGTCATGGCCTGCAGAAGCATGGCCGCGCTTGCGCAGTACTCGCCAAGATGTCGCTTGGCAGGCGCATAGTAGAACTGCAGGTGCACGGGCTTGCTGGTCGCATAAAGCTTGGCGAAGGCGCGGATCGTCTCGGCCGGAAGCGCACAGATGCCTTCGGCCCATTCGGGTGTCTTCTCCACCCCGTCGACTTCGCCCATGACGTAGGCGCGCCACTTCTCGAAACCCTCGGGTTCTACCCACTTCTCGACGTACTCGTGATCGTAGAGGTCTTCCGAGTAAAGCACGTTCGCGATTGCCAGAAGCATTGCGATGTCGGTGCCTGGCCGGATTGGGAGCCACTGGTCGGCAAGCGTCTCTGCGCTGTTCGTGTAACGCGGGTCTATGACGATGACCTTCGCGCCCTTTTCCTGCGCCAGCTTCATGTAGTAAGACACGCTTCCAAACCAGCCGACCAGCGGGTCGATGCCCCACAGGACGATAAGGTTCGAATTGAGAAGGTCGGGCGCTTCGAAGCCCACGCACACGTCGGTCTGGCCATGAAATGCGGCGACCATATCGAAGCCGAGGTGCATCTTCTCGCCAAGGGTGGTGCCCGAACACGAACTGTCCCCCCAGGCCGCCATTCCCATGCCGAACCACGGCGCAAGCTTGAACCCGCACTCCTCGAAGCAGTCGTCCACGCTGTGAGCCACGCAATATGGGCCGTACTTCTCCTTGAACTCGATCAGCTTGGCAGCTATCGTGTCCAGCGCCTCGTCCCAAGAGATGCGCTCGAAATGACCGTTGCCCGGCCCTTTGCCTCCCACCCTTTTCATAGGGTAGAGAATGCGGGTCGGAGCATTCAGCTCTCCTCGCCACGCGTGGCCCATCGCGCATGGCCTCATCTGCACCATGCCTTCGCAAAGCGCTTGATGGCTGACGTCCTCGCGGGGCATTCCCTCGTTGATGCTGTCGTCGGCCGACAGCGAGACCAGCTTCCCGTCCTTCGTCTCGCACTTCACGATGCAGCTTGCGTCCCAGCATCCGTTCTGGGCACAGCAGGTGTATTTGACCTGCGTGTCTTGATGCCTGGCGGACAGGCCGTCCACTACCTTTTCCCTGCTCATCTCCCCTCCTATCTGAATCTTTTGCCGATGTGGGGATGATATGAAGCAACGTGCGAAGAAGTGATTATCTGAACAAAGAATAATTTCTTGCTGGCGGGGCATATTGCAGGCTAGGTGAGAAGCTGCAATATTGCAGCATGTCCCCTTATTCCGCAATATAATCTCCCTGTTCGCAAGATGGAACATCGCATTGACTGGCCTATCGAGAGAGATGGCTATGGCAAAGCTTCCGCGATACGAAGGCATACTCATCGATCTGAGCACTGCCGGAATCCTGGCGTCGTCGGAATCGAAGCTTGCGCACTTTGATGCAATGGCGTCTAAGTGCATGCTCAGAGACGCGCTGAAGCGACAGCTGATAAGGGTCGATGCGATATGCTCGAGCAATGTCGATGGAAGGCGCGTGCACTACGAAGACGTGGCCCTCCTAGAGGCTGCGGTTATGAACTCGCCGTTTTCGGACGACGACAACACTACGCTTGTGAAGCTGGCAAGAAGGTCCGGATTCACGGGCGGTCTGGACAACGTCGTCTGCTATCGATACATGAAAACCATCGAATGGGTCTCCAGGAACATCCGATCGGGGATGCAAATCGACAAGAACATCTTCAGCGCAGTCCGGCGCCTTTACAACGAGAGCGAAATCAAGATCCTCGCAAGCTTGGAAGAGTCCAGCATCAATGACTTCGAGTTCGACGAAAGCGCAGACCTCGTTCGTGACAACCAGCGATTCGACGAATTGCTTCAGGAATACGTGGACCTGATCAACTCGGACACGCTGCTGATTCCGGCCCAGGCCGAACTGTCTCATGCTCATTTGCAGCTCATGAAGCCATATGCGGGCAACCTCGACGCCTTCGAGAGAATATTCTCGTATGTCGTGTTTTACCGGAGGGGACTTCTGACGGATTCCATTGCGCCCCTTGCCGCAGGGCCCTGTCTTGACATCAAGCAACACGCGCAGTCAATCGCCAGCAACATGGCGAGCATCGCCACGGGAGCGTTCACGCCCGAAATCGTGCAGGAAGTGTTTCAGTCCACGGCATTCTGCACTAGCGTGTCTACAAGGCTCGCCATGATCTGCCTGAACATGCTGGAAGCTTTATGGGTGAATGCACAGAAAAAGATCGACATCGTGCGTCGCGATTCCACCTTGATGGACCTCGCGAAGCTGTTCCTTGAATGGCCCTATCTTACAGTGGCCATCGCCGCAGAAAAGCTTGACCGCAGCTTCTCGGCCACCAACAACGCCATGCATGCATTGATGAAATGCGGGTATATCTCCGAAAGCGGAAGGCTTTCGAAACATCGACTGTTCTGTGCAACCGAACTGGTGGAGGCCTTTCAGAACATGATGAACCGGGTGATATCCGACAAGTCCTTCTCCCGCGACGACCTTCTCAGCGAAATTCTGGAGAGAACGTCTCGCTTCGAGTGAAAGCGTTTGGCGCTACAACGAATGTAGGCGCACGAGGGAACGCAGGCGATCGAGGCTGGCGTCTACGTCGGATTGGCGCGCCTGCCACTTCCAATTGCCTTCGGCGGTCCCGGGCACGTTCATGCGAGCCGAGTCGTCCAGCTGCAGCACGTCCTGCAGCGACATGAACACGACACCGGCCCCCGACCCCACGACGCGTTTCGTCAGCTCGTCGGCAATGCGCTGGGCTTCGTCGGCGTGGTCTACCCCTTGCAGACCATAGCGCGCCTTCACCCATCCGAGCAGCGTGGACGTGTCGTGCGTGCTGGTGAAGCACGCCTTGCCCGGCTTGGGCTGCCACCACTCGCGCGGGTCGCCGTCGGAGAACTGCACGATGTCCATGCCGGTGAAATTCGCTTCAGCCATCAGACGCTTCACCTGCGGCGTGATGATGCCGAGGTCTTCCGCGAGCACCGGAAGGGGCCCTAGCTTCTCGCAAGCGCGACGGAACAAGCCTATGCCCGGGCCTGGCAGCCACTCCCCTTCTGCCGCCGTCTTGCCGGCTGGTACCGAGTAGTACGACTCGAACCCCAGGAAGTGGTCGATGCGCACATGGTCGTACCATTCGAAGGCGCGCTGGAAGCGGTCGAGCCACCAGTCGTAGCCATTGGCGCGCAGCGCGTTCCAGTCATAGGTGGGGTTGCCCCAAAGCTGGCCTTCCGCAGAGAACTGGTCGGGCGGCATTCCGCCTTGGCTTGCCAGCCGGCCTTCGGGGTCGAGCGTCAGGTACTCGGGATGCATCCATGCGTCGGCGGAATCGGGCGAAACGTATATGGGCATGTCGCCCACGATTTTCACGCCGCGCTTGTTGGCGTACGCGCGAAGCTCGCGCCACTGCCGGTCGAAGGCAAACTGCCTCAGGCATTCCGCCTCGATGTCTTCGGCAAGCTCGGGCGCTTCGGCAAGCTGCGGGCTGAATCGACGGTAGCGCTCGGGCCAGTCGCGCCAAAGAGCGCCCTGCTGCAATTCCTTTATGGCGGCAAATGTGGCATAGGGAACCAACCATTCGCGGTTCTCTTCCACAAATTGCCGGAACTCGCCGGTTTCTGCCAGGCCGTCGAACGTGGTGCCTTGCTCCAGAAGACGCACGTTCCCGGCAAACGCCGAAAGCCCTGCATAGGGCGAGCCGTACTCGTCGGTGGGGTTCAGCGGAAGCACCTGCCAATAACGCACGCCGCCCGCAGCCAGCCAGTCGACGAAGCGCTTGGCCGGCGCACCGAGGGTTCCGGGCCCAAGGCTGCGTCCGTTCGCGTCCTCGTTCGGAACCGACGTGACGTGGCAGATGACGCCCAACCCTTTGTCGAGCGGTTTCTGCAGCCCTGCGTCCAGCTGGAACACGCATGCCTGCATGGGCCCTACGGTGCTTCGGAATATGCCGTCCTCCAGCGTTACGGGCCATTCGGGAAGCTGCCCGCTTTCGTCAGTGGCAAGAACGCAGCGCGGTGACGCATTCGAGAAGCGCAACACGCGCACTTCGGCGTCGGACAGGCCGGAGGCGGAATCGACGAGGTCGACCACGAAGTCGACCTGCCGGTTCGACCTGTTCGCCACGCATAACATTGCGCCGTCCAGCGTGGGGCGTGCCATTGGAACACATCTAATGGCACATCCCTCGCCTTCGCCAGCCATGCGCAGCACGCATGCGATGTCCCTTCCATAGGAATAGAACGCCGCCGTGCCGTGCTTCAGCACAGGCGAATTGGCCCGCATCTTTCCCAGCGCCTGATAAAGCCCGGTCAGGTCGCGGCCACAATCGGCGCGCCAGCCGTCCCAGGGGAAAGTTGCGCGATCGAACGGGTCGCGGCCGCCCTGCATGCCGCGCTCGTCGCCGTAGTACAGACACGGTACGCCGGGCAGCGCATACTGAATGCATGCGAGGATGCGCTGCAGAAACGCACCTTGCGCGTCGGCCTCGTCGGTGATGCCTGCAACCATCGACGCCTGCTCGTCGCGCGGACGGTCGCGGAATTCCACGCCCAGGTCCAGCACGCTGCGCACGCGTTCGACGTCGTGGGACGACAGCAGGTTCATCAGCCCGTGGTAAAGGGGTGCTGGGTAGTTGGATTTCTGCATCTTGAAGAACGTAGCCAGCTGCGGCGCATCCACGCCGCCAAGGGCGAACTGCAGCAGCTTGCCGCGAAGCGGATAGTTCATCACCGTGTCCAGCGCCGTCCCCAGCGCGTATGTGCGTCGGCTTCCGTAGCTTTCCTTGGTGGTTGGGTCTTCCCACACCTCGCCGATTATCACGGAATCGGGAAGCGCCGCCTTCGCAGCCTGGCGGATCTTCTCAAGCACGTCGTCGGGAAGCTCGTCGGCAACGTCCAGCCTGAAGCCGCTGGCCCCGTGCGCCACCCATTCGGCAAGAAGGCCGTCGCCGAACACGAACTGCTGCCAGGAGAGGTCGTGTTCCTCCACCTCGGGAAGCGTGGGGTCGTTCCACCAGCAGCGGTAGGGTGCGTACTGCGTGCCATGCTCGAAGTCGTACCACGAACGATAGGGCGACCCCTCGCCTTGCGCGGCGCCGAACGAGTCGTAGGAACCGCCGAGGTTGAAGTACTTGCTGGACGACCCCGTGTGCGAAAGCACCGTGTCCAGCACCAGGCGAATGCCGTGCGCCGCCGCTGCTTCGCTCAAGCGCTCGAAATCTTCCCAAGTGCCCAGGATGGGATCGACCTGTTGATAGTCGCCGGTGTTGTATCGATGGTTCGACCTGGCCTCGCAGATGGGGTTGAGGTACAGAACCTCCACCCCCAACGACGCCAGATAGTCCAGCTTTTCCCGAATGCCGTCAAGCGTGCCGCCGAAGAAGTCGACCGGATCGTACGACTCGCCCCAGTCGGGTGGTTCGTTCCAGTCCTCGTGAATGCGCACCGGCCATCCGCGGCCCAAATGGGAATCGACCCCTTCGCGGCGAATGCCTTCGCTTCCACGCGCGAACCTGTCGGGAAACACCTGGTACATGACGCTTCCCGTGTACCATTCTGGAACCGTGAACCCAGGGTCGTAAACCGTCAGCTGGAATGACCCGCATCCGACCTCCACGACGCCAGCGTCAGTGTTCACCACGAAGCCATAGAACAGCACGCGAGGATCGCCGGACGTGTCAACGTGCGCGCGATAGCCCTCCGCGCATGGCGTCATCGGGGTAACGCTCCTCAGCTCCCCATTAAGCTCTCCGTTACACCCATCATCGTCTGCACATTTCCCGTCGCCGTCCGCCGAACAACCCACGACCAGCAGCGCCTCCAGCACGTGCTTGCGCGCCTCGGGCGCCACTCGCAGCGTCAGCGCGACCTCGGTGCCGGCAGGAACCGCCCCCGAAGGCGAGCGGTCGGACCGCCGCACGGGATCGTGCGAGAACGCTCGCGTCAGATGCGCAAGGTCGGCCAAAAGCGGTTACGCCCCGACGCCTTGCTCGGGAACGTCCTCGAAATCGCCCACCGGCTCAAGATGCCAGATGGTGTCGTTGTATTCCGCAATGGTCCTGTCGGAGCTGAAGTATCCCGACTTCGCCGTGTTAAGAACCGCGCGACGCAGCCACTCGTCGCGGTCGCCGTACACCCGCAACGCGTCCCAGAACGCCTTGTCGTAGGCGTCGAAGTCGTGCAGCACGAAATAGGTGTCGCCGCCCGGCTGCACGAGCGAATGGTACAGGTCGTCGAACTTGCTGCCGTCGGAAGTGGGCAGGCTTCCGTCGATCAGGTGTCCCAGCGCCTTCTCTAGCCTGGCATCGGCCCGCATGACCGCATGCGGATCGTACGACCCCTCCTCGCGCATGCGGTCCAGCTCTTCCACGCGCGCGCCGAAGATGAACATGTTTTCGGGCCCGACCTGCTCGGACATCTCGATGTTCGCGCCGTCCATGGTTCCTATGGTGAG
The DNA here is from genome assembly GCA_965147515.1 of uncultured Eggerthellaceae bacterium. GTDB lineage: Bacteria > Actinomycetota > Coriobacteriia > Coriobacteriales > Eggerthellaceae > MGBC163016. Next base: position 8,382 of record CBCTKQ010000015.1, on the reverse strand, counting down.
CGCGCCGTTCATCATGAACTTCATGTTGCCCGTTCCCGACGCCTCAAGCCCGGCAGTGGAGATCTGCTCGGAAAGATCGGTGGCGGGAATGAGGTGCTGCGCCGTGCTGACGTCGTAGTTCGGCACGAACACCACCGATATGACGTCGCGCGTGCGCTCGTCGGCCGCGACCAGCTGCGAGACCGAGTTGATCAGGCGGATTATGTCCTTCGCGCGCCTGTACCCCGGCGCCGCCTTCGCCGCGAAGACGAAGGTGGTCTTGGGCATGTCGGTGATGCGCCCCTCCACTATGCCGTCGTAAACGCTGATGATGTGCAGCGCCTTCAGAAGCTGGCGCTTGTACTCGTGCAGCCTCTTCGCCTGCACGTCAACGAACGAGTCGGGGTCGATCGAAAGCCCGTGCGTGCGCTCGAGCCATTCGGAGAAGCTTTGCTTGTTCCCCCGCTTCACCTCGGCGAACTTCTGCCTGAAAGCCGGGTCGTCAGCGTAGGGCACCAGCTCTTGCAGCTTCGTCCAGTCCTTCATGAAGCCGCCGCCGATGGTGTCGTTCACAAGCTTGTCCAGCGCAGGATTCGCCACCGCAAGCCAGCGGCGCTGGGTTATGCCGTTCGTTATGCCAAGGAAGCGTTCGGGGCTGTTGGTGTAGAAGTCGCGGAACAGCTGCGTCTTCAGAAGCCTGCCGTGAAGCTGCGAGACGCCGTTCACGTGGCCGCTCATCAGCACGCATAGGTTCGCCATGCGCACCTGCCCGTCGCAGATGACCGCCATCCTGGAGATGCGGTCCGAATCGCCTGGATGCAGCTGCCAGATGCGGTCGCGCAGTCGCGCGTCTATGGTCTCGATGATGCGGTAGATGCGCGGCAGCAGCTTCTGCATCAGGCTGGCCGGCCACTTTTCCAGAGCCTCGGGCATAATGGTGTGGTTGGTGTAGTTGAACGTGCGTTCCGCGACGTCGACGGCCTCTTCCCATGAAAAGCCCTCGTTGTCGATGAGGATGCGGATGAGCTCGGGGATGGCCAGCGTCGGATGGGTGTCGTTGATCTGCACGGCGATCTTGTCGGGCAGGGTGCGAAGGTCGCCGTTGCGGCGCTTGTGCGAGTCGACCACCTGCTGCATGGTGGCCGAGATCAGGAAGTACTGCTGGCGAAGGCGCAGCTCCTTGCCCTGAGGATGACTGTCCTCGGGGTACAGCACCTTCGATATGGACTCGGCCAGCTCGCGGTCGGCCGCCGCGTTCGTGTAGTCGCCGCGGTTGAACTCGACCAGGTCGAGCTGTTTCGGGGCCACGGCCGCCCAAAGGCGCAGCGTTCCGATGTATGGCGAATGGAAGCCCACCACGGGCATGTCGTAAGGCTTCGCCAGCACCGACTGGTAGTCGTGGTATTCCACGCACAAATTGCCGTCGGCTCCCCACTTCTCTTCCACCGTGCCCCCGAAGCGCACCTCGAAGGTGCGGTCGCTTCGCTCTGTCTCCCACACGTCGCCGTCAAGCATCCACGTGTCAGGAACCTCGACCTGCTGCCCGTCGATGATTTCCTGGCGGAAGAAGCCGTGCTCGTAGCGGATGCCGTAACCCATGGCGGGAAGCCCCATGGTTGCAAGGCTGTCCAAGAAGCACGACGCCAGCCTGCCCAGGCCGCCATTCCCTAGGGCCGGGTCGCTTTCGCATTCCTCTATCTCGTCCAGGGAATAGCCCAGCTCGGCGAGGGCCTGCTTGTACACGTCGCGCTTCCCGATGTTGATGAGGTTGTTCGTAAGCAGCCTGCCAACCAGGAATTCCGCCGACAGGTAAATGAGGCACTTGGCCCCGGTGCGTTGCGTGGAGGTGCGGCCCGATATCCAGGCGTCCAGAACGTCGTCGCGGACGCAAAGGCTCACGGACTCGTACACCTGCGTGGGAGTGGCTTCCTCGATAGGGATTGCGAACTGGCGGCGCACCTTGTCTACTATGTTGCTGCGTACTGCTTCGATTTCGTTCTGCATGTTGACGCTTTCTGTCGCGGTTTGACGCGGCCTTCCCTCATGGGCATAGGCCGCTTTCGATGGTTCGCAACATTTTATCTTCATGCGAACAGGGGTACAAGAAGAGCACGGTTCCTCACGTCCGCTGCACAAATTCAACCTGCGCAGCATAGACTCGCGCGGAAAACGCCGCTGGCCCTATCGCTTGAGCACGCGCATGCCGACCGGCGGCCTGCTTTCCGCGATACCACCAGGCGCTCCCGGCTTGGGTGGGAATCGGAAGCCACATTCCCCGCAGACGCGAGCATCCTCGTCGTTCTGCGTGCGACATATCGGACACAGCCCCATCGCGATCTTAGGCTTACACTTGCCGCAGCACTTACACGGGTAACACATCGTGACGCTCCTCCTGTCAAACAGAGAAGGCTGCCGACATGGCAGCCTCCTCCGCTAGGGGATTCGAACCTGCTGCTTTTCGTTAGCCACGCTACTCGCTAACGACAGGTTTCGCAGCCTCGGCCTGCTCGGATGCCGGACTGGCGGAAACATGCCTCTTGTACAGCACGCGGAACGCGATGCATATCAGCGCGGCAACCACGCTTATGCCGCCCATGAACATGGCCGCGGCGCCGTATCCCGCTGCGTCCAGAATCATGCCCACCACGGTGGGGATAAGCAGCGTGCCGGCGTTCTGGCCAAGCACCACCATGCCGGTAGCCGCGCCGATGGTCCCAGGGGAACGTGCAGCCATGGGCGCCACCGCGAAAAACGCCGTGGGCGCAGCGCCGAGGAAGCAGCCGACGAAGAACCCGACAACGCACATCATCTCGGGGGACAGCGCAAGGTTGAACCACGCGAACAAGGACACAGCGCACAGCGCTATGTTGATCAGCAGCACCATGCCCTTGTCGCGAACCTTCGCGAACAGGAAGCCCATGATGACGGCGCCTACAAGCAGGCCGAACGATGCAATCGTCGCGGTCATGTTGGCCATGCTCTCTGCTTCGCCCAGCTCAAGGTTCAGATAAGTGATGGTGAACGCGTTGAACGCGTCGGTTGCGCCTCCCACAAGGAAGAACATGACGGCGGCCAGAACCGGAAGCGGCGCAAGATAGCCCCACAGGATCCCATGGCTCTTGTCGTCGTCGGAAGCAGGCGGAAGATCCATCGAGTCCTTACGCTCGCCGTCGGGCGGCATGCACACGAAAATCGCGACCAGCAAAAACGCCAGCACGGCGCCGACCAGGCCGAATATCCACATGCCCGACCAGTCGCTGTTCTCCATGACCGGCGTGGCCGACATGGTGCATATCATCATCCCCACGCCTACGTTGGCGCCCCACACGCCGTTCGCAAGCCCACGCTTCTTCGGCTCGTACCACGCCGCGATTACGCCCGGTCCGGCAGTCATGGTGGCGCCGTAGCCCAGGCCCTCCAGCACGCGGGTGACCAGCAGCCCGGCATCGGTGGTCCAGAACAACCCCACCACGTTTCCTACTATGGTCAGCGCCAGCGCCACGCTTACAACCTTACGTGCGCCCAGCTTGTCGATAAGCGTGCCGCCCACAAGCCCCATCACCACGGCGGCGATGGAGAACATGGTCATCAGCAGGCCTTGGGTGGTGTACGAGATTCCCAGCACCTCCATCATGCTGGGCGCGGCGGGAGGCACCTTGCCGTACTCGAAGCTCACCAGGATGCTGGCGATGATGATCGCCCAAACCGGCACCCACGGCATTATTCTCTTGACTTTGCTCATGTTCGCGCCCTCTCTCACTTCAGGCTGTAAAGAGTCTGCTTGGTCTTGCCCTTCAGCTTCTCTACGAGCTCGTCTATCGGCCCGTACTCTATGCACTGCGCCTGGCAGTGGTGCACGCATGTAGGAAGCTTCCCGTGGGCCGTGCGCCTTGCACACAAGTCGCACTGGTCGGTCGGTACAGGCATGTACGTATACTGCCACTTCTCGGGAGCGTATTCCCAGGGGCCAACCTCGGTAAGCTTGATTCCCCACTGGTCCGTCGGAAGGGAATGCTCCATCTGGCATGCCACTTCGCACGTGTGGCAGCCCGTGCACCAATCGTAGTCAATAAGCAATCCGTATTCAGCCACGGCTATTCCCCTTCCTCGACCTTGTATATCTTGCAAAGCAGCGTCTTGTAGTTGGCGCCGAAGCCCGACTTGCCGCACTTGTACTCGATGAGGTTCCCAACATCCAGGTCCCACATGCCGTAAAGCCCCTCGTCGAGTTCGGCCGGCGCCTCGGGAAGCCACCAGGCGTGGTCGGTGGCGCACACGCGCTCCTCCACCACAGGCGTTTCGACGATGCGACGCTTGCAGCGGCCGCGCTGGTTCTCCACCCACACCCAGTCGCCCTGCTTCACGCCGTACTCGCGGCACGTCTTGGGGTTCACCTGGATGATGGGGTCGGGATGCAGCGCGCGCAGGTGCGGGATCTGCCTGTGCTCGGAATGGAACATCGACCATATGCGCGCACCGGTGGTCAGCACCAGCGGGTATTCGTCCAGCAGCTCGGGGGTGGCCACGGGCCCTGGCGAAGGCTCCTCGAAGTAAGGCAACGGGTCTAGGTCGCACGTGTTGTAGAAGTTCGACCACAGCTCGATACGCCCGGTGGGGGTTCCGAAGCCAACCTGGCCGTCGCTGCGGAGCAAGCCTTTTTCGTGCTGATGGTATTCGAACGGCATGTAGGCCGGCGCAATCTTCTGCATCTCCGCGAAGTCGTATCCTGTCTCCTCCAGGATGCTGGAGAACATGTCCTCCACCGTCTCCCACGGCCATGCCTCGGGAGCTATGCGCTTGCCCACATCCAAGCATATCTCCATGTCCGACTTGCTTTCACCCAGCGGTTCGATGACCTTGTTGATGGTCTCGCCGCGCTGCATTCCGTCACCGATACGGATGCCGTCGCGCTCGGGATAGGTGCACGCGGGCAGGAAGATGTCGGCCAGCGCCATGGCCGTGGGCGTCATGAACAGGTCGACGTACACGATGAATTCAAGGTTGTTCTGAGCTGCAAGCGAACGCTTCGGGTCGACGCCGGTGCACACCAAGGGGTTCGTGGTCTGCATCCATGCCGCGCGGAACTTGTACGGCTCGCCCGTTTCAAGGGTCTTGATGTACTCGTCGGTGACGGCCTCCTGGAATCCCATCTGAATGAGCGGATAGTCCTTCAGTCCGATAAGCTTGGCCTTCTGCTCGGGGGAAAGGAACTCCTCGCCCCAGCCGCCGGCGTAGTAAAGGATGGATGGCGGCGGCACCATGGCGCCCGGCTTGTCCATATGGCCCGTGATCTCGAACAGCGAAAGCAGTGCCTGTGCTGTGGGAATCGTCTCCTTCGTCTGGTCGATGGCGACGCCCCACTGCAGGATGGCGTTCTTGGCCTCGGCGATGCTGCGTGCAGCGCGCTCGATCTTGTCGCGTGGAATCCACGTGACTTCCTCCACATAGTCAAGCGGGTACTCCTTGGCGCGCTCGGCAAGCTCTTCGAAGCCGTAGCACCACAGGTCGACGAACTCGTGGTCGTAGAGGTCTTCCTCGATGATGAAGTTGATCATTCCCAGCGCAAGCGCGGCGTCGGTTCCAGGCCTTACCTGCAGGAACTGCTCGGACTTGGCGCCCAGCCAGGTCAGGCGCGGGTCGATGACGATCAGCTTCGCGCCGCGCTTCATGACGTCGACGACCCAGTGCCCGTAAAGGCCGTCCGAGTTGGACACCACAGGATTGTTGCCCCACACAACCACGTATTCGGGGCATTCCCAACGAGGGTCGTCGTAGCGGTCGGCGAACTGCTGCGAATAGTCGCCTAGCCAGAACGCGCCGGTGTTCGAGAAGCATCCGGCCACGCGTGGCGAGTAGCACGACTGGCCGCTCATCGCAAAGATGAAGTTCGGGCTGCCGAAGCCCCACGCAAGGCGTGTGATGTACTGCCCGATGTCACGGCCCGTGCCCGAATAGAACGCGATGCATTCTGGGCCGTACTTCTCCTTGATTTCCAGGAACCTGGACGAGATCGTCTCGTAGGCTTCATCCCACGTGATGCGTTCCCACTTGTCCTTGCCGCGGTCTTCGCGGGCGCGCTTCATAGGATGAAGCACCCGGTCTTCGTGATATACTACCTCCGGAAGTGCCAGGCAGCGGCAACACAGCCTGCCTTGGTTGAAGGGGTTCTCGGGATCCCCCTCCACCTTGACAAGCTTTCCGTCGTCGTCGGTGTACATAAGCACCCCGCACCCCAAGTGGCAGCCCGGTCCCGACCAAGCGCTGCCGCGGGTCACATGAAGGCCGTTTTCGTCGTACTTGTACGGCTCCTTGTGATTGACGAGGGTGTACTCCCTCTTCTCGCTCATTGCATCCTCCTTCTCCTTTTTGAGGTTCCAGGCCGTACGAAAGCGACGTCCTGTGAGTTGTTCACATGGTGGGGCAGCACCTGCCTCGCGTGAATCGGGGAAACGTCCGTATTTATGCGGAATGTGCTGCGTAGCTGGTTATGGAGGAGAGAGTATGACCAAAAGTAATACCCAGGAACGTGACGACCACCTGTTCGGCAACGATTCCGCCATCCTCGTGTTCGGAATCATCTCGCTGGGATCCTACTGGGCCTGGATCTTCGCGACGTTCTCGTCGGTTGCGTTGAACCCGTTCGGAAGCGAAGGCATAGTGGAGTACTGCCTGCTGCTTGTCATCTTCGCCGGGACTTCGGCACTGGCAATGCTGGTCGTGAGCTTCGTGCCCGAGAAGGCCGAGGCATTCTTCAAGGGACTCCGCGGGTTCGTGATGCTGTCGCTGACCAGCTGCCTGAACGGCATCCCCGCGCTGTTGCACGCGTTCGGAATACAGCTTGCGTTCCCCGTCGTCGCAGCGCTCTGGGCGGTTTCAGGACTGGCGTCGTCGCTCGTCCTTCTGAAGACCATACGCTTCCTCGTGTGGCTGAAGCGCGCGAAGATATCGCGGTGCATCTCGCTTAGCTTCCTCGTGGCTGCCACCTTGTATGCCATACCGCAGCTGCTATCCCCTGCGATGATGGCCTTGGGCGTCATGGCGCTGCCCGTCTTGGCATGCGCGTTCACCTTCGCCGCAGGTCGCAGGATGGATTCGTCCAGCGAGCAGCATGTGCAAAGCGCGCCGGAGCCAAGGACCCATTCGGAGTCGTTGAAGGCCCGGTTCTCGGAACTCAGGAACTTCATGCCTCTCACACTTATATATACGGTGTCGTTCGGCATCGTGTCGTATGCGGTGCTCTACCTCGCATGCGTCAACCACATGATATTCATCATCGTGCTGTCCATACTGTTCTCGGCAGCATTTCTGGCCACATGCACCTTCTTCTTCAAGATGAGGATAGACGCCGACAGGTTCCGTCGCGTGCTGCTGATGCTGGTCGCCGTGGCGCTTCTTCCCTTCCCCTACTCGAACAGCACGCTTCGGGTCGTGTTCCTGTCGTTCGCCGTGTTCGGGTTCACATGCTTCGACGCCATAGGCTGGGGCGACTTAGCCGACGAGGTGCGCGACCGCAGGCTGGGCCTGTTCCGCTATACCAGCACGGCCACCTTCATTAATTTCGTAGGCATCTTCCTTGGGTGGGCCATCGGTTACGGGCTGTTCGTGATCCTTGGGCATGACGGGTTCGGGGCTGGTTTCGGAATCGTGTCGGTTGTGCTGGTCATGGCCATGGTGGTCTATCTCACGCTGACGGGCAGAGGCGAGGAATCGGAGGCGGGCGTTGCAAAGTCAACGCAGTTCCAGGATGCTTGGAAGGACAAATGCCACGACATATCCGAGCAGCATAAGCTCACCAAACAGGAAGAGCGCATATTCACGATGCTCGCACGCGGTCGCAGCTACGGCTACATCGCCGACGAGCTGTACATATCCACGCACACGGTGAAGACGCACATCTATCACATCTACCGGAAGGTTGACATCCATTCCCAGCAGGAGCTGATCGACATGGTGGAGGAAGACTTCCAGTAATAGCGCCTGGCAGACGAGACAAGGAGGCGTTTTCTGGCTCGTCCTCCTTCCCTCTTGAGACAGGAGGACCGTGCCTCTTGTCTCGCCTTTCCCTCATCCTCTACGCAAATTCCCAGAGTACAGGCGTAATACTGCATCTAATACCGTGCAAAGTCCCGCAATATAGCGACGCGCGGTGGATGTGCGAAGCTTCTGTATAGGCAACCATTTTTCCTATGCACGGCATTGCCGATGCCGCCATCGTTCTGGAGAGGGAGTGGTCGCCATGGCCAAGAAGGTCGCCGCCTGGATCCCGGTCTGGGCCATCATCGTCGCAAGCATCCTGATCTCGACGCAGTACGGAAAGGTTCCTCCCTCCCAGCCATCGATGATAGAGACGCTGGGAATCTCGTACACGATGCAGGGCCTGCTGATGACGGCGTTCTCGGCATC
>CBCTKQ010000014.1:0-18752 GCA_965147515.1 uncultured Eggerthellaceae bacterium | reverse complement strand
GGATGATGCAGAAGGCGGCGACTCCCGCCATCCAGTTGCCGGTCAGCGCATCCGACGCCATGGCGAAGGCGCCGTACACCAGCGTCGTGAACACGGGATGGTGGTCCACCAGCCATGCATCGGTGAGCGTCTGGTCGTATATCTCGGCCCAGGGGATGACGGCTATGGGATGGTTTTCCGGGTACACCTGGTACATCTGGTAGTAGGTGTCCCAGTAGGTGCCTCCGGGGAAGTTGGCGACGAACCATGGAAGCCACAACAGCGCCATGACGGCGGAGAACAATGCGATGCTGCGAACGGACCATGGGGGCGTAAGGCGGTTGCAGATGCGGCGGATGCGCCTTTCGGAAGCGTAGGCTTGCTCTCTTTGGTCGGGCAACGGGGCCCGGGACGGAGAGGTTTCGCTCGACGCGTCGTCGCCTCGAACTGACTCGGCTACGCCGAGTGGGTTTCTCGGCTCCTTTGGCTTACCTCGACTCCACCTCTCCGTCCCGGGCCCCATCATGTGGCAGAAGCCAGGTCTTTTGTCAGATCCTTCCACGGGTGTCGCGCTTGCCTGCACCCCTACGTCGGCGTGTGGGGTTTTTGCATACCGATAGAAAAGCGCTTCGAGGAACAGGAGAGCGATCGCCACGACGACGGTCGCAAGAAGCGTGAGGACGATTTCCGCCCAAAGCTTGAAGTACGGGTAGCCCTCCCCTATCACGTAGGACGCCCCGAAGACGCCGCAGAATGCAACGACGAGCGACAGCGCTGCAAGGAAAACCCAGTCGCGTCGCCGCATCGTATGTATGCGCATGGAAAGCATCGTCCCATGATATCAATGCATGACGGGGGACGTTCGCTTCCGTCATGCCAGCAAATTGATTCTTGCCAGAACGAAGCGCTGCATTTACAATGTTTACTCACGTCGAACGCGTTCGGCGGCATCCGGTCGGGTAGCTCAGTTGGTAGAGCAGCGGACTGAAAATCCGCGTGCCGAGGGTTCAAGTCCCCCTCCGACCACCATATACTGCAAGCGGCCTTCCTTCGGGGAGGCCGCTTTCGTTTCTGCAGCCCAACAGCAGCTATCCGAACAGCGGCGTGGAGAAGTAGCGCTCGCCGGTGTCGGGCAGCACGGTGACCACCGTCTTGCCAGGCCCCAGCTTCTTCGCAAGGCGCTTGGCGGCGGCCACGTTCGTGCCGGACGACACGCCGCACATCAGGCCTTCCTTGCTTGCGAGGTCGCGGGCCGTCTGCAGGGCCTCTTCGTCGCTGACGACGATGACTTCGTCGTATATCTCCTGGTCGAGGATGGCGGGGATGAGCCCGTCGCCTATCCCCATCTGCAGGTGGCTTCCTATTCCGCCGCCCGAAAGGATGGCGGCGTTCTCGGGTTCGACCGCCCATATCTCGATGTCGGGGTACAGCCGCTTGAGCGTCTGACCGATGCCCGATATCGTGCCGCCTGTGCCGATGCCGCTGACGAATCCATGGATGTGGCAGCCGGCGTCCTCGGCGATTTCGAGCGCCGTGTGGTTGCGGTGCGCCCGCAGGTTGTCGATGTTCTCGAACTGCTGCGGCACGTAGACGCGCGGGTCTTCCGCGGCCATCTCGCGCGCGATGCTGATGCATTCGTCGATGGCCTTGCCGATGTCGCCCTCGTCGTGCACGACGATCGTCGTGGCGCCGTAGTGTTCCACCAGAAGGCGGCGCTCTTCGGACACCGAGTCGGGCATGATGATGCGCGCCTCGTATCCTTTCACCGCACACACCAGCGCAAGGCCTATGCCCTGGTTGCCGCTTGTGGGCTCCACGATTATGCTTCCGGGGCCTATGTCGCCCCGGGCCTCGGCCTCTTCGATCATCTTGGCGGCGGTGCGCGTCTTGATGGAGCCGCCCACGTTCACGCCCTCGTACTTCACGAGGATCTGCGCCATGTCGGGCTCGGTCAGGCGCTGCAGGCGCACGAGCGGCGTATGCCCAAGCGCCTCGAGCACGTTGTCGTAAATCAATTCATCCCCTGGCCTTCGCGTATAGGCTTCGTTTTCTCACAGGAGATTATAGCCGCTTGCCTCGTCCCAGTTTTCGACTTCCATCCCTTCGACGCGGCAGAACTCGCGAGCGTTTCGAGTGACCAAGGTTGCGCCATGCGCAAGGGCGGTTGCAGCAATCAGCATGTCATTGGGCCCGATGGGGGTGCCAGCGAGTTCAAGCTGTGTTCTGATTTTGGCGTACGCCGTCGCGCACTCGCTGTCGAAGGGAATGCATTGGTAGGGTGCAAGGAAGGTTTCCAGAAGCAGCGTGTTCTTCTTCGGGTGGTCGGATTTCTGCGCACCCGTCCTGAGCTCGGCTTCGACCACGGCAGGAATGCCGAATAGCTTCGGAGTGGCCTTCTTCATAAGCGCATAGGTTTCCGGAAGCCTTCCCCGAAGGATTTCGATGCAGATGTCGGAATCGAGGAAATACATCTCAAGTCATTCCTCGGAAAACGCCGGGATTGCACCGTCCAAACAGGGATCCGGCTCGGAAGGAACGACGAACGTCGGATCGTCAAGTGCCCCGTACACCGTATCCCAGTAGCCTGTAGGCCAACCTTCTTGCATCTTGGCATTTGTGACCAGCGACGAGACGTACTTGGAAATGGAAGTGTTGGACGCCTTCGCATCGGCGCGCAGTCGCTGCATCGTTGCGTCGGTGAAATATAGGGAAAGCTGCGCCATCACGCCTCCTTCAAAATATAATATGTTATATATTATAACATATTGAACGTCAACACGAAAGCAGGGCGACGAGTGCGCCGCACATGATGCAAGGCGCGAACGGGATGCCGTGTTTTAGCCGTGCCGCCGCGAACGCCAGGCTTACGACGCAGGCGGCAAGCAGCGCCACCAGCGCCAAACGCAGGCCAAGAAAGAGCGACACGGCGGCCAGAAGCTTGACGTCTCCCCCGCCCATCATGAAGCGGCCCGAGACGCGTTCCGACACCATCACGAAGGCCAGCAACCCGCCGCCGAACAGCAAGGCGCCTAGAACGTCGCCGACGGCATCGGACGGCTGGGCGCAGCCGATCGCCATGGAAGCGCAACGCCACAGCAGCCAAACGGCAGCCACAGCCAAAACCAGCCGGTTGGGGATGGTGCGGCTTCGGATGTCGGTCACGCTGGCAGCCATGAGCAGCGCGAAAAGCGCCAGGAACGCAGCGGCTGCGAACAACGCGCCCATGGGCGCTAGCAGCCGAAGACCAGCTCGCGTTCCTCGCCGGTGAGTGCGGCGCGGGCCTGGTCGCGGAGCTGGTTCACCCCGATGAAGAACTGGCGCATCATGACGACCACCAGGTAGCGGCCCTTCGCCGTCAGTGTCAGCTCGTCGGCGTCGTCGGTGGCAAATGCTCCGGATGCGCGCATGAACGCCATCTCGACCGGAAGTCCGCGTTCGACCGACATGCCGAAGTCGCGCTGGAACTGGCGCTTGTCAAGGCGAAGCCCGAACAGCTGCATCATGAAGCGGTAGCGCATGCGGTCGCGCAGGCCGAACGTGGTCTTGCCCATCATGGACATGCGGCCGTCTTCGATGGCGGCGTTGTACTCGCGCACCGAGAACGTATTCACGTACAGGTTGCTGCCCAGGTAGGTGATGCCGCCCGACCCGATTGCCGGGTATTCCTCGTAGTCGACAACGTACTCGTCGATCATGGGCGCCTGATCGAGGGGAAGGCTGCCTATACGATCACGCGAATCGAGCGAGGCGTCGTCCAGTGCGTCGAATTCGTCCGAAAGCTTGGAGGAAGAAGACAATGCGCTGGGGGAAGCCGCAGCCGGTTTGCGCCTATTAAAGGTCCACGCACTCCCGTAGGCAAAAAGCCCGTCGGGCGAGCCCGCATCGCCAGGGCCTGCCAGAAGCTCGCAGATTATCTCGTAGAACTGCTGCTCGCGCGCGTAGTCGACGCGTCCCACCGTGCGGGCCAGCGACTTCTGCACGCTGGGCGATGCCATCAGCGGATAGAACGTGGTCTGCGAGGCGCCCGACTCCACCACGCGTTCGATGTCGGATATGAGCACGTCGACGTTTTGCGCCGGGAAGTTGAATATCATGTCGGCGTTCATGGACACGAAATGCGGCGAGGCCTGCTGGATGCGCTCGACGATCTCGCGGCCCGAACCGTACTTCTCGTAGCGGTCCATCTGCTTCAGCAGGTCGTCGTCGAAGCTCTGCACTCCCACGGAAAGCCGCTGCACCCGGCCTTCGAGCTTATCGATGTATTCGGGCACCAGGTGGTTGGGGTTCGTCTCGCTGGACACTTCCTTGATGCTGAACGTATCGCGGGCCAAATCGATGGTCTCGCAAAGCTCGTCGATCATGATGGTGGGCGTGCCGCCGCCGATGTAAAGGCTGTCGAAGTCGTAGCCCAGGTCGGCCAGCATCAGCATTTCCTTGCGCAGGTTCGCGAAGTAGGGCTTCGCGCGGTCCTCGGCGAACGGGAAGCGGTTGAACGAGCAGTACGGGCACAGCCTCTCGCAGAACGGCACGTGCGCGTAAAGCATGTACCGCTTGCCCGGCTCGGGCGCCGGCATGCGCGTCTCGTCGGTGGGCTCGAGCTTCAGGTAGCTGGCGGTGGTGGCTTCGACCGCCTTCGTCAAAAGCTTCTCGGAAAGCACTTACTGCCAGCTTTCGCGGCCGCGCAGCGCCTTCGCGCCGATGTCGCGACGCAGCTGCTTGCCGTCGAATTCGATAAGGTCGCAGGCCTCGTATGCGCGGTCGCGCGCCTGTTCGAACGTGTCGCCCAGCGCGACGACGTTGAGCACGCGGCCGCCCGCGGTGACCAGGTTGCCTGAATCGTCCACGGCGGTGCCTGCGTGGAAAACGATGACGTCGTCGAGCGCCTCGGCTGCTTCTATCCCGCTTATCGCCTTGCCCTTCTCGTAGGCGCCCGGATATCCCGCGCTGGCCAGCACCACGGCCACTGCCCACTTGTCGGACCACCTCAAAGCGATGTCATCGGCGCGGCCTTCGGCCACGGCCATCATGGCTTCTGCCAGGTCGCTTTCGAGCCTGGGGAGCACGACCTGCGTCTCGGGGTCGCCGAAGCGGACGTTGTACTCCACGATCTTCGGGCCGTCGTCGGTCAGCATGAACCCGCCGTACAGGGTGCCGCGGTAGTCGGGCACGGCTGCGGCGGCCGTCTGCATGATGTCGACCATGGCGTCCATCTCGTCGCCGCGCACGATGGGCACGGGCGAGTACACCCCCATGCCGCCGGTGTTGGGGCCGGTGTCGCCCTCGTAGGCGCGCTTGTGGTCCTGCGACGGCGCCATCGGGAAGCTGCGGCCCCCGGTGACGAACGAGAGCATGGAACACTCGGGTCCGCGCATGCATTCCTCGACGACCACCTTCGCGCCGGCCTCGCCGAACGCGCCGTCGAAGCATGCGCGAACGGCGTCCTCGGCGTCTTCGAGCGTTTCGGCCACCACGACGCCCTTGCCTGCGGCAAGCCCGTCGGCCTTGATGACGATGGGCGCGCCCTGCTGGCGGACGTACTCCAACGCCGGGGCGGCCTCGGTGAAGCTTGCATATGCGGCGGTAGGGATGGCGTTTTCGTCCATGAACTTCTTGGCGAACTCCTTCGAGCCCTCAAGCTGGGCGTCGGCTGCATTCGGGCCGTACACCGCGATTCCGGCGTCACGCAGCACGTCGGCCACGCCGGCAACCAGCGGCGCCTCGGGCCCTACGACCACCAGGTCGACTCCTGCTTCCTCGGCGAACGCCTTGACGGCCTGCGCATCCATGGGGTCGAGTGCGACGTTTTCGACCGGCTGGCCCGACGAGGCCAGACGCACCGAAGCCGTGCCGCCGTTGCCTGGCGCGACCCAGATGGCCTCGACGTCCGGCGACTTCGCAAGCGCCCAGGTTATGGCGTGCTCGCGGCCACCCGATCCAAGTACGAGAGCCTTCATCATTCCCATCCCCTCATGATCGTCTGGTCCCTGTCGGCGCCAACCGACACTATGGTTATGGGCACGCCCACTATTTGTTCCAGGTGCTCGATGTAGGCGCGCGTGTTGTCGGGGAGCTCGTCGTAGGTCTTGCACCCCGTGATGTCGCAGCCCTTCCACCCCGGAAGCTCCTCGTAGACGGGCTTCGCGTGGAACAGGACCGATTGCTGCATTGGGAAGTAGTCGTAGCGCTCGCCCTCGCATTCGTAGGCGACGCAAACCTTCACGGTGTCGAACGCGGAAAGCACGTCGAGCTTGGTCATGGCTATGTCGGTGAGCCCGTTCACCTCGGCGGCATAGCGCGCGATGACGGCGTCGAACCACCCGCAGCGGCGCTTGCGTCCGGTGGTCACGCCGAACTCGTGCCCGGCCTCGCAGAGCAGCGCGCCGTCGATGGCTTCCTGGCCTACCCCGCCATCCTCGGGGAACTTCAGCTCGGTAGGGAACGGGCCGCCTCCCACGCGGGTGACGTAGGCCTTGGATATGCCCAGCACCCTGTCTACCGCCACGGGACCCACTCCCGCGCCCGTGCATGCGCCTCCGGAGGTGCAGCTCGACGAAGTGACGTAGGGGTACGTTCCGTGGTCGATGTCGAGCAGCGTGCCCTGCGCGCCTTCGAAGAGCACGTTCTTGCCCTGCGACAGCGCCGAGTTGAGCATGTGCGCGGTCTCGGCCATGTAGGGCTTCAGAATGCGGGCGTAGGGCAGGTACTCGTCGCAGATCTCTTCGACGGTGTAGGTCTGCAGCCCGTAGATCTTCTGCAGCACCGCATTCTTCTGCTGGAGCGCCGTCTCGAGCTTCAGGCGGAAGATCTTCTCGTCCAGAAGGTCCTGCACGCGGATGCCCTTGCGGGCGATCTTGTCCTGGTAACAGGGGCCGATGCCGCGCTTGGTGGTGCCTATCTGGTTGTTGCCCAGGCGCTTCTCCTCGGCGCCGTCGAGCACCTTGTGGTACGGCATGATGACGTGCGCGTCGCAGCTGATCTTCAGGCGCTCGCAGCTGATGCCTTCGGCCTCGAGCAGCGCCATCTCCTTCACCAGCACGCCCGGGTCCACCACGACGCCGTTGCCGATGACGGGCACCGCGTTCTCGTACATGACCCCCGAGGGCATGAGGTGCAGCGCAAGCTTGGTGTCGCCGTGGATGACGGTGTGTCCGGCGTTGTTGCCCCCCTGGAAGCGCACGACGTAGTCGAAGTCGCTGGCGATCAGGTCTGTGATCTTCCCCTTGCCTTCGTCGCCCCACTGGGTGCCGACGAGAACTGTCGATGGCATCGGATTCCCTTCGCTCGCAGTTACGAATGCCTACATTCTAACGTCATTTGAACGAGCCGTCCTTGTTGAACGGCGGGTGGAAAAGCAGGGTGACCACGGAGGCGGCAAGCACCAGCCCGAACCCGACGAGAACCACTCCGAGCGCAGTGTAGGCCAGCGACCCCGTGACGCGCGACTCCATGAACACCGGCACCCCCACGATTAGCAGAAGCGCGCAGAGGAACGTGCTCACGGCGATCTTGACGTAGTAATGCACGCGCACCTGGCGGCGCTGTTCGGCCAGGTCGAGCAGCGTATGCGGCATCTCTTTGGCCGGGTCGGGCGGCATCGGCGTCCCGTCGGCCATTGCTAGAACTCTCCGTAGCTGGACGCGTCGAAGAAGTCGCCGAACTTGGTGAACTCGGGATTGAACGACATGGTGATGTCGCGCGTGGGGCCGTTGCGGTGCTTGGCCACGATCAGCGTGGCGGTGCCAAGCTCGGGACGGCCCGAGTCTTCCGCTTCGGCCTCGTCCATGGACCGGTCGATGAACATGACGATGTCGGCGTCCTGCTCGATGGACCCGGACTCGCGCAAGTCGGCCAGCATCGGGCGCTTCTTGCCGCGCATCTCGACCGCACGGTTCAGCTGCGACAGCGCGATGACGGGCATGTCCATCTCCTTCGCCAGCACCTTGAGTCCGCGCGATATCTCGCCCACCTCGACGGCGCGGTTGCCGTCGCGGCGCACGACAGGCGGCTGCATCAGCTGAAGGTAGTCGATGATGATGACGCCCTTCTTGTCGGTGCCCACGATGTGGCGCAGCTCGCGGCGGGCCTTCGCGCGGGCCTCCATTATGGAAAGGCCGGGCGTGTCGTCGATGTACATCTCAAGACCGCTGAGCGTGGTGGTGGCGTCGAGGATCTGCCCCCAGTCGCCTTCCTGCACCTTGCCGCTGCGGAGCTTGCTCAAGTTGACGCGGGCCTCGGCGCCCACGATGCGCTGCACCAGCTGGCCGGCGCTCATCTCCAGCGAGAAGAACGCGACGGCTGTTCCTGCCTTTGCGGCGTTGACGGCCATGTTCAGCGCGAAGGCCGTCTTGCCGACGCCCGGACGTGCGGCAAGGATGACCAAGTCGCCGCCTCGCAGGCCATGGAACAGGTCGTCCACGTCGCGGAAGCCGGTGGGCACCCCGATGATGGAGTCGCCTTGGTTCGCTATCTTCGACAGCTCGGTGTAGGCCTCCTCGACAAGTGAGTCCATCTTCTTGAACGAGGACGACACCCGCTTCTCTGTCACGTTGAACAGGGTTTGCTCGGCCTCGCCCACCACCTGGTCCAGGTCGTCGGGCGCGTTGTAGGCCAACGCATTGATCTCGGCCGCGGCGCGGATAAGCTCACGCTGGATGGCGGTGCGCTTCACGATCTCCATGTGGTGGCGCCAGTTGGTCAGCGCGAACGTGTTGCCGTGGAGGTCGGCCAGATAGGACCGTCCGCCTGCGGACTCGAGGTCGCCCGCCGCCTGCAGCTTGTCGGCCAGAGAGATGACGTCCGCTCGCAGCCCGTCGCGGACCATGGCCATGATGTTCTCGTAGATGCGCTGGTGCGCCGTGCGGTAGAACTGCTCGGGCTTCAGGTTGATAGTGATCTCGTAGCACGCGTCCTCGCTGAGAAGGCACGACGCCAGCACCGCCTGTTCCGCCTCGATGTCGCTCGGGAGCTGGATATGCCTCTGGGTGTCGGACGGCGCCGGGCCTTGGAACTCGTCGGGCATATTCACCTCCTGAACGAAATCAAGAGGGGCGGGACCGAGCCCGCCCCCTGCGTTGCGAAAACCTTGCTACTCGGCTGCCTCGAGGGCCTCTTCCTGCGCTTCGGCGGAGGGCTCTGCGACGTCGCCCTGGGATGCGGTCTCGTTGTGGTCCAGCATCTCGGCGGCCTCTTCGGCCAGGGCGGCCTGTTCCACCTCGGCCTCGATGGCGTCGGCGACTGCCTCGCCCGCGGCCTCGGCTGCGGCTTCAGCGGCCTCTTCGGCCTGCTCGGCGGCATCGGCTTCGGTCTGCTCGCCCGCGACGACCACGTTGACGGTGGCCTTGATGTCGCGGTAGATGCTGACGTCCACGGGGAACTCGCCGACCATCTTGATCGGCTTGCCCAGCTCGACGCGGCGCTTGTCGATCTCGATGCCCATGTCGACGATGGCGTCCGCGATCATCGGGGCCGTGACGGAACCGAACAGCTGGCCCTCTTCGCCGACCTGGACCGTGACGTTGACGGTGAGGCCGTTCAGCTTCTCCGCGAGCTCGTTCGCGTTCGCGATGCGGACCTCTTCGCGCTTCTCGATGTTCTTGCGGCGCTCTTCGAGCTGCTTCAGGTTGCCGGGCGTGGCCTTGATGGCGTAACCCTGGCGCAGCAGGTAGTTGTTCGCGAACCCGCGGGAGACGTCGATCACGTCCCCTTCGCCGCCGCGGCCGCGAAGCTCTTTAAGTAGGATGACCTCCATTGCGACCTCCTAGTGCTTGCGGCGACGATCGCCACGTCCGCTGACGGCGGGCACGGAGTAGGGGATCAAAGCCATGACCCGGGCCCTCTTGATGGCGTTCGCGATGTCGCGCTGATGCTGGCTGCATGCGCCGGTCACGCGGCGCGGCTTGATCTTGCCGCGGTCGGTGGTGTACTTGCGCAGCAGCTGCGTGTCCTTGTAGTCGATGAACTCAGCGTCGTCCTTGCAGAACTGGCATTTCTTGTGACGCTGATGCTTCTGGTAATCGGCCATTGTGCACCTCTTGCTTTCTAGAACGGTATGTCCTCATCGTATACGGAAGAGGTGGTGTCAACCACCGGGGTGGTCGGCGCGCTGTAGGCGGACGACCCGCCCGAATGCGACCCGCCCTGGGAGTCGTAGCCGCCCTGGCCCGAGGAATTGCGCGGAGAAGCGAAGTCGAGGTCGTCGATTATCACCTCGATCTTGCTGCGCTTCTGCCCGTCGCGCTCCCACTGGCTGTAGCGGAGCTTGCCGTCGATCATCACGCGCTGCCCCTTCGAGAGGTATTGCGAGACGTTCTGGGCGCGGTTGCCGAACATCGTGCAGTCGATGAAGTTGGCGTAGTCCTCCCACTCGCCGGTCTGGTTGTTCTTGCGGCGATCGTTCACGGCGATCCCCAGCGACATGACCGGCATTCCTGACTGCGTGGTGCGGACCTCTGGGTCGCGCGTGAGGTTGCCGCTTAGTACAACTCGGTTGATGCTCATCTGAATCCCTCTTCCTGGTCCAAACTAATCCCTGTCTTCACGGGCGACGATCATGTGGCGCATAACGGCGTCGTTGATGCGCAGAACGCGATCGAGTTCCGCAATGCTGTCGGGGTCGGTGTGGAAGTCGATGAGAGTGTAGTCGGCGTCAGCCTGGCCGTCGATCTCGTAGGCAAGCTTCTTTCTTCCCCAGTCGTCGACGTTGTCGATCTGTCCCTTTGCATCCTTGACGATCGTCTCGATGCGCGTCATAACGCCGGCACGAGCGTCGTCATCGGTGGTAGGAGCGACAAAATACAGCAGTTCGTAAGCCTTCATCAGCTCACCTCCTCTGGTCTAAACGGCTCTGGTTAGGTGGTCCCAGAGCAGGACAATAGCCTGAACAGTTTAGCAGAAGGCAAGCAAGAATCCCAGCCGCCCTGCGAAATCCATAACCAGCGCCAGTGTCCCCCACGACCATCGACCCCACTTCGTCCCCGGCGCCGGCGTGGCCGATTTTCCGCCGGCGCTTGGCTGCATCATAGCCGCGCGGTTCGAAACGCGGGTTACAGAACGCTGTGGCAAGACCTTTCAGGAACCTAACGCCGAACCCTTCCGGGCCGAAACGCCGCCATACGTATGCCGAACCCAGGTCGAACGTCGGACTCTGCGCAACATGGCCGAACCTTGCGCGATGTGTCAGGGGACGTTCACTCTTGACGCATTGGCTTGCCTCTCTCATCCGATTCGACGTCCCTTTGCGGTGCCACGACGGGGCTCATGGGCGAAGAGCGGACAGAATGCTAAGAGCTGCGGCTACCTGAGGCCATTCTGAGCGAAGTCGAATCTTCGCCTTATACGCCTCGTCGAGGCCCCGCAACGTCTCATAAGGATTTCGAGCAGGCAAGCCAATGCGTCAAAAGCGAACGTCCCTGGCACAAACATGGCGGTGCAAAAGTGACGCAGGGTTACTTGGCGAAGGCCAGAAGATCCAGTGGATTCTCCACGTAGAAGTCGGGCTCGGCGTCCTCGGCGGCGAAGTCTTCCTTCTTGTGATAGCCCCAAAGAACCGCGGCGGTAGCGGTCCCTGCGTTGCGGCCGGCCTTCACATCGCCGGGCGAGTCGCCTATATATATGGTGTCGGGGGCGGCCGTCTTCAGGAACTTCATTGCCACCTGTATGCCCTTCGGGTCGGGCTTGCGGGGAATCAGCTCGCTTTCTCCGAACATGACGTCCACCATGCCCGGAAGCAGGCGGTTCATTATGACGTCGACGCCGGGCTGCAACTTGTTGGACACCACTCCCAGCCCGATGCCGCGCTCGCGCAGCTGCGTCAACAGCTCCACGACGCCTGGAAACGGCACCGTGTGCTCGTAGTACTCCATGAAGTGCTCGTTCCAGAGCGCCATGGCCTCTTCTCGCGTCTCTTCGGAAGCGTCGGCGGGAAGCGCGAGGTAGATCAGCCTCCGAACGCCTGCGCCTACGTAGCTCAGGATCTCCTCCTGGGTGTGCTCGGGCGCTCCCACGTCGCGCAGTATGCGGTTGGTGAGCAGCGTCAGGTCGGGAACCGTGTCGAGCAGGGTTCCGTCGAGGTCGAATATGAAAGTGTCGAACTTGCGCTGTTCCATGGGCTCATTGTAGCAGCAGGGCGCGCCGACGCCGCTAGCCGTAAACAAGCCGTGCGCTTTCGGGCCGCCCCTAAAGGCGCACCTAGCATCCAGAGGCCGCGCGGACCCGGTCGCGCTGCACATAGCTGATGGCTGTATACAGCACGACGGTGGCAGGAGCGACCAGCAGGAAAGGCACCGCCAACACGCCCGTCGCGTAAAGCACGCTGGCGACCACGGTCACTATGGCCAGCGTAGAGATCCCTCGCCAGTTAACCGGCTCTTCCTTGCCGTCGATGCGGATCTCGCGCGAGCCTATTCCCATCTTTCCACGCACAAGGTAATAGTCGGTGATCAGCAGGATGCACCACGACGTGGTGAGTATCGACCCGTAGCTCATGAAGGCATTGATCTGGTCGAGGATGTTGCACATGATGAACACCAGGCCGATGGCGTTCGCAAGGATGACGGCCACGGCCCACGGGACCGTCTTGCCGGTCAACGAGTTCACCAGGTTCGACACGGCGTTCGCCCCTCCGATGGAGTTCGACGTCTCCACCTTCATCTGAGACAGGCATATGATTGCCAGCCCAATGCCTCCCGAGGCAAGCACGAGCGAGACGCCGGGGTTCGTCACGGCGGCGTTCGCAGCGAGCTCGGGCGACATCCCCTGCGCCGAGAAGTAATCCACCGACTGCTGGAACCCGTAGAACACGATGAGCGCGCCGAAGACGTAGGTGAGCACGGCGAACAGGCTGCCCGTGAGCGAGATGGGCAGAAGGTCCCTCTCCTTGCGCGCGAAGCGGGTGAAGTCGGCGGCGAACAGCGCCAGCAGCCCGCTCGTCATGATCGCGTAGTTGACCGAATAGGCGAAGCCTTCCAAGGGCTGCACGCCCGGTATGAGGATGCCATGCGTCGCAGCGTCGACGAGCTGTCCTTCCGCTGCTATCCGATAGACCACGTAGCCCATCACGCAGAACAGCGCCACGACGAAGACGGCGTTCATGCGGGCGATGACCTTGGTGCCGAACAGCGCCATCAGCACCCAGACGCACGAGATGCCGACGAACAGGGCCCAGCGCGCAGCCTCGGATTCCCACCCGAACGCGAAGAGCACGGCGTTGCCGAGCTGCACGGTGCCCACGGCCAGCACCCCGACCAGGACGAAGATCCAGATCAACGAGCCGGCGGCGGACCCCTTCTTGCCGAAGATGTAGTAGCGCGAGACGACGTTGTTGGGCAGGCCTGCGCGAAAGCAGATCTTGCCGACGAGGTAGGTGAGGACGAACGACAGGACGAGCGTGATGGCGACGGTGACGCCGCCCATCTGGCATCCGGCGTAGAATGCGACGATGCCGCCGCCCATGAGCTTCGAGAGGCTGGAGACGACTCCCGAAAGGATTGCTGCGATGTCAGGCCACGCCAGCCGCTCGCTCTCCGGAACGCGGGTGAACAGGGAGGGCTTCCCTGTGGCCTTCTGGCCTTCTTTTCCGTCCATGGCCGCTCCTTTGATGCAGCAAAGGGGGCCGGATGCAGGGCGGTCTAGGGAGTAATGCCCTGCATCCGGTCAAGAAGAAGGAAATGAAGATGTCTGGGGTCGAGCCCCGAGCGCGTCTAGACGATCCCGAGGTTGGCCATCACGATCATCACGATCAAGGCGCACAGGCCCGCGCCGATCGAGATCGCCGCGATGTGCTTGTAGGCGTTCTTGTGCGTAAGGCCCATGGCCGCGAACATGCCGAACATCGCGCCGGCGTTGGGCAGCGCGCCGCCGATGGAGGCGGAGCTGGCAAGGATCTTGGCCAAGGCAGCCGGGTCGACGCCGGTGGCCAGGTAGGGCTCAAGGAAGTTCTGGGCGATGATGCCCACGGCGCCCGAGCCCGAGCCCATGATGCCGCCCAGGGCAGCAGCCATGGTCGCAGCGGACACGTAGGTGCCGCCGGGCATGTTGAAGATGGCGTCGTAGATCACCGAGAAGCCGATGGACGCCGCAGCCACGGTTCCGACGCCGACGGCAGCCGAGGTGAACACGGCGGGCCCGAGGGCCGCCTTCGCGCCGTTGCCCAGCACGTCGCGCTGGCTGGGAACGTACTTCCAGAAGCAGACGATCGAGGCGACGATGCCGACGATCATGCCGATGTAGACGACGTTCTTCATGCCGGTCGCGGACAGGCCGATGATCGTGGCGATGAGCAGGATCAAAGGCAGCAGCGACAGGAAGAAGTTCGGGATGTTCGTGTCCTCCTCCACCTTGATGTCGTCCTCGTCGGCCTGGAAGGTCTCGCCCTTGGCAAGGGAGCGCTTCAGGGCGAACTTGATGTAGACGCAGCTGAGGGCGATGGCGATGATCGAGCCCACGATGCCCATGACGGGCGCGGCGGTCAGGGAGACGCCGCAGCCGTTGGCGGCGTTGATCCACGCCACGGCGGGCACGCCGGGGATCATGGCCATGGTGAACGAGCAGGCGGCCAGCGCCCAGGCGGCCGCGAACAGGTGCCACGGGATGTTGCACTCGCGGAACATCGGACGCGCCAGCGGGATGAGGGCGAACATCGCGACGAACATCGAGATGCCGGCATAGGTCAGGATGGCGCCGACGGCCGCGATTCCCAGCAGCACGAAGTACGGGCTCTTCGTGCCGACCTTGTTCATGATCGCCCGCGCGATCGACTTCGCGGCGCCAGACTTGTCGATGAATTCGCCCATGATGGCGCCGCCCATGAATATCAGTATGTTTCCGCGGATGAAGCCGGCGAGGCCCGTGACGTAGGACGTCTCGGTGCCGACCATGGCGTTCATGAGGTCCATGCCGTTGGTGAGCGCGATGATCACCGCCGTCACGATCGACGAGATCAGCACGTTCCAGCCCCTCATCGAAGCGACGATGAAGAGGGCCAGGGCAACGACGATGCCAATGACTCCTATCCATTCCATAGTGGTTCTCCTCCTCTTTCCGGGCCGTCTTTAGGCCATGTCGTTGCGGGTGGCGCGCATGAGCTCGGCATTGCTGTCGAACTTCATCTTCAGCCCGTCGCGTCCGATGGTGCCTTCGTCGAAGGACGCGAGGTCCTCGGGGCTCTCGAACATGGTGCCGAGGTCGCCACGCTGCTGGTTGAGCGCGATGGCCTCCTCCACCGGGTACGGAACGAGCTGCTTCTTCTCGCGGGGGTTCCAGACGAGGTACGCCGGCTTGGTGGCGTCCGGGCTCGGCATCCCCTCGCAGTAGCGCACGTCGCCGTACTTCTCGACGAGCTCGTCGAGCGGCCCGAAGTCGAAGGCGCGCAGCGGGCAGGAGAGCGTGCAGATCGGCTGCATGCCCTCGGCGAGGCGGTCGATGCACATGGTGCACTTGCTCATCTTGCAGTCCGGCTCGTCGGTGGCGAACTTCGGTGAGCCGTAGGGGCAGGCGTCGTAGCACTTGCGGCAGCCCTGGCACTTGTCCTGGTCCACCAGCACCGCGCCGAACTCCTCCTCCTTGTAGATCGCACCGTTGGGGCAGGCCTTCAGGCAGCTGGGGTCCTCGCAGTGCGCGCACGAGAAGGCAAGCGCATGCAGGCGGATGTTGGGGAAGGTACCCTTCTCCCACTCGTAGACGGTCATCCACTTCTCGGCACCTGGGTCGATGCCGTTCCAGTCCTTGCAGGCGATGCTGCATGCCTGGCAGGCGTAGCAGCGGTTCATGTCGAACAGGAATCCGTATTGGGTCATTGTTCCCTCCTCCTCTCTTCTCTTTAGGCGTTCTCTGCCGGGGTGGTCGGGTCCTGGGCGATCTGCGCCTCCTGCGCCTGGGCGGCGCGCTCGGCGATGGCGACGGCGGCAGCGTCGCGCCTGCCGTCCTTTCGGGCCAGCGCATCGCGCGTCTTGATGGCGGTGGCAGCGCCGCGGGAGCCGCCGCGCTGGGCCTCGGAGCCGAAGCCCTCGGCATCGCCGTCGGCGACCTTCTCGACCTCCACGAGGCCGGCGATGATGAGCGCGCCGAGGATGTGGGGCAGGTGCGCGTCATCGAGCAGGATGTTGGGCGCTCCGCGCATGTCCTGGCCGAAGTTGTTCATCTCGGCCTCTTCGCCATTGGTCTGGAACCAGCCGCCGTGGAAGATGGCAGCGGTGCCGGGCATGCAGCGGTTGGTGACGTAGGCCGGCAGCATGGCCTCGCCGCGGTCGCTGTAGACACGGCACAGGTCGCCGTCCTTGATGCCGCGGGCCGCCGCGTCCACGCCGGAGATCCACACGCCATGGCGGTAGACGTCCTCGCGCATGAACGGGTTGTTGTCATGGGCGGAATGCTGGCGGTAGATGGAGACGGGCGTGACCATCGACAGCGGGTAGTCCTTGGCCTTCGGGTTGTAGAAGCCGTCGTTGGAGGCGCTTCCGATGTCGCCTTCCACGTAGCTCGGGCTCCACACCGGCATCGGCTCGTACTCGCCGCGCCAGCGCGTCTCGGTCATGTCGTTGTTCTTGACGAAGGTTGAGGAAGGCTCGACCTTGCCCGTGGGGGTGTTGAAGGGGCTCTGGCCGGCCTCCATCATGTTCTTGAAGGGATAGAACGGCTCGTCGATCTCGACGCGCACGACGGGGTTCTCGTGGAACTCCTCCCAGGTGGGGCGATGGTCGTACTCGAGGTAGGCCATGATGGTCTCGTTGTCGGCCCACTCCTCGAAGGCCTCCTTGTAGACCTTCTCCTGCTCGTCGACCCAGTTCTCCCACGCGACGTCCTTCATGCGCGGGTTGTAGCCCTCGACGACCTCGTCGCCCAGGCGCTTGGCGATCTGGGTCCAGACCCACTCCTTGGAGCGCACCTCTCCGGGGAAGTCGGCGCCGCGGGCGCAGAACGTGAAGTAGTTGCGCATGCCGTTCGGGCCGGAGACGAAGCGCTGGTGGCCGTACATGTACTCGTCCATGCCCTCGAGCTGCCAGACCGGGGCCGGCAGGATGATGTCGCAGAGCTCGGCGGTGGGCTGGTTCATGTGCCACTGGAAGCCCCAGTTGAACTCGGTGTCAGCCATGCCCTTGAAGCGCTTGTTGACGTTGGAGTGGTTATTGCCGTAGTTGTTCTCGAAGATGATCATCTGGATGTTGGGCAGCGGGCACTCGTTGTCCGGCGAGCCGATCAGATGGCGGAACTCGCTCTCGGAGATGCGGCCTTCCCAGTAGTCCTTCTGCGAGGACAGGATCTCGGTGAGGCAGTTGTTGTTGAACAGCACCGGCACCTTGTAGTCGCCCGGGTCGCGCTTCCAGTCGGCGCGCGGCGCAGGCACGCGGCCAGGCGTGGGCAGGCAGGCGCCGGACTCGCAGCCGCCGGCGCAGGCGATGTTGCCCGTGATGGCCTGGAGCAGCATGGCGGCACCAGCGCTGTAGTCGCCCAGGTGGCGCTTGGCGCAGGAGTAGAAGTACTGCAGGTGCGTCGGCTTAGTCGTGCCGTAGAGGCGCGCGAACTCGCGGATGGTCTCGGCGGGCACGGCCGTGATGGGGGCGGCCCACTCCGGCGTCTTCTTGATGCCGTCGTCGCCCTCGCCCATGACGTAGGCGCGCCACTCCTCAAGACCCGGCAGGTCGACCCACTTCTCGATGAACTCGTGGTCGACGAGGTCCTCCTCGAAGAGCACCTGCGCCACGGCCAGCATCATCGCCAGGTCGGTGCCGGGACGGATCGGGATCCACTGGTCGGCCAGGATCTCGGCGGACTGGGTGTAGCGCGGGTCGATGACGATGGTCTTGCAGCCGAACTCGTGCGCCAGCTGCATGTAGTAGGACGACGGGCCGAACCAGGCGACCACCGGGTCCATGCCCCACATGACGAAGAGCTTGGAGTTGAAGATGTCGCTCGCCTCGAAGCCGGGGAAGTTCTTGTCGACGCCCTTGACGATCATGGGCATGTTGACGCCGAGGTGGAAGATCTCGCCGGCGGCATGGCCGGAGCAGGAGTGCTCGCCCCATGCGCCGAAGCCGGCCTCCCACCACGGAGCCAGCGGGAACCCGTTCTTCTCGAAGCTGGGGTACTGCGAATGGAAGATGCCGTACGGGCCATACTTGCCCTTGATCTCGACCATCTTCTCGGCGATGGTGTCGAGCGCCTCGTCCCAGCTGATCTCCACGAAGTAGCCCTGGCCCGGGCCCTTCTTGCCGATGCGCTTCATGGGGTGCAGAAGGCGCGTCTCGCCGTAGAGGTCCTTCTTCCAGGAATGGCCCATCGCGCAGGGGCGCATCTGGATCATGCCCTTCCACAGGTTGTCCCAGCCGCAGTCCTCGCGGCTGTCGTTCTTGTTGACCGTGTCGTCGGGCTCGACGGCGGTCAGCTTGCCGTCCTTGAGATGGCACTTCAACACGCATGCCGAGTCCCAGCAGCCGTTCGCCGGGCACGTGGTGTAGAAGATGCGCTCTCCCTCGCGGCGCTTCTTGCTCTCGCTGATGATGCCCTGTTTGTCCATGCCCTCCTCCTCTTCTCTTGTTCGAATCGTCTGACGAATTCCTGCGGAATGCGGAAGCCTCCCTGCACCTGCACGAGCGTCTTCGGCGTTGCCCCTGAGGCCGGAAAGCTGCAGCATCCCGCCAATCCGAAACGGAGTATATGGGCGCTGCGGGAGCGAAAAGTGCCTGGATGGCGAACTCGGTGACGCGGTTGCTTGCGGCATCCTGCCGGGAAAGCTACATGCAGGCTTTTCTTGTCAGGAGCTGTAAAGGACTGCGGCACCG
>CBCTKQ010000013.1:0-18967 GCA_965147515.1 uncultured Eggerthellaceae bacterium | reverse complement strand
ACTTCGCGGGGTCGAAGCGCACCTTGCGCGCGTAGTTCCTGACGTAGAGGATGCCTATGGTCAGGCTGACCAGCCAGACGACGGCGCCCAGCCCTATGACCATGCCCTGGTTCACCTCGATGCCGGACGACGATATGGCGTCGATCGCCGTGCCGACGGCGAAGGGGTTCACCGTCGAGCCGATGACGCCGCATCCGGCGCCGACGAGCACCACGGCCACGCCGGTTAGGCTGTCGTAGCCGGCCGCCACCATGGCCGCCGCCACCAGCAGGCAGAACGGCACGGTTTCCTCCCACATGCCGTAGGTCGTGCCGCCGATGGAGAAGATGACCATGAGGATGGGGAACAGCCACGCCTCCTTGCCGCGCAGCTTCTTCATGAGCGCCCCGATGCCGGCGTCAAGCGCGCCGGTCTCGGCAACCACGCCCAAAAAGCCGCCCAACACGAGCACGAAGAGGCAGACGGGAAGGGCGTCGGCGAAGCCCAGGATGGGAGCGGTGGTGATGTCGGCGATGGTCGCGCCTTCGACGCCTACCACCCCGCATGCCGCCATGATCATGGTGATCACGGCCAGCGCCACCAGGATGATCAGAAGTATCGAAAACGCCGACAGCGCCTCGCCCTTCTCCTTCTTGCCTTTCTTCTTTCCCATTCCTACCACCTGCTTCTTCGAGTCTCTTCCCTGCCTTCCCCCTCGTGTTGGTTCTGCTGTCCCCTGGCTGGAGCCTTTGATTGGCGCCAGTGGACCCAAGCCCCTGGCGCCTTCGTTGCTACGCCCAAGTGATGACGGTTCCGGTCTCGCCCCGCAGGCCCTCGGCCGCCTTTTCGAGCGACGTTATAAGGGCCTTGCCGTTCGGGTACTGGTTCAGGTACTCGATGCACGCGAGCACCTTCGGGAGCATCGAGCCCGGCGCGAACTGGCCCTGCTCAATGAACGCCCGCGCCTCGGAAACCGTCATGTGGTCGATGTTCTGCTGGTCGGGCTTGCCGAAGTTGATCGCCACCTTCTCGACGGCCGTCAGAATGACCAGCATGTCGGCCTTGAAGTCGGCGGCCAACTTGGCGCTGGTGCGGTCCTTGTCGATGACGGCGGGCACCCCGTGGTACGAGTCGTCGTACTCGAACACGGGCACGCCGCCGCCTCCGGCCGCGATCACGATGTAGCCGTCGTCCATGAGGTCCTTGATCGCATCGAGTTCGACGATGCGCTGGGGCCTGGGGCTTGCAACCATCATGCGCCAACCGCGCCCGGAGTCCTCGGCGTAGGTGGCACCGTCCTCGGCGGCCCTCTTCTTGGCCTCTTCCTCCGTGAGGAAGGGACCCACGGGCTTGGTCGGGTGCTGGAACGCCGGGTCTTCGGGGTAGACGACCGTCTGCGTGAGCACGCAGGCCGTCGAACGCAGGATGGAGCGCCGCTTCAGCTCGCCCAGCAGCGCCTGCGAGAGCTGGTAGCCTATGTAACCCTGGCTCATCGCGCCGCATTCGGGGAACGGCATCTCGGGTATGGAGTCGTCGTGCTCGCTGGCCTCGGCGAACGCGTTCGATATCATCCCGACCTGGGGGCCGTTGCCGTGGCTGACCACGACGTTGATTCCCTCGGCCACCATGTCGACGATGTGCACAGCCGTGTTCTCGACGAGTTCCAGCTGCTCTTCGGGCGTGCTGCCCAGCGCGTTGCCACCCAATGCGATGACGACGCTCATTCCCTCGCCTTTCGTATAGGCCATTTATCCCACCTACTTAAGCGTCGCGTACATGATCGCCTTGATGGAGTGCATGCGGTTCTCGGCCTCGTCGAACACCTTCGACTGGTCGGACTCGAAGACCTCGTCCGTGACCTCCATCTCGGTGAGGCCGAACTTCTCGTGCACGTCCTGGGCGATCGTGGTGTTGAGGTCGTGGAACGACGGCAGGCAGTGCAGGAAGATGGCGTTCTTGTCCGCGTATCCCATGACCTGCTTGGTGACCTGGTAGGGCTTCAGCAGCTTGATGCGCTGCTCCCAAAGCTCCGCCGGCTCGCCCATCGACACCCAGATGTCGGTGTAGATGACGTTGGCTCCGCTGCAGGCCTCCTTGACGTCGTCGGTCAGCGTCACGGTGCCGCCGGTCTCGTCGGCGATCTTGGTGCACTGCTCAACGAGCTTCTCCTCGGGCCACAGGTCCTTCGGGCCGCACCCGACGAAATGCATGCCGAGCTTGGCGCATGTTGCCATGAGCGAGTTGCCCATGTTGTTGCGGGCGTCGCCCATGAAGACCAGCTTCAGCCCGCGCAGGCCCTGGGGGAAGTTCTCCTCGATGGTCATCATGTCGGCGATCATCTGCGTGGGGTGGAACGAGTCGGTAAGGCCGTTCCACACGGGGACGCCTGCGCATCCCGCGAGCTCTTCGACGAGGTCCTGCGAGAAGCCGCGGTACTCGATGCCGTCGTAGAAGCGGCCAAGCACGCGCCCGGTGTCCTCGATGGATTCCTTCTTGCCCATCTGGGACGAGCCTGGGTCGAGGTAGGTGACGCCCATGCCAAGGTCGTAACCTGCGACCTCGAACGAGCAGCGGGTGCGGGTGGACGTCTTCTCGAACAGCAGGACGATGTTCTTGCCCGCCAGGTACTTGTGCGGGGTGCCCGTGCGCTTCAGGTCCTTGAAGTTGCGGGACAGCTTGATGAGGTAGCGGATCTCGTCGGGGGTGAAGTCGAGGATCTTGAGGAAGCTTCTTCCGGACAGGTTGACTGGCATTTTGGGGTCCTTTCGTTTGGTGTTTTCTAAAACAAATCTTTCACTAATCTCATGTTCATTTTGGCCAGCGAGGTGGCCTGTGGTGTCCGAGATTGGCGTGATGGGCGGCCGAATTGGCTTCGTCCAATGAGGGTAAGCCCAGAACGTCAAGGTCGGATGGCACAGGCAACCGCAGCGGACCAAGGCTGGTTCTTAATATATTAATTAAGAATCAGCCCTCTCAAAGGGCATGGACATACACCTGGGGCCGCCGCGGCCGCGGGACAGCTCGCTGGAGGGCATCTCCAGCACGTTCAGTCCCTTCTTGTACAGGAAGTCGTTCGTCACGTTGTTGCGCGAGTAGACGATGATGGTACCAGGTCGGATGCACAGCGTGTTCGAGCCGTCGTTCCACTGCTCGCGCTCGGCGGCGATGCGGTCGCCGGCGCCGCACGGAAGAAGCTCGACCGAATGGCCCACGTACTTCGTAAGGATGTTCTCAAGGTCGTCCTTCAGCTCGACCACCTTCACCTCGCCGCGCGGGGCGGGTGTCAGCTCGAACACCGACAGCGGGCCCATGATGGCCGGATGGATGGTGAACTTGTCGTAGTCCACCTGGGTGAACACGGTGTCGAGGTGCATGAACGCGCGCGACTTCGGGATCTGGAAGGCCAGGATGGTGTCGATCGGCGACTGGCCGGAGTCGAAGATGTCGCGGGCGATGCGGTCGATGGCCTCGGGCTCGGTGCGCTGCGAGATGCCGATGGCCAGCGTGTGCTCGTTGATGTTGAGGATGTCGCCGCCCTCGATGTGGAACGTGTAGACGCGCTTGTACCACTCGGGGGTGTTCTTGTAGACGGGGTGGTACTTGAAGATGTAGTCGCCGTAGATGGTCTCGCGGTTTCGCGTGAAGCTGTACATGCGGTTGACGGACACGCCGTTGCCGATGCAGGCGAACGGGTCGCGGGTGAAATACAGGTTGGGCATCGGGGGAAGGTAGAGCTTCGTGTTGGTGTCGATCAGGTCGGCGAGCGTGTTCTTGGGGGCGCCGCCGAGCTCTTGGCGGTTCACGCCTGCCATGGTCTTCAGCACCAGCGACTTCGCGCTAGCGCAGCACGTGCCCAGATACTCCTTGATGAGCTTCTGGTAGCGCTCGGACCGCACTCCGGCCTCCAGGATGATCTGGTCGACGAACTGCTCACGCAGCCCCGGGTCGTTTTCCAGGACCTCGGCCATGAGGTCTTCGAGGTACAGCACCTCGACGCCCTCGGACCGCAGTATGTCCGCGAAGGCGTCGTGCTCCTGCTGCGCCACCTCAAGGTAGGGGATGTCGTCGAACAGCAGCTGTTCGAGCGTGTCGGGGGTGAGGTTCAAAAGCTCGTCACCCGGCCTGTGAAGCATCACCTACTTCAAGGTCATGATCTCGCTTTTTACGTTGATAGCCGCCATGTGAATCTCCTACAAATCGTCTTCGACGGGCTCCTTCCCGCTCGGCAAGTGACCGGAAAGCGTCCCACGGGACGCGAAACAAGCTTGGGAGCATGCACGCTTCGCGCGTCGTCATGAACCCCAGTCTGTTACTGGCATGGCTGCTCGCGACCGGCAAACATGCGTTGTTGTGAATTGCGCACTGGTTTGAAAACATTCGGTAATTTGGCGATGTATAATTGCCCTCGCGCAAAAAGCCCCGCACTTCTTGCGAAAGAAGGCGTTCAAGCGGGGCGAGGCGCACGTCTTGCGCGCCCATGGCTCAATGGATAGAGCATCGGACTTCTAATCCGGCGGTTGCAGGTTCGAGTCCTGCTGGGCGCGCCATATTTCCCCAGCTCAGGGGGTATTTTTCTTGGTTGGGTGTTTTCGCCTGACGCACTGCGTGCACGCGATCATGCCGGGTTTGGCCGCTTTCGGCCAGGCGATGTCCCAAGATGTCCCACAGCTTCGGTTCGAAATGCGAAGGCCGCCAACGCGGCGGCCTTCGGATGAATTCTTTGGAGCGGGCGATGGGAGTCGAACCCACCTCATGAGCTTGGAAGGCTCAGGTTCTACCGATGAACTACGCCCGCGACGTAGACGGATTATAACCCAAGGTGCCCGTGCCCCGGAACAAACCCGATGAATATTCCATCAAGCGGCAATATCATGGAATCCGAGGAAATACCGACGCTTCGCCACATCGCCTAGGCCGTTCCCTCGGCCGTATCCCTGGCGACGAAGCTGCGCGGGCAGGCCTTCGAGGCGATGCAGGGCTCCAGGAGCTCGTCGAGCCGCGGGGGTCAGGGGAACGGTTCTCCTGACGCCAACGAGGGCGGCATCGAACGCATCCGATGCCGCCCCAATGCCGATGGTTCTTGCCGCCACTGCGCGCCGGATCAGACCACCTTCAAAGGGTTCTTGCCCTCGAGTTTGGCTTTGCGCCACACCAGCACCATGTACCATATGTCGCACACTTCGATTGCGGCAAAGATGAGCCACATCATGGCAAACTCAGGCAACGGGTGCGTGGGCAGGTAGTTGAACATCACGATGAACGTGTCGAACCACTTGCAGAAGGCGATCCAGAACGACTGCCCCTTGGTGCTGTCACGCTGCCAGATCATGGCTATGAACAGGGCGCTCATGAGCAAATTCTGAGCATAAGCGATGAGCTTGGCGGCCTCCCATACGTTTCCGTCGAATGCAGGTATCGTGACCAGGAAGTCGGTTCCCGCGAAGATGAACACGAGGCAGAAGGCGAGCATGAGGCCGAACATTGCGAAGAAGCTCGCCTTGCCGGGCTTCGCCTCGTAGTCTTGCGCGAAGGCAGGTGCGCCGAATTTGAAGACAGTGACCACGATTATCACGTCGAAGAGCGCCCACACCGTATTGATGATCTGAGGCAACAGCATGATCTCCGGCGAGTAGAACAGCATCGAGAAGCGCATCTCCCATGCGATGTTTGTCGCCTGGGCGGCGAGGGGCATCCCGAAGGTTTTGTCCGCGAAGTCCCGCCTTATGATCAAGATGTAGACGATGGTTCAGAACAAGCCGCTGATGCCGATGAGCATCATGATTGCAACTCCTTTCCCTTCAAAGTTACACTTGTAACTTTGAAGGGAGTATAATCCTAGGCAGGCACGGCCAAGGCCTCTGTTTGGCAATACGGTACACACTCGGCGATATGTCACTTTGGAGCACTATGGGCAGACTTCCGGCAGACAAGGCAGACGTCAAGAAGCGAACGCTTGACGCCCTGATGGAGCTGCAGTCGGTTCGGCCGTTCGAAGACGTCTCCGTCGTAGAGCTCTGCAAACGCGCATATCTGTCGCGGCAGACGTTCTACCGCCATTACCAGAGCAAGGAGGAAGTCTACCTCGAGCATCTCGACCATCTTCTGGAAAAGCTCGTATCCCACGAGCGCGGGGGCTCTTCACCGGAAGACGTGTTCGACGCCCTTGGGCTGCTTCTTGCCGATAACCGGGATTTCCTCTCGTGCCTGTTTAGGGCAAGCCTCGACTCGAGGGTGCTTCATCGCTTCGAAAGGCTTCTTGAATCCATGGGTGGGCTCAACGGCCTTGGCGATCAAGAGCAGTCCATGCAGGTGTTCTTGGCGGGAGGAATCTTCAACACGATGAAACGCTGGGCAGTAGGAAAAGCCTCCGAAGACGCAAGCTCATACGTGACGACCATCCGAGGAATCTGCGCGCCCGTCATCTATGCCGCATTTCTGAAAACCGACGATGCGAGAGCGTGCAAAAGGAGCAAATAAGCGGGGCGGTTCTCCTGATCCACAGCGAAATGCGATTCCTCTCCCGCTCGTCTGCCTGTGTCCTCTGACTCTTGTCATCGGAACCTGCGATACACCGTCGATCTTCCCCGCCCTTCGGTCTCAACGAGCCCCTTTTTCGCAAGGCTGTTGAGCAGGCGCACGGTTTTGTCCTTCGATAATCCGGTCTCGCTTTGTATGTCCGCCCTGCCTTTCAAGCGATTGGCGTCCAAGGTTGCCAACACGGCCTCCTCGTCATGTGAAACCGTGCCAGCGTCCTCGACGACGGGAAGAGTGACCGATATGGCGTTGGCCGAAACATCGAAAGACGGACTGGAGGCTGTGCCTTCATAAAGGCGCTTTATGCGCCGCACGCCCGTTCCGAACCTTTCGATATGACCCAAGCGGAAGAACACGTTGCCTATTATCGGGTTGCGCAGGATGGATACGCGCCCGTCTTTATACTCAGCTTCCGTGATGCCGGAAGGAAGGCCGCCAGGCGAGGTAACCTGGATCCTATCCGGCAATAGTGCGATTCGAACCGAGGCAGCGCTATCCCAAAGCCTATGCACCAACGCATTCGCCACTGCCTCGCGGAAGGCTTCTTCTGGAACCAGATCGACCAGCTTCCGATGCATGCCTTCGATACGCTCGGGCTGATAGTACTGAGAAAACATATCCATCGCGCCTTGAAGCTGGGCGAGCGCCGAAACTCCAGAGATCTCTCTGCGTTCGAAGATCTCGTCCTCGGTGCGCCCGAAGCGCACGATATCTACCCCGGAAAAGCCATTCTTGTCGGAAATGACTGCTGCGGCGTTGTTATACCCGGTCCCGTCGGCGTATAGCTGCAGAGTTTTAAGGATGTCCTTGTTGAGGGCCTTTATGCCAAGACTCGTTTTGAGCTCTGACGAAAGCGCATTGAATTCCAAATGCTGGCTCTTGCTCGAGACTTCTTCGAACGACAGGTTCTGCCCTTCGAGAACAAGCCTGTTCAGCTCCGTCCTGTCCACCTCGATGGTGGACGTATTGCTTCTCCTGTAGGCCTTGCTTCTATAGAAGTACGGCTTGTCCATGCCCTCGAACACCTCAAGGTCGATGATGTCGAGCCCGTTTCTGGTCAATATGGTCAGGATGTATCGCGGCAAGGGCTTTATGGAATCGTTTATCGCATTCTCTACGTCGTGAGCAACCTGTTGCGCATTCTCGATTCCGGCAATGCTGCCGTCGTCTTTTACGCCGAACAGGATATGCCCTGCGCCGTAGTTCGCAAATGCGCTCACGGTTTTCAGGAAGGTTCTAGTCGCGCAGGATTTGAGCTCGAGTGTGCTCGATTCTTCGTATCGCACTGCAACCTCTCTTTCGTTGCATACGATTATACGACGTAAATTTTTCGTTGCATATTCGTGCGCAACGAAAACTGTGACGCAGGGCCGTAGCGATGTCGCCTTGCAATGGGAGCTATGATCACGTCGGAACGGTTCTTCAAAGCAGAACACAGGGAACGAGGCCATGTGCTAATGCAGCGGCTGAACACAGGGGACAGCTCTATGCACTAATGCAGCATACCTCGGTTGTGGCTAGCGCATAGTGCCGTCCTCTGTGTTGACCCTGTGTTGATGGTTTCTTGGGGTGGAGCACCGAGCCAGGCGATAGGTGATGAGAAGCTGGGTCTCGCACATCTTGGGTCAGAACTCCTCTATGAGGTCGACCAGCTCCTGTCGCTTGTGTATGTCCAGCTTCACGTATATGCGCTTGGAATGCATGCGCACCGTGTTCTCGGACACCACCAGCATCTCGGCGATGCGCGCCACCGAGTTGCCGCGGGCCATCAGCTCCATGACCTCGGCCTCGCGCGCGGACAGGCGGAAGTGCTCCTGTATGCGCGACGCCTGCAGCGCTATGCGGTCGACGGCCTCTCCCGCCGCTGCGCTGGGCTCGTTTTCGTCGACGTCAGGACCGTGTCGTGGAAGGGCGAATCGCCAATGTGGATGCCCGTCGCGGCGGCGGCGCTCATGCTGGCGGCCATATTCGTCATGCGCTTCCAGTTCTACATGATCCACATGACCGTGGGCGTGGGAGTCTAGCGGAACAGAGGCTGCTTCCCTTCCGCCGGGGCCTTGACTCGAAGCAAGGTTCATGTGGTATAGCATTCCGCGTGAAAGAAACAACTGACCGCGCATGAGAGGAAGCACCATGGCAAACGAGACCACGCAAGCACCCGAAGGCTGCCTTTTCGGGCTGGGAGAGCCCAACGACGCCTACGCGCAGTACTTCGTAGGCGAATCCTTCCTGAACCCGCTGACCGACCCGAAGCAGACGCAGTTCGTGGCGAATGTGACGTTCGAGCCAGGCTGCCGCAACAACTGGCACGTGCACCACGCATCCGAGGGCGGCGGCCAGATACTGCTGTGCACCGACGGCCGCGGCTGGTGCCAGTTCTGGGGCGAGGACGCCCGCGAGCTGCATCCGGGCGACGTCGTGTTCATCCCCGCAGGGGTCAAGCACTGGCACGGGGCCGCGAAGGACAGCTGGTTTTCTCACGTGGCCTTCGAGGCTCCGGGCAAGGACTGCTCGAACGAGTGGCTGGAGGCGGTGGACGACGGCCACTACGACGCGCTGCCGTAGGCGCGTCTGCAATCAACTCGACGCTTGATGCCCGGCACTGGCCGGGCATTTCATTAGGTGCGTTGAGATGTGTCAGAGAGTCAACTCGATGGTGTGTCGGGGTGCGTTCGCTTCTGACACGCTAGCCGCGGGCCTCTTCCACGGTGTTTCCGTCCAGGTCGGTTATACGGATGGATTCGATGCGGCCGTCGTCGACCTGGACGAATGCGACCGTCTTCCTTCCCAGCGGGTCGCGGGAGCGGTTCACGGCACCGGGGCACACGAGGTAGTAGTATAGCGGGGAGTTCGTCCCCACCTCCAGCTTCGGCACGTGGGTGTGGCCGTGCACGGCGACGACTTTCGCAGTGCCGCCCGCATGGCTTTCCAGCGCGCTCTTCAGGTGCTTCGGCTCGTGGACGACGACGAACCTCACGCCCTCCTCTACGAACGACGCGCTGGGGTTCACGCTTGGCCCGAAGTCAATATGGTCGTTGTTCCCCAGGACGGCGCACACGGGCGCGACGCATTCAAGCTGCCAGAGGATGTCGGGGCTGCATACGTCCCCCGCATGAATGATCCTGTCGCATCCCTTCAAAGCCTCGACGGCGCGGTCTGGCAGCTTGTTGTGGGTGTCGGATATGATGCCTATCTTCTTCATGGGCGAAATGGTACCAAACGATCCGATGAAGGTCAGGTTAGCGTGCCATTGGAACACAATTGCACATATGCAACAGGCCGTTGCTTTGCACCGAGTGGCCGAGGCGGGATAATTGCATGGATCCACACGCCCTGCAGACGGGCCGCGCCCGCCAGAAGGAGGAGCCCCATGGCAATGAAGGACATCATCGCGAAGATCCGCGACGAGAAGGGCCTTACCCAGGAGCAGATGGCCCGCGAGCTGTACGTGACGCGCCAGGCGGTGTCGCGATGGGAGACCGGCGAGACCTCGCCCGGCATCGACATGGTGAAGCTGATATGCACTACGTTCCAGGTGCCGCTGGAGCGGTTTTTCGAGATGCCAATGGAGTACTACTGCCAGTGCTGCTCGATGCCCATCCCGCAACCCGAGCTGCACGGCACCGAGGCCGACGGCTCGCCAAGCGACGACTACTGCCTGTACTGCTACCAGCATGGCGACTTCACCGCGAAGGGCGTCGACATGGACGAGTTCATCGAGGCCACGGCGCAGATGGAGGCCGACGCGCTTGGCGTGTCGCGCGAGGAAGCCGTGTCGTTGATGGCGACTCTCCTCCCACACCTGAAGCGCTGGTCGAAGGACTAGCCGCCCGCACTTCCGGCATTTGTGACAAAGTGGAACAGGAGACGGGTCAGGTGTTCCACTCCGCATGCACCAAAAGCGAACGTCCCCGGACGCGCTGCTACCTATCCTACGGGGCGGTGCTCTTGGCGGGGACGAAGAAGCCGCTGCAATCGACGCCTTCGTGCTCCAGCAGCTTGAGCTTGCGGGATATGCCGCCCGCGTAGCCCGTCAGGCTTCCGGTGGCGCCCACCACGCGGTGGCACGGGATGATGATGCTGATGGGGTTGTGCCCTACGGCGCCCCCCGTGGCTTGGGCGCTCATGGTCTTCTTCCCCATGCGGGCCGCCGCGTCGCGGGCCAGCTCGCCATAGGTGCGCGTGATTCCCAGCGGGATCTCGCACAAAAGCTGCCAGACCACCTTCTGGAACTCGCTGCCGTTGGGCGCCAACACGATCGTGTCGAGCGACGGGTTCTTTCCGTCGAAGTACTCGTCTAGCCATGCGCACGCAGCGTCGAGGTGCTCGCTTGGGCCCTCCTCCATCGGCGCGTCCAGCGTGCCCACGAAGTACTTCTGACCGTCCAGCCAGAGGCCCTTCAACCCGTCGTCGCCAGCCGCCAGCGTAAGCATTCCCACCGGCGACTCGTAGGTGCAGGACGCATAGGCCCGAGGCGCGCCCTTCTTGGTTGCCTTCGTTCTCATTCCGCTTCCTTTCGCCGGATCCGTCAGTGGGACCACAGGTTGATGGTGGCGTACGACCGCCAAGGCCTCCAGCCTTCGGCGGCCGCCTCTATCTCTTTCTGGCTGAGCCCGTCCAGCGCCTTCTTCACGCCCAGGTCGGTTGCAGGGAACGCGTCGGGGTTGCCGGTCGCGCGCATGGACACGTACTGCGCCGTCCACGGACCTATGCCTGGCAGCTCCACCAGCGCGGGGATGACGACCCCCGGGTCGGCGCCATAGGACAGGTCTATCGACCCATCGGACAGCGCCCGGGCCAAGGTGCCTATGGTGCGGGTGCGCGCGCCCACTATGCCGAGCGAGCCAAGCGCGTCCTGGACGTCGTCGCCAAGCTCGGCGATGTCCTCGGCGCTCGGGAAGGTGCAGCATATCCCCTCGACGGGCGAATCGATGGGCGTTCCGAACCTTTCCGCCACGCGGCCGGCCAAGGTGCTCGCCCCCTTCACGGATATCTGCTGCCCCAGCACGGCGCGCACGCACATCTCGAAGGCGTCGAAGCACCCCGGAAGGCGCGTGCCGGGAAGGTAGGCATTGGGGAACCGCTCGGCGAACCCGCGCAGTCCCTCGTCTATGGTCTCGGGATTGCAGTCCAGGTCGAACTGATGGCGCACGCGCGCTATGACCTGGGGCAGCACGCCGAGCAGCGACGCAGGCACCCGCACCTCTACCCGGTTGCGTCCCTGCTGCGGGCTGACCGATATCCACCCCCGCGCCGCGCCTCCATGGCCGTCGGGAATATGCGACGCGCGGTAGTACGTGCCGTCGCGCACCACCTCCACGCCGGGGATTGCGCGCAGCTCCAGGAACCCGAGCAGCCGGTCCCAGGCGAACGGGGGCCGGTAGTCCAGCTCGACGACGACCGCCTCGCCGCCTGCGGGCGCGCGGCGGCCGCGCCGCAGGCTGGTGGGCGTCAGGCTGTAGTGCTTCTTGAACACCGCGTTGAACTGGCGCGTGCTGCCGAAGCCCACCATCTCGGCGATGCGCGACACCCTCAGGTCGGTGGTGGTCAGTAGCTGCTTGGCCAGCAGCAGGCGGCAGGTCTGCAGGTACTGGTTCGGAGTGACGCCGAACTCGTCGGCGAACGCGCGCCTGAGGTGCCGGTCGGTGTAGCCCAGCCTTCCGGCCAGCGCCTCGAAGTCGACCGGCGCGCCGCACTCCTCGCGCAGCACGCGCGCGGCCCGCTTGGCAAACGTGCGCTCGGAATCGACCGGCGCCATGCCCGGGGCAAGCTCGGGGCGGCACTGCAGGCACGGCCGGTAGCCCGCTGCCTCGGCTTGGGCCGCCGATTCGAAGAACGTGCAGTTCTGCCTCTTCGGCAGCTTGGCACGGCATACCGGGCGGCAGTATATGCCAGTCGACGACACGCCGACGAAGAACTGGCCGTCGAACCGGCCGTCCTTGGACTTGAGCGCCTCGTAGCATGCTTTCTGGTCGAGCGCCATGGCGTTGTCGCCTCCCTTACGTAAGCCGCAAGTGACCGCGGCATCGTCTGCATGCATCGATTCTACGCTGTCATGAATCAACAACTGGCGGGATTCGGACATGCAAGCAAATCGGCGTGACGGGGTTCGTTCGTTTTTAGCGAGACGAGATCTTCCGCTAGCCCATGTTTCCACCAGCCCTTCTAGCGGCAACCGAAAAGGGGCGGCCCGCACTTGCAGGCCGCCCCTGAAAGCTTCCTAGGCCAGCCGCCTTTAGCGGTTCTCGGCCTCGATGCGCCGGTAGGTCTTGGTGTCGGCGTAGATCTGGTCCTTCAGCGGGTTGAGCTTCAGCTTGCGTATGCGGTAGAACTGGTACACGGCAAGCGCCACGTTCGACGCCAGCGCCAGCAGGCTGACCACGAAGAACGCCGTGGGGTTGTGCGTGGTGGGGATGGGCGCCAGCACGTCAGCGAACTGTGGGATGGTCATGACGAACATGATCCACAGCGCCAGCGTCTGCGCCCGATGCTGCAGCCAGGCACCCCGCTTTATGAAGAACGTCGGGATGGTGCACGCCAGCAACAGCGCCAGCCCGCAGTAGGCGGAATGGTCGGATATGCAGTTGTAGGTGTACGCGAAGTTCCACAGGTCGTATGCGATGACCCAGGCCCATATCATGTCGGGCCAGATCATGTCCTTCGACGGGTCCTTCGAGATGAAGATGCCGAACCAGCCGCAGATCGTCAGGATGTTCAGTATCCCCGCGATGCCGTTCATGATGTTCCACGGGCCCGATATGGTCCACAGGTTCTCCACCACGCCGCCCTGCCACAGGGCGAATCCGAACACCTGGAAGTCGCGGATGACGGCCTCGGCGATGTTGATGGCCAAAATGAGCGGCGGGAAGCACAGCGCCCACTTCTTCTCGTACAGGTAGTGCATCTTGCCGTCCTTGCCGCGCCATTTCACGAAGCGCAGCGCGATGAAGCCCAGGCAGCCCGCAAGCGCCGAGTACGTCTTCACCCAGTTGAACCATGTGCCGGTGCCGTACTCGTTGCCGGGAGCGGCGGTGGTGGGCCAGACGAAGATGGTAAGCGCTATTGGCACGACCGCGAACAGCGCCAGCCCGCACCACAGTTTGACGCGTCCGAGCTCGTTGAACGCCATCAGCGCGAACAGCACGAACAGCCATATGACCCAATAGATCGGGTCCTCGGCCTGGTAGAGGATTCCCACGGTGTCTCCCTTCGTCGGCGCCTGCATAGGCGGCTTGCCCGCACTCGGCGCCTACGGCGCTTCCGAGCGGCCGCGTTAGCGCGAAGTCTAGCAAAAGCTGCTACCATAAGATTTCACATATATTCTTATTATGTGAAAGACCTCACGCGGCATCGGAGGTGGTCCCATGATATCCACGCGCGCTCGGGATTACGGAAAGCTGACGCCCCAGCAGGCGGCCGCTTGCGTGCGCGAGAAGAGGCACGACCTGAAGGAGTCCCGCAGGCTCCAGGGAACCCCGGGGGCCATCGTCGCCGCGGCCCGCAAGCTTTTCGAGTCTGCAGGCGTCAAGGGCACCTCGGTTGCGGCCATCGCCCGGGAGGCGAACGTGACGCGCGAGCTGGTCTACTACCATTTCTGCAACAGGAACGGCGTCGTGGAGGCCGTCATCGACGACTACGTGGAGGACCTGGTGGAGAGCGTGATCGTGTGGAACGAGGAGCGCGTGTTCGGCGACACGCCGGGGTCGCTGAAGAAGTGCATCCGCACCTTCCGCTACTCGCTGTACGACAAGGCGGGGAACCCTCGCCCGATGATCCGCGTGCTGGAGGAGCTGGGAATCCGCGACGCCTTCGACGTGCGCGCCACGCGCGAGGCGGCGGACTGCCTGTCGGACCATATAGCCAAGCAGTACGCGGAATACCACGACATCGAGATCGAGATGGTGCACGAGATGTTCTGCGTCGTGATATTCGGGCTTGTGGGACTGGTGAAGGTCAAGCCCGACATCAGCGACGACGCGCTGATGAAGGTTGTCGAGCAGACGCTACGCCTCGACATGGTTCCGCTTTCCGCCGAATAGGAACACGTATGGCGTTGAGGCGTGTCGTGGGACGCGCACCCCGACGCGCTAGCTAGAACCTACAGCTCGCGGTCCAGGTAGTCCCTGAGCGCCTGCATCCGCGAGTCCAGGTCAGCGGCGCTTTCCGCCAGGTCGACCAGCTCGGCGCCCAAGGCGCATGCGTCGTCCTCGGACAGGTTCTTCTTGTAGCGCAGCTGGTGCTCCAGCGACGCCCAGAAATTCATGGATATGGTGCGCAGCTGCACCTCCACCTTCATCAGGCGCTTCTCGGACTCCAGGAAGATGGGCGTCTCGACGATCAGATGCAGGCTGCGGTAGCCGCTGGGCTTGGGCTCGGCCACGTAGTCGCGGCGCTCGACCAGCTCCACGTCGTCCTGGGCCAGCAGCGCGTCCGCCAGCGTGTACAAGTCGTCTGGGAACGTGCACACAACGCGCACGCCTGCCACATCGTATATGTTCTCCTCGACTGATTCCACCGACATCGGGAAGTTCTTCCGCACGAGCTTCTTCGCCAGGCTCTCGGGGCTCTTCAGGCGCGTCTTTATCGACTCGATGGGGTTGCGGTCGTGCTGCAGCCTGTACTCCGAGTCGAGCACGCGGAACTTCGTCTCGACCTCCATCATGGCGCACTCGTAGTAGGTCATAAGCCGCCGGTAGGGAGCCAGGTTGCGCTGCATCATGTCATGGAACTCCTCGTTGCCCGCAAGATGCTCCACAACGCGGTTCGCCACTTCCTTCTCGCGGCGCGATGCCCTCGCGTTCGCCTTCATCCGCTCCCCTTTCGAAAACGCCCATGCCACGGAATTCGTTGGATAATAAATGTACACGAGAAAGCAGGCGACGGCATCAGATACGACGGGAGCTGGGAAGATGGACGCGATGCAGGCAAACTTGGACATCAAAAGTAGCACGGGGGACAGCAATGCGCAGTCGAAAGCTGCTTGCGTCTTCCTTCGCTATTGGAACAAGGAGACGTTCCCCAGCAGGAACTCTTCCAGCGGGAATTCTTCGGACCCCACAATCATCGTGTAGGTTCCGGGGAACCTCCTCACGAACTCGCTCATCCCCTTCGACGCCTTCGCTTGACCGCCTTTGACCTCTATCGCCGTACGCTTCCTCCCCTTGCTCACCACGAAGTCTACCTCGTAGTCCCTGTCACGCCACCAGTACAGGGAGAAGCGGTCCGTCTTCGATCGGCCTATGAGATAGGCTCCGACCGCACTTTCGATAAGGCGCCCCCTTTGTGCAGGGTTTTCGACAAGCGAGGACCAGTCTTCTTCGGTGGCAGCGGTCATCAGCGACGTGTCGTGCACCATCAGCCGGGGGGAGCTCGACCGCGACTTCAGGATCTTGTCGTCGTACTTCCTGAGACCGGAAAGCAGGCCTGCATGCGAAATCAGGTCGAGGTAGTGGGACACCGTCTCCGTGTTACCCCTGTCGTCCAATTGCCCTAAAAGCTTGCGGAAGGATATCTCCTGCGCGGAGTAGACGGCACCTATCTCGAAGAGCGCACGCAGCAGCGCGGGCTTGCGGACCTGCTCCATCTCCAGCACATCCTGCGTCAAGGTCGGCTCGATTATGGAGTCATGCATGTACGCGAACCACCGGTCAAGGTCCCCCTTCAGCGCCGACGAACCGGGATATCCTCCATAGAATAGGAAGTCGTCCAACGTGTAGCCGAACGCTTCGCTGCATTCTCGGTACGTCCATTGCGTGGAAGGTATCTCCTCGAACCTCCCCTTGAGAGATTCCGTCATGCCTGTTTGAAGGCTGAGCGCCGACGAGCCGGTCAAGACGACCTTGATGTTCCTTTCATGCCTTGAGTCATCGTCCCAAAGATGTTTCACGACGGAAGACCATTCCGGAACCTTCTGGATCTCATCCAAGGAAAGGATGACCTCGTCTTCGTCCGCGAGCAATGCACGGGCTTCATTCCACACATCCTCTAGCCTTGAAGGGCGTCTGTCCTTCGGGAGATCGAAGGAATGCTCCACCTTTGGCGCATCGACCTTGTCAAGGGCTTGGGCGACGGCCGTACTCTTCCCCGTCTGTCTTGGCCCCATCACTATCTGCATGAAACGCCTGGGCTCGTTGAGGCGGGAAACGAGCAGGCCTACGAGGGATCGCTCAAACACTGGCCCTCCTACGCATCGAAACGGTTTCGTATTCGCCTATCATATATGCAAATTTAACACTTTGCGAGGTATATCTACCAAATTTACGGTTTCGACATTTTGCGAGGTTTGAGTTATGCAAAATTGCTCAAGTGGTTCAAATGTCACACTGTTCAATGACTGAACAAAAATGTTCAGCCATTGAACGTTTTCTATCTACGCTTCCAACGTCCCTCCCTTGGCGAACTTCGACGCGAGGGGCACTGCCGTAGTCAGAGCCACCTGCACGAACGCACCGGAATCGAACACAACGTCAATCAATCCGTCCGGACTGATAACTTCACTTGATGACGCTGATTCCCCTGTATGCATATTCATTCTCTGCGGCTACGAAATCTTCCGCATCTGTTCGCGCGCCTTCTCCATCTGGGCCTCCACGTCGATGCCCACAATGTCCAACCCCTCGGCCGCAACGAACCGCACCTCGGGGATTCCGAACATCCTGGCTATGCCGCAGATGTACTCGTAGCCGAAGTTGGCCCCGTCCACGAAGCCGCCGCAGCTCGTGATGTAGGTGATGCTCTTCGCCTTGCAGAGGCCTTCGCACCTGGCGTCCTCGGTGTAGTGGAAGGCGATGTCGCAGACGCTGACGTGCTCGATGTACACCTTCAGCGCCGACGGGAACGACAGGTCCCAGTAAGGGGCGCCGATCACCACCTCGTCGGCGGCCGCGAACTGCCTCGACAGCGCGAAGATTGGGTCGTCCCAGTCCCTCGCCTCCTGCTTGGCTACGCGGTAGGCCACCTTCTCGGCGTCGAAGGGGGCGAGCTCGTTCTTCGTCAGGTCGACCTCGACGACGTCGTCCCTTCCGGCAAGGTACTCGCTGCAGAGCGCGTACGTGCGCGAATCCTCGCTG
Organism: uncultured Eggerthellaceae bacterium; assembly: GCA_965147515.1. Classification (GTDB taxonomy): domain Bacteria; phylum Actinomycetota; class Coriobacteriia; order Coriobacteriales; family Eggerthellaceae; genus MGBC163016. Next base: position 1,385 of record CBCTKQ010000013.1, on the reverse strand, counting down.
CCCCGCATGCAGGCGTTAACGAACAATGTGGTCATGGCCGGTCTCTTTTCCTTGGGATTGCTGCAGATGGGTTGCCTCAGGTGGGTTGCCTCAGCTGCGCCTTTTCCCCAAGTTTACTATTCTTTCGGGAGGACCAGCCAGTCAAACCGATAGCAGCTGGCGGTACAGGGCCTCGTCGGCGTCGCCGAAGACGTCGAACACGACGGTCATGCTACAGCCGCTGCGGGCTAGCCAGTCGCGCACCGTGGCGGCCGCGATCTCGGCGGCCTCCCTATGCGGGAATCCGAACACCCCGGTGCTGATGCAGCAGAAAGCGATTGAGCGGCATCCCAGGTCGGCCGCAGCGTCCAGGCACGACGTGTAGCAGTTCGCAAGCAGCGCCCTGTCGACCTGCGTGACGATGCCCTCTGCTATGGGGCCGACGGTGTGGATGATGTGCTTGGCTGGAAGGTTGAACGCGTCCGTGGCCTTCGCCATTCCAGTGGGCTCGGGATATCCCTGTTCGGCCATCAGCCGCGCGCACTCAAGGCGCAGTTGAACGCCCGCGAACGTGTGGATGGCGTTGTCGATGCAGTGATGCCCGGGCACGAAGCAGCCGAGCATCTGCGAGTTGGCCGCGTTCACCACGGCGTCCGTGGCCAGCGTGGTTATGTCTCCGCGCCAAAGCCGCATTCCATTGGCACCGCTCGCAGGCTCGATGTGGTGTACGTCGGTCACACCGCGGTAGGCCAGCAGGTCCTGAAGCATTTCGTCCTGAAGCTCCAGGAACTTCTCGGACGCAGGCTCTGGCGGCCGCGTGTTCACGAGCGCGCGGAACAGACCCCATTGCTCCTGCGGGTCGTCGCCAAGCGGCCCTGCTCCCGGGCCGCGCTCCTCCAGAAGCATCGCATTAAGCTCGGGAAGGGTCTGCAGGACCGCGGCCTTCAGTTGCTCCTTCGTGCGTCGATCGTTCCTATCGGCCATGACTTGCCTTCCTTAAAGCTTACCAAGCCAAACCTCCCTCACCGCCAGTGCGGGACGTCGGGAAGTTCCTCGGCGAGGAAGCGCCTACAGGCCTCGAACCCGTCGCGGCACAGCCCGTAGGCGGCGCCTTCGAACCCGTCATGGTAGTAGGCGCTCACGGTGAAGCGGGTGTCCAGACCCTCTATGGGAAGTATCGCCAGCGACCCTTCGAACATGGCCGCGTTGAGCCCCGACACGAATGCCACGCATTCCTCGGTCTGAAGCTTCAGGTACAGCAGGTCCATGTCCCGGTACACGCTCTCTGACTCCGCAAGCGCGTCGTCGTCGATCAGCTCGCTTGCCACCGAGGCCAAACCGGCCGCCACATAGCTGTCAGGGACCAGGCACTTCACGTCGCGCAGCGCGTCCAGCGTCACGCTTTC
>CBCTKQ010000012.1:0-19167 GCA_965147515.1 uncultured Eggerthellaceae bacterium | reverse complement strand
GTAGAATGCTCCGACTTCGTACTCCTGCTCTTCCTCGGTCGCGGAAGTCAGGGTGATGGTGTCCATGGCGGCTGCTTCGTCGGAGGCTGCAGCTTCGTCGCCTTCAGCGGCACCAGGGCCGCCGCCACCTTCGCCATTGACAGCCGCGTCCTGCGCGGCCTGATTCGCCACGCGTTCGTCTTCGTTTAAGAGCCTATATAGAGCTATGTCCTCGATGGACGCCGGGATGGTCAGCTCGGTGACGTAGCTGCCCGTGAACGCGCCCGACGCGATGGACGTGACCGTGTAAAGGTCGCTTCCGTTGGACACGACCTCGGGCACGGCCACCTGGCCGATGGGCGGGTTCGACGGGTTCACGCCAGTGAGGGCGACGGTCTCGCCGTCGTCCTGCAGCGTGAACAGCATGTCTTGGTACATGATGCTGCCCACGGTGGCGCGCTCGGCCGTCTGGGTCAGCGGCACGGTTGCGGTGGTTATGACGGTGGTCGAATCGCCAGCGGTACGCAGGGTGTAATCCTGGCTGGTCTGAGAGGAGGTATCGACAGAGGAGGAGTTCGCGGCGTTGGCGCCGGAGGTTATGGGCAGCGTCTCGGTGAGGACTCCGTTGTCGCTGCTTGCGGCCAGTGCTGGCTCGTCAGAGGTTGCAAGTGCGCCGAAGACCGAGCCGGCAGCCATGAGGGCGGCCATGCCGACGGTCGCGAAGGCGCGCGCCCACTGCTTCTTGGTGTGCGGCGCCGCCGTGGCGACTGCTCCCTTGTAAAGCTGGTGGCCGGCTACGGGTTGGGAATCAGCGAAGCCGGCGTCGCCTGTTTGGGTTGGCGAGCCGCCTTTGGTGTTGGATGCTGGTCCCGAGTGGAAGTTCGCGTTCTTGCGTTGACGCATGCGACGTGCCTCCCTGTTGTTGATCGTGGTTGCATTGCGGGTTGCTTCGTCCGCACCGCCGTTGAAGGCGGCCTCGTTCGTGACAGACGAGTCGATGAAGACGCGCTGCTGCACGGACTGCTTGCGCTTGTTAGACGTAAGCCTTTCGAGTTTGTGAGTTCCCATGTTCTGTCCTCTGTCGAGTTCCTCTTCGGCTTGGAAGGGAAGCTGCCTTGGGTGCCCTGGGCTTGCTGGCCTGTTGACCTGCGGCTTGCGCCTGTTGGCCTGCGCCTGTCGCCTTGGGCTGGTGCCTTTGGCTGCCGGCTCCTCAACCGGCCTTCCGGTTCCTCGCCTCGACCACGGGCCCTCTTAACCCGCAACCGATTCGATCCTTGTCTGATGCCTGTTCGTTACCTTTGGGGCGGCAAGCGGCCTTAGTGCCGATTGCTTTCCCGCTGGTGTTCGCTGGGCTGCTTTCCTCTTGGGCCTTGGCGGATCGGCTGTGCGCCGAATGCGCTCCCCGTGTATCGCTTACGCGCGATGCGCACATGCACGCGCGCGTATAGGAGGATTCCGAAATGCACAGCTATTCAACAGGTTTGCGCACTTCGGAGGCCTTTTTGGACAGTACGCCCAGTACAGACAAAAAGACATGTTGAACATTATCGGGGGATAAAAACAAAAAGTAAACCCACGCTGGGGGTTTTCACAAAGCTCCTACAATTGTGATTCATAAAAAATTCAAAGGTCAGAGGCCACATTCACCAAACGGTGGAAAACCTGGGCAAAATTGGGCAAAAATGAGTGAAAAACGCCTTGAAAACCTGGGCCGAAATCTGTCGTTTCACAAATTCTTCACATTGGTTTTGCCCAATATCCACAATTCCAACACATTTCATACTGTTGAAACCCTTCCCACCCGTTTTTGGACACACCCGGCTCCGTGTGCCAGGGGACGTTCACTTTCGACGCGTGCGGTGGAACAGGGGACGGGTCGAACGTTCCGCTTACAAAAATCATCCTTGACCTGGTCTTTTGTCAGGAGTCAGGGGGACGGTTCTGTTGACTCATGCAAGCATGAGTCAACAGAACCGTCCCCCTGACTCCCAATTGAACGAAAGACACGTCCCCTGTTCACGCCTTCGCACGATATTCCCTCGATTTTATGTCTGTTTACTTGTTTACAATCAATGTATCGCCTGGTAGGATGCCCTTTGTGTCCAACAAAGGAGATTCGCGATGGCAACCAAGACTTTTTCGGGGCGCGTAGACACCAAGAAGCTGGAATTCGCCGAATCCATCGCCCAGCGCGAAGCAGGGATGTCGTTCGGCCAGTTCTGCAGCACGCAGCTGCTCGACTACATATGCGACTCGGGCGCTCTTCCCTCGTTCCCCAAGCAAGGCAACAGCGCCGACCCCTTCAGCACCATGCGCCTTCTCAGCCGCATCCACTCGTAAACGCAAGCGTGACGGCGCTTCGGCGACAAACTCCCTGACCTCGTCGCACGCACTATGAGATTTCCAACTCCTGGTATAGCTGCCTACGGAATGAAGCGTCTTCCGCGGCTCTGCGCAAGTCGTCTATCCTGTCCGCAGCAAGCAACGCCTCTGTCAGCCTGCTGTTACGTTCCTCTCCGATGGCCTCGCCTTCTACGATGCCTTGCTCGATTCCTTTTTCCCTGGCGTAACGTTCGCGTGCGCGATGATCCATTTCTAGGGTCATGAAGCCCATGGCCTTCTCCTTCCACGCGATGTCGCGGTTGGCCTTGGCCACCTCCGCGTCAATGCGGGCCACCAGAGGGTCCGCGCCCTTGACCGGGCTCTTCCTGTTCGAGACGTATTCTAGCAGGTTGCGAAGCCCTTCCGTGGACGCACATCGCCACGCGCACGAGTTCAGCACCACCCACGTCTGCCCAGTCTCTAGGGCGACGTCCGATGCCTCCTCACACGCAGGACGCACGGTGTAAACCGGAAGGCCTTTCCTCAGCGGGTCGTAGTCGCAAAGGAACACGATGTAGCTTTCGAGCATATCCCCGTAATCCTGCCCCGGCTTCATGTCCGCCACGTCCATAGAGCCCTGATAGTAGCGCAGTCGCCTTCCCAAGTAAGGCTTACGGCACGCCTGCATCTCGACGTCGTAGGCCCGCGCATGGTCCCTTGCGTAGACGTCCATGCGCACCATCTTCGAATCCGGCGCCGGAATGGCATAGCGTTCCGCCTGCAAATACTCGATGCGCTCCACCTCGATTCCGAGCACCGTTTCAAGGAACGCCGCGCAGACCTCCTCGTTCTGCATGACCCGGTCGGACATCACCCAGTCCGAGAACACGAAATCACGGATTTCATCTTCTGCTTCACCTGCAATTTCATCAGGCGCAAATTCCGTTAACTTCTTGTCCATGTCACCCCTCCCACGCCTTTGGTTTCACCATGTTTGCACCTGGCGTTTGCTGGCTTCTTGTCTTATCGACGCATCCTAGCAACGCGATTCGAAACGGCGGTTACAGAAGACTGCCAGGCTGCCTGACACGAACCTGTGCTTGAACCAAGCTGGTTTCTTCTTTCTCCTGGCACAGAACAAGAAAAACTCTATGCGCGTAAGTGCTCCGAAACGATCGGGCTCTAACGCGAACGCCCATGCAACTGAACCAAGAAATGCTACTCTTTACGCCTGAAGACAACACAAGAGAGGCCTTCCATGAACAACCGCGTTTTCCTGGACATAGACACGGTGCTTGACCTGGCAGTTTCCTCAAGGAAAGGACATAGGGCGGCTATCGAGCTGCTTGATGCCGTCGAGAACGATTCGTTGCGCGCCTCTGTGTGCGCAACCGACCTTCCGAACATTTCGAACGAACTCGAAGGGCTCATGGGCGCAGACGACGCACTTCTGTACATGCAGGCCCTTGTAGAGGCTTTAGACGTCGCGACCGTCGACGAAGCCGTGTGCAGACAGGCCCTTGCGCTGGGCGAAGGCAGCTTCGCGACGCGCGTTCTGCAGGTCTGTGCCGAGAAGGCCAACGCCGACTACGTGATCACCTCGAACCCGGCGGCGTTCAAGAAGTCGAACATCAAGGCCATCGACGCCGCCAAGTTCATGCAGCTTTAGGCGAAGGCCTGCGAAAAGAAGGCGTCTCGGCCTAAACGGCATGCGACGCGAACCCCATCATCCTACGGGGCTAGGCAAGCTATTGGAATCACCAGAACGCCGTCTTCGCGTTGATAGGCGAAACCGCCCAGCCCTTCCACGACGGCCAGGAAAACAGGTGGCTTCGCGCCGGCCGCCTGCACTTTCTCAGACACGGACGTCAGCGTTTTCGCTGCCTTGTCGGCTTGCGTGTGCCCCAGCTTCACCTCTATTGCTGCCCAATCACCGTTGGCGGCCTCTATGATGGCATCCGCTTCCATGCCTGCCTGGTCGCGGTAGTAGAAAACTTTTGCGTCCATTGCCTCTGCGTAGATCAGAAGGTCACGCATGCACAGGCATTCGAACATGAAGCCCAACGACTCAAGGTCGCGAGCGAGGCTTTCGCACGAGGCACCAAGAATTGCAGCAGGGAACGAGGGGTCAACGAAATGGAACTTGGAGCGCTTGTTGATGCGCAGCGGGGAGCGAAGATGTGGCGCCCAGCCAGCAATTCTCTCAAGGACGAATATTCTTTCTAGCGCGGCCAGGTAATCTGTCACCGTATCGAGCGCGATGGGCTTCTCGGAAGCGGTTTCGGTCATGTCGGCGATGATGGTTTTGCTCTTTGACGCCTGTTCGGCGTTTCGGGCAAGCGAATGAAGCAAGCGCGCGACCTTTGCCGGCTCTCTTTTCACCCCATCAACCCTGGTGAGGTCGCTTTGGCACACCTCTTTGACGTAGCCTTTGACCATGCGCTGGGCTCTTCTGGAGGTTTTCCCGACCGCTGCAGGCCAGCCTCCTCTTACTACGAGCTCGCATATATCAGACAATGCAAACCGCAGAGCTTGCGAAGATGGAATCTCTCCCTGGAAAAGGTCTTCGAGGGAAACGGTGCCGTTCGATTCGCCCGATTCGTAGAGCGACATGGGGCGCATTCGCAGCTTGGAGATTCGGCCAACGCCCGAATGCATGGGTTCGTCCCATTTGCCGCCCTCCGTCTTTTTCCTGGGGACGGAAGACCCGGTGAGGACGAACTGGTCTCTTTTGCCCGATCGGTCCACCTTGTTTCTAACCCCGTCCCAGAGCTGGGGAACTTCCTGCCATTCGTCAATTAGCCGCGGTCGTTCGCCCTCAAGCGCGCTTGCAGGATCAAGCATGGCCGCTTCGAGGTTCTGGAAATTGCCGGCGGGGTTCATGAGGTCTAGCTCGCTGTTGGAAAACGCCCGACCAGTCCATGTTTTGCCGCAGTATTTCGCGCCCTCGAGGCATACCGCGCCAAAATCCTCTATGTCGTCTGACATCCTTGCATCGATTACACGCGTCACGTAGTCATTGTTCTTCAGCTTGCCGTAGGGAACGCCTTCTAGAGTCATCGCTCCGTCCTTTTCTTTCCAGCTTATGATGCGATATTATAGATGCATTCTTAGTTTTGCAAGGATTTCACTAGTTGTTTTGTATGGGTTTTACTAGTTGTTTTGCAAGGACTTCGTTAGTTGTTTTGCAAGCATTTCATCCGCTATTTTTCGAACAACTTGTTTGTGTTTCCAGATATGCCGGCTGCGCCTGGCGTAAGAGCTGCTTTGGGTTCGGGCGGGTTCTGCTCACGCAAAATGCAGCCAGCATTACGATGATGAGAAAGGACTGACGGACAGCGTCAGGCACAAAGTAAAGCCGGGTGACACTTACAGGAACGCCCAGGCCGCCGCCCGTCACGACCGGCGCAGCATGCCGCAGACCTCGGCGGCGGTGGCCACGGTTACGTTGCTGCTGGGCAGCGAGCCGATGAACACCTTCCCGTAGCCCTTCGACAGCAGGCGCGAGTCGCACAGGATCAGCGCGCCCTCGTCGTCGGCCTTGCGGATCAGCCTGCCTGCCGCCTGGCGCACCTCGAGCACGGCCTTCGGCAGGTCGAAGCGCCGCCACGCGTTGTCGTCGCGCGCCTTCCTCTCGAGCGAAAGAGGGTCCGTGGGCTTGCTGAACGGCAGCTTCGGGATGACGACCCCTCGCAACGTGGCGCCGGGGGCGTCGAAGCCTTCCCAGAAGCTCTTCAGCGCGAAAAGCGACAGCGCCTCGTCGCTGACGAAGTCGTCACGCAGCCCCTTCACCGACACTCCCCAGCGCTGGCACACCAGGCGCAGGTCGTTGTCCTTCAGCGCAGGCTCCACGGCCGAATAGCAGCGGTCCATGTCCTTCTTGTTGGTGAAAAGCGTGAGCATGGCGCCCCCCTGGGCGACATGCGCGTCGCGAAGGAATGCCTGCAAGGCCTCCATGTACGCGGGGTCGTTGGGCTCGGGGATGTCGCTGACCACGTACACCTTCATGTTGCTGTCGAAGTCGAAGCATGGGTCCAGCTTGAGCTCGGCGGCCTGCGATTGCTCGCTGGTGTTGAGGCCCACCGATTCCTCGAACGGCTTGAACGAGCCGTTGACAGTAAGCGTGGCCGAGGTGTATATTATCGAACGGGTGTTCGTGTAAAGCGTTTCGTCAAGCGCGGCGCCCACATTGTACAGCTCGGCATGGAAAACGCTTCCTCCCCGCGTGGCGTTCTGTTGGCGCCCCTTCCCTTGCCGGCGGTTCAACGTAACCGAATAAACATGCGCGTCCGAAGGCTTCAGGAAGATGACGTTCGCCGCCTGCACCATCTCCTTAAGCTCAAGGGCCACCGAGGCTATCTCGCGCTGCACGAAGCCGACTCCCTTGAAGTCGTCCATCAGGGCAACCAGCTCCTGCGACACGTGGATCAGCTTCTCTGCGGCGTCCACCATGTCGCTGGCATGGCCCTTCAGCGCGCCGAACGCCTCGCTGTGGCGCACGGCGTCGTTGATGTGCAGGTCGAACAGCTCGTAGCTCGACTTCTTCTGGGGGTCGAACTGCAGAAGTTCCAGCGCCTGGTCGGCGAAGCGCTGCTCGGCCTGGGCGAACACGTCGGCTGCTGCCGTGGCCTTCTTCACCAGCCCGAAGAACAGCGTTCCGGGCGTCTCGGTGGAGCTTTGCGCGCCTGCCTTGGCCAGCGAGGCCGCATCGTCCTCGGGCTCCTGCACCTTGCGCGACGCCGCAAGGAACACGTTCGCGCGCGGGTCGTCCGAGCTGGTGCGGCGCACCAGCCGCGCCAGGTCGTCGACCGCCACCGAAAGCGAAAGCGCGCGCCGCGCCTCGTCCTCGGCGCCGTGGGCCTCGTCCACCACCCAGTACCGTATGGGCGGCAGAAGCGACCCGTCGGCCGCAGCGTCGTAGAACAGCAGGCTGTGGTTGGTCACCACCACGTCGGCGACTTGCGCCATCATGCGCGACCCGTGAACGAAGCATTCCTTGCCGTAGAACGGGCACCTCCTGCGCAGGCAGTCGCCGCTTGAAGTGGTGATCGCGCGCCGTGGCAGCGTGCGGTAGTCGATCTTGAGGGCGTCCATGTCGCCGTAGCCGGTCTGTTCCACGAAAGACAGCAGCGCGGCCAGAGCAGGCGCCTGCGGACGCAGCTCGCCCTGAACGTTCACCATGCGCGGGCCTTCGCGCAGGATGCGCTGTATGCGCAGCAGGCACGGGTAGTGGGTGAAGCCCTTCAGCGGCACGAACGTGAGGTTGCCCCCCATGGCCTTCGAAAGCGCCGGCAGCTCCTTGTAGACCAGTTGGTCCAGCAGGGCGTTCGTCTTCGTGGCGACTCCTATGCCGATGCCGTTCTGCAGCGCCGTCTGCGCGCAGGGAACCAGGTACGCCATCGACTTGCCCGTTCCGGTGCCGGCCTCCACCACCAGGTTCTCCGACGCCTCGAAGGCGTCGCGCACCGCAAGGGCCATCTGCAGCTGCTCTCCGCGCGACTCGTAGTCGTCGTAGATGCGCCCCATGATCCCTTCTTCGGAGAAGTCGCGCTCTATCTGGTCGGGCGTTGGGAACCTCATGGTGGCGGGCTCTTCGCCGCTTTCCGTGGTCACGTGGCTGCCGGCCTGCTTCATCTTCCGAAGGAGGCCCGGCGACAGCAGCGATGATGCGTCCTGCTTGGGGTTGCGGTCCATGGCGGACACGCGGCGCGCGCGCACCTCGGACAGCGAGAATTGGCCAGGCAGGCGCACGCGGCCCATCGCCAGCTCGTCGGCGGTGAGGCTTTCGTCTTCGAGGGCCTTGCGCTTGCGTTCGGCGAAGTAGCGGAAGATGGCGCCGAAGGGCCATTCGGACTGGGTGGCGAACGACGCGATCTCGTTCAGAAGGGGTTCGGGGATGGCATCGACCGCTGCCAGCAGGATCCTGTACAGCGAACACGTGGCCAGCACGTCGTCGTCGGCGCGGTGGGTGGAAAGCGGCGCGCCGAACGCCTTGACCAGGTCGATCAGGCGGTGCGACTTCATGCGAGGCAGCGAGATGCGCGACAGTTCCAACGAGTCGATCCACTGGTTTTCCAGCAGCGGATAGCCTGCGGGATGGTTGGTGACGAAATGCTTGTCGAAGTATGCGTTGTGCGCGACGAGCTTGGCGTCGCCGACGAACTCGACGAGCTTTTCCAGCGCCTCGGAAGGGGTCGGCGCGTCCGCGACGTCATCGTCGGTTATATGCGTCAGGCGCACGATGTCCTCGGGAATGGGCTGGCCGGGGTTCACGAACGTGACGAACCATTCCGTGGCCTCGCCATGCTCGAGGCGCGCGGCCGCGATCTGGGTCAGCTCGTCCTTCTGGAAGGAAACGCCCGTGGTCTCGGTGTCTATCACCACGACGTTCGTGTCGTACTCGCCGAAGTCGGAGTCGGATGCGGCCTGGGAAAGGCCCGCATAGCGGGCTATTACGTCTTGCGGCGTGCCTTCGAGCACGGCGGCTTCCAACGCCTCTGGCACCGGTTGTTGGTTGCTCACGCTACCACCCTAGGCACGACTTGAAGCCGAACACTATGAGCGCGACCACCGCGAGCAGGAAGGCCCAGCTGGCCACGTAGCATCCTTTGTTGCCCGCACGGCCCTGGTCTATCAGCTTGTCGGTGACGCTGCGGCGGCGCTTGATTATGGCCGCGCCCTTCTGCATGTCGGGAAGCGCGACGTTTTGGGTGGGCATCCACGATCCGCCGGAGTCGATGACCTTGTCCACGGCTTCGGCGTCGAAGTCGATGCGCGGGCGCACGTCCGAGCCTATCTTGGCCGCCACGCCGTCCACGAACCTGTCGAACTCCTGGGCGTAGGGCGCGCCGTAGCAGATGACTGCGGCCTGCCCCCAGTAGTGGCCTTCGTCCGGATGGTCTGTGAACGCCACGAACGAGAGGATCGCCTTCTCGATGAGGCCGTCGGCGGCAATCAGGCTGAGCTTACGCGAGAACTTGGCGTCGAAGAAGGCCACTCGCTCGCCGGCCTTGTTGGTTATCCACGCCTTATGGACGCCGTCTTCGAGGTCGATCTCGATGTCGCACACGTCGCCGACGGCGATGTCGGCGCCCAACAACAGCCCGGCATCGGCCTTGGACGCGGTCTGGAAGTCGGCGTATTTCCCGAAGTATTTCTGCATCGTTCAATTGTAGCGCGTAAGCACGAAGCGTCCAGAACGAAGGATGCCGTCTTAGCTAGGACGGGGGATCGCTTTCGGCGCAACCATTTGCGTTCTAAGGCATAGGTTTGCCTGGTTCCATGTACGTACGCGTTTAAGTCAGCGATCGTCCGTTACAAGCAATCTGAAAGGTTCGTTTAAGAACCTTGACAGGTTGCGAAACGGCTGTCTGTAACCGAGGTTTCGAACGACGTGGTTACTCTTGGATTGCCGGCGAAGTCCGATCGCGGGCGGCGCTTCCTTTCGAAAGGAGGTGGTCGCCTATGTTGCACTTGTGCTATGAAATCCTGATGGCCTTAGCCGCCATTGCAACGGTGGCAGAGTTCATACTCGACGCCAGGAAGGAATATAAGCGACAACGGATGACGAAGGGAGAGAAGGCTAAGGACGCCTGCAAACGCCCTTAGCCCTATCGATAATACCTGCGTCGCCCGCCTTTTTTCACCCATCCGGGCTCCGCCGGCACCTGCATTTTACCATAGAGGCATGTTTGAATCAATTGCTTCTCGTGTGCTGAATTAACTTTTCAACAATGATTCAAATGGTCACCTTTGAAGTTTTCCACCATCTTTTGATGGAACAAGAGCTTCTTACTTACGCGAATCCAAGGCCATCTGCACCATCATCGTGGTCAGTTCGGGGAAGCTGACCCCCACGGCGCGGGCGGCGTCGGGAAGCAGCGACGTGGCCGTCATCCCGGGCACCGTGTTCGTCTCGAGCGCCCACATGTCGCCGTTGGCCTCCAAGAGGAAGTCCGTGCGGGTAACCCCTTCGCACCCCAATGCGTTGTGGGCACGCACGGCATACTTCTGCACCCCTTCCGTGGCGTCTGCGTCGATGCGCGCCGGGCACACGTGCTTGGACCCGCCGGGAGCGTACTTCGATTCGAAGTCGTAGGACTCGTTCTGGGGGATGATCTCGATGACAGGAAGCGCCTGGGCGCCTTCCCCCGACCCCATCACGACGCAGGTCAGCTCGGTGCCTGCCACGTACTGCTCGACCAGCGCCTTGGTGTCTATCTGCAACGCCTCCTTCAGGGCATCATCGAGCGCATCGGCTCCTTCGACGATGTAGACGCCGATGGAACTTCCCTCCGTGGCAGCCTTGACTACCACCTTGTTGCCCAGTTCCGAGACGATGCCCGCCGCGTCGTAGTCGTCGCCGCGTAAGACCGTGATCCCTGCAGGTGTGGGGATGTCGTACTCTCGGTAGAACACCTTGGCCTTAGTCTTGTCGATGCTCACCGCGCTTCCCCATATTCCAGAACACGTGTAGGGAAGCCCAATGGTCTGAAGGAAGCCCTGGATAGCGCCGTCTTCTCCACCCTTGCCATGCAAGGCCAGGAAGGCGACGTCGAAATCGCCGTCGATGAGGGCCTTCAGGTCGTCTGGCTCGGCCGGATCGAACTGCACGACTTCGTACCCTGCCTCGGCCAGGGCCTCTTTGGAGCCGTCGGCCGACTTCAAAGATATGGGCCTTTCGCCGCTTGAACCGCCTGCAAGAAGGGCAATCTTCGTGTTTTTAGGATCATGAGTGACTGGAATTCTATCGAACATTTGTCTGCTTTCGTCATGGCTGAAAAGCCGTCTGTCAAGACTTGTCCAGTATAGCAAGCAGCGAACATCCCCTGCGGTGCCCTTTATAATTCATCAGAAGACACGGCTTCTGTCCTAAGGAAACCAGATGAGAAACGAAACCGGATCGATCAGGTCCTACACGCTCGAGCAGCTGGAAGGGCTGATGTCCGAACTCGGACAACCGAAGTTCCGCGCCAGGCAGCTCCATGAGTGGCTTCATGCCCACAACGCGACGTCGTACGACGACATGACGAACCTCCCCACGGACCTCCGAGAGCACCTTATGTCTGAATTCCCCCTTGGAAAGACGTCCGTCGTGGAGGTCCACGAGTCGTCAGATGGCACGAGGAAGTACCTGCTCGAACTGGACGATGGCTCCGTCGTCGAGTGCGTCGGCATAGTTGATGGGCATTTTTCGGGCGACGCTGCCCCGAACCGGGCCGACAACGCTGACGACACAGGGCAGGACAACAAGGATGAAGGCCGTTTGCCCAGGTTGACTGTCTGCTGCTCCACGCAGGTGGGGTGCGCTATGAAGTGCGCATTTTGCGCAACTGGGCAGCAAGGCCTCGTCCGCAACCTGAGCGCCGACGAGATAGTGGCCCAGGTGGTCGCGGTAGGCAACGACTTCGGGACCAGGGTGGCGAACGTCGTCATCATGGGCCAGGGGGAACCCTTCCAGAACTACGAGGCAACCATGGAAGCCATGCGCAGGATGAATTCCGACGCCGGATTGACCATCGGAGCGCGTCATATAACGGTGTCCACGTCGGGTTTGTGCGACGGAATCAGGCGCCTGGGCAGCGAACCTGAGCAATTCAGGCTCGCCGTGTCCTTGCATTCGGCCGACCAAGACACCAGGAATGACATAATGCCGCGCTTAAGCGGGGAAAACTTGAAGAAGCTGCATTCCACGCTCGAGAATTACTGCAACGAAAAAGGACGCAGGATCACTCTCGAATACATGCTCCTTGAAGGCGTCAACGACTCGGACGCCGACCTTCGGAAGCTGGAGGGCTTTTGCGAGGGATTGAACGCGCACGTCAACCTGCTTCCGTTCAATGAAGTGAAAGGGACTCCCTTCAGGCCCTCAACCCCGGCAACCGTCAACAAATGGAAAGTTTCTCTCGAAAACAAGGGGATACCTTGCAGCGTGAGGAAGTCCAAAGGGTCGGATATAGCAGGAGCTTGCGGCCAGCTGAAAGCTATATCAACGCAATAAAAGAAGCCGGTTTAACCGGCTTCTTTTACATTAACCACAATATATTGTGTTTAAGTTACTCTATATACACATTATTCAGGGTTTATAAGATTGAACAGCCTTTCGAGGTCCTGTTCGTCCGTGAATTCGATCTCTATCTTGTTCTTGCCCTTCGAAGACTTGACCTTGACCGGTGTCCCAAGAGAGTTCTTCAATGCGCGGGCGACAGACTTGTAAACGGCGGGAACCGGCTCTCTCTTCGCCCCTTTTTCAGGCTTGTTGGACATCAACCTTGCAAGCTGCTCAGTTTCACGAACGCTCAACTTGTTGTCCAAAAGCTTCTGGGTAAGGGTAAGCCTTCCTTCCTTGGAAGGAACCGAAAGGATTGCACGCGCATGACCTGCCGTGATTTGGTCCTCGAAGAGCAGCTTTTGAGCCTCTTCGGGAAGTTCAAGCAAACGCAACGCATTTGCAATAGTAGAACGTCCTTTTGAGACTGCCTGTGCGATGTCAGCCTGGGTCATCTTGTTGCGTTCCATAAGACGCTTGTATGCATAGGCCTCTTCGATTGGATTCAAGTCGGTGCGTTGAATGTTTTCTATCAGGGCAAGCTCTAGGGCCTTCTCGTCGTCAACGTTCTTGACCTGGACGGGAACTGTCTTCAGTCCAGCCTTCTTGCTGGCTTGCCATCTGCGTTCGCCAGCAATGATTTGAAACTTACCGTCTTCTGTTTCCCTGGCGAGTATCGGTTGTATCAAGCCTTCTCGTTTGATCGAGTTGGAAAGCTCTTTCAAATCTTCTTCGTCGAAGTTTGTACGCGGCTGGTCTGGGTTGGGGATGACTTTATCGATTTCGACGTCATATATCATATTCCCAGCAAGAGGCTCGTCTTCAACCTCTTCGACAACTATGTTTTCCTGTACAGGTGCTTGGTTAATCACCGGAAACTGCCCGGAAGGCTGTTCTGATGTTTCACATGAAACATTCACTCTAGGGTTTCCTACAGCCCCAAACCTTCCTGTTGTACCTGGATCTGCATTGTCCACTATTTGTGATTTGATATTGCCCTCGTATACAACGTCTTCTCTTTCGTCATAAACGATTCTATCCCGTTCGGTAGTTCTTCCTGTTGCCGGAGCAGCTTCAGAAGGTCCTCCTAATAGAGAATTCAATCCACGTCCAAGACCGCTACGAGATTGCTTAGCCACGATTGATCACTTCCTTTGCAAGCTCCATATAGGCAATAGAACCTTTTCCAAGAGGATCGTATTCAGTAATAGGCATTCCAAAACTTGGGGCTTCAGAAATTTTAACTGACCTGGGAATTGGCGTGTCAAAGACAGTCTTCCCGAAATAGTTCTTCACTTCTTCAACCACTTGTTTCGATAAAGTAGTCCTACCATCATACATTGTCATCAACACGCCAAAGATATCCAATTTTGGATTCAGTCGTGTTTTGACACGTTTCATTGATTCAAGTAGTTTTGTCACACCTTCCAGTGCATAGAATTCGCATTGGATAGGAATAAGCAGCTTATCTGCTGCAACCAATGCATTTACTGTCAATAAACCAAGCGAAGGAGGGCAATCTATAAGAATGTAATCATACATTCCTCTTAAAGAACCTACTGCGTCCTTGAGTCGATTCTCTCTAGCCATCTCGGTAACTAGCTCGACTTCAGCCCCGGCAAGATTGATCGTTGCTGGAACAAGGTCCAAATCTTTGCAAACGTCAGGAATAATCGCTTCTTTGATTGGGACATCAGAAAGAAGCACGTCATATACACAAGTGGCTATAAGAGCCTTCTCGACCCCTAAACCACTTGTTGAATTCCCTTGTGGGTCCAAATCGACCAACAAGACTTGCTTTCCTAGGCTTCCTAGTGCAGCAGCAAGATTAATTGCGGTCGTAGATTTCCCGACTCCGCCTTTCTGATTGATTATTGCGATTATTCTTGTCTGTCCAATCACGTGATTCACCGGCTTCTTTTCCGAATAGTTCTTTATTTCCTTCACAGAAGAGGTATTTTCCACCTGTGGAGAAACTTCTCTTACAATAACTCTGCTTGATTCCAGGTCGATGTCTTCTATTGGAACCTGATCGCTTGTATTGAATGATGTATCTTGGTTATCATCGGAAGATACGTTGATTGATTGTTCTTTGTTGAAGTCCTTACTCATCAATCCTCCTAACACATGGATGAACACTTCAACGTATACAGAATGTTTCACGTGAAACATTGATACCAAAAGGATGCGCGAATATGAGCAAGAGAAACGAATTCTCTATTACAGAGGAAATGAAAACATACCTAAACAAGGTATTGAAAGCAAACGAATCTATCAACTTGACTAGAGTAACAGATGTTCAGCAAGCAATACTACTTCATTTGGAAGATTCTTTGGCAGTGTGTGAAGAATTCCGTGAAGCTCCAGATGGTATGTATGCTGATTTGGGATCTGGAGGAGGATTCCCAGGGGTTCCTTTAGCTCTTGCATTCAATAGGAAGGCTCTACTTGTTGATTCAGTCAAGAAGAAGATGACCACAGTGGACGATATCCTGAAGGAAATGAAACTCGACGGTCTAATCAAGACATGTAGTTTAAGAGCAGAGGAACTTGCCTTGGAACAACCGGAAGCGTTCTCCGTTATCACGGCGCGCGCTTTGACTTCGCTCCCATCCCTTATGGAACTTGCATCCCCTCTCCTGAAACAAGGAGGAGTTCTTATTGCCTTGAAGTCCAAGGAAGAAAACGAGTTCGACAACATCCAACTCGAGAATAAACTCGGTTTAAGGAAGGTCAAGGAAAGATCTTATTACTTAAGCGACCAGGAAACCTACAGGGTGGTCTACGTGTTCGAGAAATATAAGGAACCTGAAGTAAAACTTCCTCGAAGGCCTGGAATGGCCCAGAAACGCCCTTATATAAAATAAATCAATCCAAATATAGAATAAAGCGTGTCATTAGATGTATTCTAATGACACGCTTAAACACAATATATTGTGTATCTACCTTGGTTTAACAACTACATGTCGGTCGGAACCTTCGCCTTCAGATTCCGTTTCTACCCTCGAATCGTCCCTTAGAGCAATGTGCACTATCCTGCGCTCGTAGGGAGTCATAGGCCTCATCGACACGTCCCTTCCTTGGGATGCGGCGCGATTTGCTGCGGACTTCGCTATCGACTCTATCTTCTGGCGCTGCCTGCTCTTGTATCCTTCGACGTCGACGACCACTGGATACCTGTATCCCATCTTCCTTCTGACTATCGCGCTCACAAGGAATTGGATAGAGTCGAGGGTTCTTCCATGGCGACCTATCAACACGGCCAAGTCGTCGCCTGTTATATCGAGGATCAGCTCGCCTTCGTCTCCGTCGTATTCGTCTATTGTTATGTCCCCGATGTTGAACGGCTTGAGGATGGTCTGCAGGACCTCTATGGCGGTGTCCGCTATCTCGTCTATGTCGACGTCGTCGGGCGTCGACCCGCCTCCTTCGTCAGCCGAAGGCTCGGAATAGGAAAGTGGGGCTTCCTCCAACCCGGCCGTCTCGGCCTCGTCATCGTAAGTGGCGTCCTCGGCGTCGCTCACGATGTCCTGCTCGGCCTCATGTTCCACTACTTCTTCAATGAGCTCGTTCTCGTCGTTGTTATCGAACATTAGTTTCCCTTTCAACTAGGCCGGCGAATGCCGGAACCATCGAATCTAATGCTTCTTGGACGGGCGCTTCTTCTTGGTCTTCCTCACGACGTCTACCTCGACAGGCTGCGCTTCGAGGGCTTTGGCGGCCTCCGCCTCCTCATCCTGCCTGCGGCACCTGTGCAGGGTGAACTGGTTCTGCCCGATTCCGATGAGGGACGAAGCGCCCCAGAAAAGAAGAACGCCTGCAGGAGAGCCCCACGAGATCCAGAGCATGAAGAGGGTCATGACTATACCCATGATCAGGGTCTGGTTGCGCTGCTTGTTTTCCTTGTTCTTCATCTGCTGGATCATCATCGGAAGGAAGGTTGCGCCCGCGAAGATGATCATCAGGACCAGGTAGGGCAGAAACGCGAGGAAACCTTCCCCGAGCGCGCCAGAAGGAGTCTGGGTCAGGTTGGGGATGATCCCGTAGAAGGTGAGGGGCGCATCGGACGAGGTGTAGTTCTGGATGTTACGGAGCACTTGGAAGAGTGCTATGAATATAGGCATCTGCAGAAGCATGGGAAGGCAGCCCATCAACGGGTTGAACTTCGCCTCGGCGTAAAGCTTCTGCATCTCCTGGTTCATACGGACCTGGTCGTTGCCATACTTTTCCTGGATCTTCTGTATCTGAGGCTGTATCTTCTGCATCTGGAAGTTGGACTTCGCCTGCTTGTGCATCAGCGGCGCCACCAGTATTCGGAATATGATGGTGACGATGATGATTGCCATGCCCCAGTCGCGGCAGAAGCCATAGAAGAAGTTAATGACCTCGAAAACGCCTTGAAGAATGATTTCCCACATATCTTGCTTTCCCCTTCGATATGCCAAGACCCGAAGCGGTCTACTTCGCGTCGGCCCCTTTTTCAGGGACAGGATCGTATCCGTACGGCCCTCCAGGCCGACACCTTGAGATCCTCTTCGCGGTCAGAAGCAGGCCCTTGAAGAAGCCGAACCTCCTGAACGCTTCCAACCCGTATTCCGAACAGGTCGGATAAAACCTGCAGCTAGACGGGGTAAGAGGAGAAATAACCCACCTGTAGAAGGTGATCAAGCCAACCGCGACGAGGGATGGGACCTTCTTTAACCCTCCAAGCGCGGCAAGAAGGCCAGCCTTAACCTTTTTCATGAGAGATTCTCTTCATAGTCTGCTCGCAAGTATCTAGAACTTTACTATAAGATGCGTCCATGATGGGCCTTCTGGCGATAAAAAGTAAGTCCTTGCCCGCCACAAGCGAAGAATTGGCCCGATATATCTCCCTCATCCGCCTCTTTGCGGCATTCCTCCAGACGGCGTTTCCCAACTTTTTCCCTGCAATAAAAGCAACACGACCGCAAGGGTCGTGTTCTTCCAAGCTTCCGCCTTCCGGGCCCTTTTCTAACCTTTCGTCGACAACGAAGGTTGCGAACTGGTTAGAGAATCGCCTTTTGGACGAAAAGATGCGCGAGATTTCGGCGTTGGACTTGATGGTATCCAACATCGGTGCCTTTAGACGCAGAGACGCTTGCGTCCCTTCGAACGCCTTCTGGAAAGCACCGCACGGCCGCCCTTCGTGGCCATACGGGAACGGAAGCCATGGCACATGGCGCGCTTGCGCTTGTTGGGTTGATAGGTCCTCTTCATTTGAACAATCCTTCGTCCGTGCAAACAGAGTAACCTCGAAATTATATAGCTATTCGCAGGGAAAGGCTAGGATTTTTTATCCTGCCGATGTTTGGGTGAATGAAAGAACCGGTTCTTGAAACCGTCAGGCGAGCAATAGGTTTTAGATAGACAACAATATCAATAATTTCGGTGGAATGGTTGAAAAGGGAAAGACATGCAAGCAACGCTCGTGTTTTTCCAAGGGCGTTGCTTGATGAAAAGTTGTATGTGGTTTGCACCGCGGGGAACGGTGGATTTCTTCTTCAACAACGGCTCTTGATAAAAGGGTGGGTTTTCAATAGCTTAGGAACCTGGTTTCAACCAGGTTTGTTGACGGGGCGATGGGTTGGGGGACAACCGGGAGAAACGAGGTTTAAAGGTTGTTGATCGCCTTGCGCAGGATTTCTACCTCTTCCTGCACGTTCCTGTCGTTTAGGAGAAGCTTCTCTATCTTCTTGACGGAGTGCATAACCGTGGTGTGGTCGCGGTCGAACTTCTTCCCGACCTCCTCGTAGGGCCGATCGAGCAGGACACGGCACAGGTACATGGCGACCTGCCTTGGGAACATTATCTCGCGCGCCCGCGACGGACCGACCATCTCCGAATGCTTCACCTTGTAGTAGCTCTCGACTTCCTTCTGCACGTCCTCGATTGTCACGTTGCGCGACATGCCGTGCGAGAAGTGGTTCTCCAGCATGGTCGCGGCCTCCGGGACGGTTATTTCGTGGTTGTCGGCGTTCCTGCTGAAGATCAGGCGGTTTATGGCGCCTTTCAGCTCGCGGATGTTGGAACCGGAGTTCTCGGCGACGTACATCTGCACGTCTTCGGGAAGAGAGAACCCCATGTCCCCCTGCGTCATTTTGTACTCGTTTATGAAGCTCTTCACGATGGCGAGCTTCGTCTCTATCTCGGGCGGCTGGATGTCGATGGTGCCGCCCTGCATGAACCTCGAGTTGTACCTTTCCTCGATGTCGATGTTCTTGGGCGCGCGGTCGGCCGAGAGCACGATCTGCTTTCCCTGGTTCATCAGCTTGTTGAGGATCTGGAACACTATGTTCAAGGTGCCCGTCTTGCCCTGCAGGAACTGTATGTCGTCGATCAGCAGGACGTCGGCCACTTCGTACAGCGCCTTGAAGTTGTTGTAGCTGGACTTATCTATTTCGTTGGTCATGCTGGCTTCCGTGTACTTGCTGACGATTTCCTCGGAGTCGGCGTACACGGTGACGAGCTCGGGCTGCGTCTCGTTCACGTAGTTCTGGATGGCGCGCATCAGGTGCGTCTTCCCCAGGCCGCTCTTCCCGTAGATGAAAAGCGGGTTCAACGCGCTCTGGCCGGGGCTTTCCGCGACCTGCACTGCCATCGAATAGGCCATCCTGTTGGATTCGCCGATGACGAAGTTCTGGAAGGTGAGCGACCTGAAGGCGCCGGTCATCGCGGCATGGGAAGGAGCGGTTGGAGCCTTCGGAAGAGGTTGTTCGGCCAGCACGTTCTCCGCCTGTTGCGGCGCACCGGGCTGTCCGTCGCCTGTTGAAACCGCTTGCGGGGAAGGCTGGGATGCT
>CBCTKQ010000011.1:0-20552 GCA_965147515.1 uncultured Eggerthellaceae bacterium | reverse complement strand
CTCGTGCAGATCCTCACGCCGCTGCTTCGCAAGGTGCTCAAGCGCTAACGGCTGGCGGTTGGTTTCGACGAGAACAGGAGCAACGTCATGATCGAAATCGAAGACCTGACGTTCCAGTACCGCGAGGGCGACTCGCCGGTCGTGGAAGATGTGAGCCTCACGATCGAGTCGGGCGCGTTCGTCGGCATCATCGGGGCAGCGGGGTCGGGGAAGTCGACGCTGACCTATGCCATGAACGGCATCGTGCCCCATTGCTACCCCGGCGACTTCTACGGCGCGGTGCGCATCGACGGCCGCGACACCTGCGAGACCACGCTGACCGACCTGTCGCAGATCGTCGGGAGCGTCTGTCAGGACATCGACTCGCAGTTCGTGTCGTCGGTGGTGGAAGACGAGATGCTGTACGGGCTGGAAAACTACGGCGTGCCTCACGACCAGATCGAAGGCCGCGTTCGGGAGGCGCTGGATGCCATGGGCATCGGCGATTTGCGCAACCGGCTCATCGCCAGCCTTTCGGGCGGCCAGAAGCAGAAGGTGGCCATCGCGTCCATCCTGGCGCTTCGGCCGTCGGTGCTGGTGCTTGACGAGCCCACGGCCGAACTCGACCCCGCCAGCTCGCGCAACGTGTTCACTCTGTTGGCGCGCTACGCGAAGGACCACGGCACCACCGTCGTGGTGGTGGAACAGAAGATCGCGCTTCTGGCGGAATTCGCCGACATGCTGGTAGTTGTGGACGGCGGCCGCATCCGGTTCGCCGACGCGCCCGCCGAGGTGCTGTCGCATTCCGAAGAGCTGCTTCAGATCGGCGTGAACTGTCCGCGTGCCACCACGCTGATGAACAGGCTTGCAGCCAAGGGCCTGTACGCGGGGCCGGTGTGCACCGACGTGGCCTCGGCGTGCCGGGCGATCTGCGAGGTGGTCGCATGATAGAGTTCCGCGACGTGCACGCGTCCTACGATGCCGAGACCCCGATCCTGAAGGGAATCGACCTGACCATAAACGACGGCGATTTCGTGGCGTTCGTGGGAACGAACGGCGCCGGGAAGTCGACGGCCATGCGGCTGATGAACGGGCTGCTGAAGCCCGACCGCGGCGAGGTGCTGATCGATGGCGTGCCCACCACCCAGCTGAAGACGAGCGAGCTGGCACGCAGTGTGGGCTTCCTTTTCCAGAACCCCGACAGGCAGATCTGCTCGAACACCGTCCGCGAAGAGCTTCTGTTCGGCTTCCGCGCGCTCGGGCGCCTGGACGAAGAGGCCGAACGCAGGGTGGACGCGATCGCCGAGGAGTTCCACTTCGACGGCGACGCCGACCCTTTCCTGCTGAACCGCGGCACTCGCCAGCTTCTGGCGCTGGCCTCCATCGTGGTGCTTGAGCCCCCGGTGGTGGTGCTCGACGAGCCCACCACCGGGCTCGACTTCCGCGAATGCATGAAGGTGATGGACGTCATCGCGAACCTGCACCTGCAGGGCACCACGGTGGTGATGGTGTGCCACGACATGGAGGTGGTGGCCGACTTCGCCGAGCGCGTGGTGGTGATGACCGACGGGCGCGTGGTGGACCAAGGCCCCACGTTCGAGGTGCTTCGCAACCGGCAGACGCTTGCCGAGGCCGACCTGGTTCCGCCGCAGGTGGTGGACGTATCGATGGCGCTCCCGATGATGGAACCGCGCCTTGCTGCGACCCGGATCGCCGAGGCAAACACGCTCGACGAGATGCAGGCGGCCGTCGAGGAGATGGCTGACGGCGAGGGCGCGTTCAGCCTCGGGGAAGAGGAGGTTTGCTAGATGAACGGATTTCTGGAATACGTGCCGGGGGATTCCTTCCTTCACAGGCTGAACCCGGTCACGAAGGTGGTGTTCGCGATCGTCTTCGCCATCGCGTGCTTCTGCACCGGCAACCTGGTGTTCCTTTGCATGATGCTGGCTTTCGGGGTGGCCATGGCGGCGTCGTGCTCGATGATGCGCCAGACCGCCGGGCTGATGAAGACAGTGCTCGTGTTCTCGATGGTGCTGGCGGTGCTGCTTCTGTTGACCACGCCGAAGGGCGACCTGCTGGTGCAGCTTCCATGGGGCTACATCGGCACGGGGTCGGTGCTTGCGGCCGTCACCACCGTGGTGCGCCTGGAAGCAGCGGCCATCCCGCTGTTCCTCACGTTCTACGTGACGAAGATGACCGACATGTCGAACTCGTTCGTGAAGGTTCTGCACGTGCCTTACAAGTACGCGTTCACGTTCGCGTCAACGGTGCACTTCATTCCCGTGTTCATGAACGACATGAAGGGGATAATGGAGGCCCAGACCGCCCGCGGCGTGGAGTTTGACCAGGGCGGCCTGGTCAGGAAGGTGCGCCTGATGGTGCCGCTGTGCGTGCCGCTTCTGGTTAGCTCGGTGCGCAAGACGAACAGTTCGGCCATCGCGGCGGAGGTGCGTGGGTTCAACCTTCGCACGCGCGAGAGCGGCTACAAGCAGTACCCCATGACGGGAGCCGACTGGGGAGTGCTGGCCCTGGGAGTGGCTCTTCTGGCCATTGCGATCGCCATCAACTTCATATAGAAGGCATGTGAGTCAAGGGGACGGTTCTGTTGACTCACGAGAAAACTGAGACGAGATGTAGAGGCAGCCGCGGAGTCAACAGAACCGTCCCCTTGACTCCGGCATGCGCCGCCTATAGTTCGAAGGCGGCGCGGCCGGCGGCCACCTGCACCAGCTCGTCGAGCACGGCCGACATGGAAAGGCCGGCCGTCTCGCACGACAGCGGGAACAGCGAATGGTAGGTCATTCCGGGGGACACGTCGATCTCGAAGCACTTTGCCTGCGCGCCGTCCCATATCATGTCGATGCGGCCCAGGTCGCGCACGCTGTAGGCGCGGTACACCTCGAGCGCCGCGCGCTCTATCTCGGCGCGGATGCCCTCGGCCTGCACCGGGTCGTCGGAAAGGGATTCGGGGCGCGGCGGGCAGCGGAATTCAACCAATTCGGAATCGAGGCGCGCAGCGGCGTCGAAGAACTGCCCCTGCGGGACTATCTCCACGGGCGGAAGCGCGTGCGCGTCCCAGCCGGTTCCAAGGATCGACACGGAAAGTTCGACGCCTTCGATCCACTGCTCGATGTTCACGGCGTCGTCGTAGGAAAGCGCGTCCAGGATGGCTTCCCCTAGCTGGTCTTCCGATTCCACCTTGTGCACGCCCAGCGCGCTTCCTCCGTGCGCCGGCTTCACGGCGACGGGGTATCCGCCGGCGACGCGCTCGGCTACCAGGTCGAGCGCGGTGGCGGCGCCCATCTCCTTGAAGGCGTCGCGCGACAGGAAGACGCCCTGCGGCCACGAGGCGATGCCGTCCTCGCCGGTGAGGTCGCGGTACTTCGCCAGGCTGGAATGCAACGCGTCCTTGTTGTAGGAGCGGTGGCACACGCTGGCGGGAGAGCCGACGAACGGGATGCCCAGGAACTCCAGCAGGCTTTGGATCGTGCCGTCCTCGCCGTGCTTGCCGTGCAGCGCGCTGTACACCACGTCGGGCTTCTCGCTGCGCAGCGTGGGAACCAGTTCCAGGTTGGTGTCCAGCGGCACTACCTTGTGTCCGGCCTCTTCCAGCGCTTCGCACACGCGCTTGCCGCTTTCCAGCGAGAATTCGCGTTCGAACGACGACCCGCCCATCAGGACGGCAACCTTCAGACCCATTTCCTCTCCTTGTCTTCCTGTGAGGCGAGCCTCACCTGTGTCGGTGTGCTCCAATGGCACGTTCGACGCACGCCAAACGCCCGGCTATTCGTCCCCCTGCTCGCCGCGGCGCCCCTTCGGGTGCTCGAGCCGCGGCGCCTCGTCGGGCTTGATGGCCCCTGCGTCTATGAACACGCGGTAAAGCTCCAGCTTCTCCTCGATCACTTCCGCCAGCCTGCGGATCGCCTCGCGGATGTTCTCGGGCGATTCGTAGCTGAAGTTTATGCGCATGCAGTTCTTGCCTGCCTTCCCGTCGGGGAAGAACGAGTCGCCGGGCACGTAGGTGACGCCGGCCTCCAGCGCCTCGGGCAGCATCGATCCCGTGTCGACGTATTCGGGCAGCGTCACCCACACGAAGAACCCGCCTTCGGGATGCGTCCACGTGGCCTCTTCGGGGAAGAATTCCTCCAGCGCGTCGAGCATGGCCTGGCGGCGTTCCCCATAAACCTGGATGAACCCTTGCAGCACCTTCTGCCAGTTGGTGTCCGTGAAGTAGTGTTCCACGACCGCTTGGTCGAAGGAACTTCCGCAGAGGTCTTCCCCCTGTCGCACGAGGTTTATCTTCGCGATCACGTGATGGGGCGCCACGATCCATCCGACGCGGAGTCCGGGCGCCACGATCTTCGAGATGGTGCCCAGGTACACCACGCGCGGGTCCATCGCCTTTAGCGGGACCTGATGGCCTCCTTCGTAGCGCAGGCGCCCGTAGGGGTCGTCCTCGATGAGCATGACCTTGTACTCGTCGACCAGTTCGATCAGGCGGCGCCGGCGCGCGTCGGACATGGTGACGCCGCCGGGGTTCTGGAAATTGGGGATGGTGTATATGAACTTGAGGCGCGGGTTGCCCTTGCCCAGCTGCTTGAGCGTCTCCTCCAGCAGGTCGACGCGCATGCCTTCGTCGTCGAAGGGGATGGCGATTATCTCGGGCTCGTAGGCGGTGAAGGCCGAAAGCGCGGTGAGGTAGGTGGGCCCTTCGGTGATGATGATGTCGCCCGGGTCCAAGAACGCCTTGCCTATGAGCGTCATGGCCTGCTGCGAGCCCGATGTGAGGAACACCTGGTCTGGGCTGCAACGCACGCCGATGTCGCGCATGAGCGAGCAGACGACCTCCTTCAGGCCGGCCGTGCCCTCGGTCGAGCCGTACTGCAGCGCCACCGCCCGCAGGGCGTCGTCGTCGAGGACGGCGTCGACCGCCTGGCGCACGGCGTCGGCGGGGATAAGCGACACGTCGGGCATGCCGCCCGACAGCGAGATGACGTCGGGGCGCGTGGCCGCCGAGAACAGGTCGCGCACCGGCGACGAGCGCAGCCGCCTCACGCGGCTGGCCACCCTGTCGTGCGAAGTGTCGAATTCCAAATGGGCCGAATGTGGCACTGGGTTCTCCTTGGTTTCGCCTGCGGCGCCGCGTCGGCGCCATGCCCTATCTTAAAGCAACGTCCGTTAAAGCGTGGTTAACACTTCGCTGACCGCCCAGATGGCAAGCAGGTGAAGAGGGTAGTAGGCGTAGAAGAACCACTTCATGGGCAGGCCGCGCCGGCCGTTGTAGCGGCATATGAGAACGGTCGCGATGGTGAAGCCCACGACGGCGTAGCCGATGTTCGCCAAGGTCTGCAGCAGCACGTTGTACAGATGGATGGGCACGCCCGTGATGTAGAGCATGTCGATGTTGTGCTGCAGGTTCTGGTCGATCGCGTTCTGCGCCGAGGCCATGCCGCGGGGGATCTGGTCGACGAGGTTCATGCCGTTGGGAACCAGCACGTACAGGTAGAGGAACGCCATCGTTATGACGACCCCCCAGCTTCCCTTGCCGCGAAGCAGGTGGAACAGGATGACGAGCATTGGGCCCGAGATCGACCAGTCGCAGAGGTAGCTGGCTGCGACTCCTGCCGCAAGGATCAGCACGAACAGCGCGATGCCTGGCGCGCTTGGGGACCCGGACGAGACGACCTTTCCGCCTTCGAGCCGAGCGCCGTCAAGGCATCCCCGGCCGAAGTCGCGCAACGCCACGTTGTCCCAGGCCCATAGCAGCCCCAACCCGATAAGCAGGGTGAACAGCACGTTCAGCCGTGGAATCGGAAGCGATCCCCAGCCCAGGCATAGCGTGAACGGAATTTGCGAGGCCAGCGCGAACAGGAACAGCCGCGACGCGTAGCGCTTCACGTTGGACGTGTGCATGTAGCCTATCACGAGCAGGTACGCCATCACTGGATAGGTGACGCCGCCGAAGCTGTACAGCACCAGCGTGACCGGCCATGGCATTAGCGGCCCCATGGCGTGTGCGACGTGGTTCGCCGTCATCCCCACGATGGCGACGATCTTCAGGACGAACGAGTCTATGTGCGAATCGGATTTCGGCATGAAGCCTCGCTCCGCCCAGGCTACTTCTTCGCGGCCTTTTTGCGGTCGGTGGCGGAAAGCAGACGCTTGCGCAGGCGTATGGACTCGGGCGTTATCTCAACAAGCTCGTCGTCCTGGATGTATTCCAGAGCCTCTTCCAAGGTGAACGTGATGGGAGGCGTCAGCTGGATGGCCTTGTCGGCGCCGGACGAGCGCTGGTTGCCCAGGTTCTTCGACTTCTCGACGTTCACCACCATGTCGCCTTCCTTGGCCGACTCGCCCACGATCATTCCCTCGTAGCACTCGTCGCCCGGGCCGACGAACAGGCGCCCGCGCTCCTGCAGCGTGTCGAGCGCGTAAGCCACGGCCTTGCCGGTGGACATGGCTATCATTCCGCCATTCTTGCGGCCGGCCATCTCGCCCGAGAAGGGCCCGTATTCCTTGAAGTGATGGAACAGCATGGCCTCGCCGTGGGTAGCGTTCAGAAGGCGCGTCTTCAGACCCATGGTGCCCCGCGTGGGTATGCTGAACGTGAGGTGCGTCATGGTCTCGTCGGACGCCATGTCGTCCATGATTCCGCCGGCGGTGCCCATCACCTCGATGGCCTTGCCGGAGTACTCGTTGGGCACGTCCACCGTGGCCTCCTCGATGGGCTCCAGCTTCTGGCCGTCGTCGGAGGTCTTGTACACGACGCGCGGCCTGCCCACCTGGAACTCGAAGCCCTCGCGGCGCATCGTTTCCATCAGCACGGAAAGGTGTAGAACCCCGCGGCCTGCCACCTCGATGCCCGACTTGTCTTCCAGCTCGTTGATGCGCATCGAAATGTTGCTTTCCTTCTCGCGCATCAGGCGTTCCTTCAGCTGGCGCGCGCCCACGATGTCGCCCTCGCGGCCAACGAGCGGCGACGTTGACGCCTCGAACACGACGGCCATGGTGGGCTCTTCCACGGAAATGGGCTCCATCTCCACGGGGTTTTCGGGGTCGGTGAGGATGTCGCCGATGTCGGCGTCCTCGATGCCGATGACTGCGACGATATCGCCGGCCTCGGCCTCGGTTTCTTCGATCTTGCCCAGGTTCTCGAAGGTGTACAGCTTTCTGATCTGCGCGTTGTTCTGCGCGCCGTCGGGCTTCACGACCAGCACGTTCTCCTTCTCGTGCAGCTTGCCGCTGTTAAGGCGGCCGACGCCGATGCGGCCCTCGTAGCTTGAGTGGTCGACGGTGCATATCTGCAGCGCGACGGGGCCGTCCACGTCCACCTCGGGAGCGGGGATGGCTTCGAGTATGGTGTCGAGCAGGGGGACCATGTCCATGTTGCCGTCGTCGGGCTCGAAGCGCGCGTAGCCGTTCACCGCCGAGGCGTACACCACGGGGAAGTCAAGCTGCTCGTCGGTTGCTCCCAGCTCGACCATCAGGTCGAACACCTTGTCGACGGCTTCCTCGGGGTTGGCGTTCGGGCGGTCGATCTTGTTCACCACCACCACGATGCGCAGCCCGCGCTGCAGCGCATGCGACAGCACGAAGCGGGTCTGGGGTTTGGGGCCTTCGTACGCGTCGACGATGAGAAGCGCGCCGTCGGCCATGTTGAGCACGCGCTCGACCTCGCCGCCGAAGTCGGCATGGCCGGGCGTGTCGATGACGTTGATTTTGACGCCCTTGTACTTGATGGCGATGTTCTTCGACAGGATGGTGATGCCGCGCTCGCGTTCCTGGTCGTTGCTGTCGAGCACGCGCTCCTCGACCTGCTGGTTGTCGCGGAACACGTGCGACGCCCACAACAGGCGGTCCACAAGCGTGGTCTTGCCGTGGTCGACGTGGGCGATGATGGCGACGTTGCGTATGTTCTCCTGCTTCAATTGATTCCCTGCCTTATATGAATGTGTGACGAGACGAAGTAACCATGATAGTGTTCGCGCCTTCAAACGGCAACGAAACACGGGTGCGATTCCCCGTAAAAGGCAGTCGGTGCGCCGTGCTTGCTGCCGGGCCGGATGCCGCGTGGCATCTGTCGGGCAGCCGCATGTGCGCCGGGCATTCGCCGTCCTGTCGGCGCCTGTTCGCCACCCGACCTCCACCCGGCCGGCGCCTGTTCGCCACTCGACCTCCGTATGTCAGCTTTCCGGTCGCCGTCTGTCAGCCACCCGGCCGCTGCCTAACCGCCGCCTGTTAGCATCTCGGATGCCGCATGTCCGTCGGGTGTGCGTCGTTCGGCCGCCGCATGTCCGCCGGGTGTGAATAATCGGTGCACGCCGGGCTATGAGTGTAGAATATACGGATGTTTGAACCGAACCGGCATCGATAGGTAGCACTGATGAAAACCAACCGCATTTTCAAGTTCGCAATCGCAACCGCGCTTTCCGCCTGCTGCATAGCGGGCGTCGTCGGGTGCTCCAGCAGCAGCGAGGAGGCCGTCCCCGACGAGCTCACCTCGGATACGGGCCTTACGGGCGGCGTCGCCGCCACCGTCAACGGCACCGAGATCGAAGAAGACAAGGTCACCCGCGCCATCAACAACTTCCGCTTGAACAACAGCTACACCGAGGAAGACAAGTGGAAGGAATACCTCGAGAACCGCAAGTACACTGTAGAAAGCCTGCGTTACGAGATGTTGGGCTCGCTGATCGACCAGGAGCTTGTGAAGCAGTGCGCCGCGCAGCTGGGCGTCAGCACCGATGACGAAGAGGTCCAGTCCTACGTGGAAAAGATGTCCAGCCAGTACTCCAGCGAGGAGGCGTGGCTGAACGCCGTCGACGAGGCCGGCTGGCAGGACGGCATCGAGGGCTACAAGGAGGCGCTCCGCT
Source organism: uncultured Eggerthellaceae bacterium (assembly GCA_965147515.1). GTDB lineage: Bacteria > Actinomycetota > Coriobacteriia > Coriobacteriales > Eggerthellaceae > MGBC163016. Next base: position 11,700 of record CBCTKQ010000011.1, on the reverse strand, counting down.
TCAGCATCCTCGAGAAGAAGCTGCAGGACCAGTTCGACGCCGAGGTCGAGGCGTCGCTCGAAGACGAGGACACGCTGGTCGCCGAGCTGCAGGACAGCGCCGCCACCTACACCGGGGCCAAGCGCACGTCGCACATCCTGTTCGGCAAGGAAGACCAAGAGCTTGCCAACGAGGTGCGCGAGAAGATCACGAACGGCGAGATGTCCTTCGAGGATGCCGTGGCAGAGTACTCCACCGACGACACCACCAAGGAAAACGGCGGCGACGTGGGCTGGGACAAGACCAACTCGTTCGTCACCGAATACACCGACGCCATCGGCACGCTGGAGAACGTCGGCGACATCAGCGAGGTGACCGAGTCCAAGTACGGCTACCACATTATCGAGCTCACCGACGTGTGGACGGCGCCCGAGACCATCACCAGCTCCAGCGACATGCCCGAGGAGTTCGTCACCGAGATCAAGACGAACACCGTCGAGACGGACGGCAACACGAAGTACACCGACTGGCTGGACAGCATGCGTCCCGCCAACGACGTCGTGGTCAACCCCATGCCCGACAACGTTCCCTACAAGGTGGACATGAGCGACGTCTATTCGCAGGAGGAAGCGGACGAGATTACTCAGAAAGCGCTTGACGAGCTGATCAACGGCACCGCTGCGGAAGAGGCCGACACCGGGGCTGCCGAGGCGGCGGCCGGCGACGCCGATGCCGCTGCGGCTGCTGGCGACGATGCCGCTGCGGCCGCAGACGATGCGGCTGCCGCTGGCGCGGTCGAGGGCGCCGTGGCCGACGAGGCTGCAGCCGATGCGGCCAACCCGGTCGATTCGGCTGAAGGCACGCAATAACTTCATATGCCAAGCAGCGAATGTGCGCTATACTGTTCATTCGCTGCTTGATGTAGCATGCGGCCATTTGACGCGGAGAGGTGTCCGAGCTGGCCGAAGGAGCACGATTGGAAATCGTGTATGCCTCAAAAGGGTATCCGGGGTTCGAATCCCCGCCTCTCCGCCACTTTTTGATCGCATGGTCGCGCGCAAATCAGGCGGTTCATAGTCTTCGGAGGAGTGGCTGAGTGGTCGAAGGCGGCGGTCTCGAAAACCGTTATACCGGCGTTCCCGGTATCTAGGGTTCGAATCCCTACTCCTCCGCCAGTTTGGCTTTCTGGTGCCTCATCTTCACGCTCCAAGCGCTCCTTCCTCGCGTAGCTAAGTACGCTCGGTCGCGCTTTCACGCGAATCTAAGGCATCAGAAAGCCAAACTGAACCAGCGCTTTAGCTTTTAACGCCAATCGAAGCCGCACGAAGGCGTGCTTTTCATGCTTTCACGCCAATCTGGGGCATCACGGAGGCAAGCGCGCTTTCCCCGGCATGCCTCTTCGCATTCAAGGCCTCGGTCGTTGGGCGAAGCCAATACTTTTACCCTTTGCGCGTCACTGACTCGCTGGCGATCTTGCATGGACGTCGTCGATAAGCGGGCTACTGCAAGAAAATGCACGATTTAAGCGTTCCGTGGACAGAAAATTGCGAAAATCGGTGCTTTTTGGGAATGCCGGCAACGGATATCTGTCGCAATCGGGAAACGCCCTTAAGGAAACCCCAGGTAGAGGCGCTGCATGTCATGAAGGGCTTCTCGAATTGTGGCATGATGCGCTCGAAAAGCACCGATTTCCGCAATTTTCTGTTCGCAGAGTGCCCGAAGTCTGACAATTGTGCTGCGACAATCAAAGTGCTTAAAAGAGATTGCCTTTTCGCTGCAACGGTGTGGCGTATGTTGTACTGGTTTTCGTCGCGCTATGATTGATTACCGTAGAAAGTGGATACGATAGGCCGTTTGATGCGCTCAAGTCGTAAAAGCATAGACGAGGCAGCGAGGCTCCGGGCGATGAGCTTGCAGGAGCTCTGGGAGTTGTTTCCCATTTCGTTGGTGGCGTCAAAGCCGGAATGGGCGCAACGATATCAAAGCATGGAACGGCTTCTGCATGAATTGCTGGCGGGCGCTGACGACGTGCGTGCAAGCCATATTGGAAGCACCGCCATTAAAGGCATCTGGGCCAAGGACATCGTGGACATTCTGGTCGAGGTTGGGACGGAACAGAGCTTGGACGTGCTGGCCGAAAGGCTTGAGCGCAAGGGATTCATTCGCATGTCAGAAAGCCCCTCGCGCGTATCTCTCAACTACGGCTACACGTTGGAGGGGTTTGCGGAAGAAGTCTTCCATGTGCATCTTCGCCACTGCGGCGACAACGACGAGCTTTACTTCAGGGACTATCTGAACGGGCACCCCGCCGTAGCGGAAGACTACCAGCGGCTGAAGCTGTCGTTATGGCGCGAGCGCGAACATGACCGTGATGCCTATACGGAAGGCAAGACAGAATTCGTTCGCAAGTGGACCGAAGAAGCCAAGCGTGCTTACAAGGGTAGGTATTGAGCGAGGCCGCAATCTGGCACGCGACGCATTGCTTCCTCTTGATGAATAGGAAAAGATAGGAAAAAGGAAAACGGTTCGAGAGTCTAATCAAGGCGAAGGACGTCTTGCAGATACTGACCTGGCTTAAGGATTATGCGACGGGCAGGATTCAGGTGTTCGAAATCGCTAATCCAGCCTTCCCATTGTCCGCCATTGACGAATATGTCCAAGAATCGGTCGCTGTTCCCGCGCCTGATATAGCGCTCCTGATATTCGTCCTTGCATTCTAGCGAAGGGTACACCAGTGTATAAGGGGTTGACGGCATTTCCGCCAAACCGCGCTCGAAAGCGAATGCCGCCCAAATTATGGTTGGTGCGAGTATGTATCTATACCTGTCGCATTTCATTTCGGCATACAGGGCTTCGATATAGTTCCAGGGCCATTCTGGTTGGACTTCGCTTGGAGCGCCCTTTGCGTGTTCCGATTCTGCGGCATTCAAGCTATCGAGCGGATGCAGGAACTTATAGGACCCGATTTGCATATCGAAAACATCGTCGGGCCTTTTGGCTGCAAGGGTCGTCTTCCCCGTGCCGGCAAATGCCAAAACAATCTCACTCATCTGCAAGGTCTTCTTTCTGGATTTCCTTAGCCAGTTCTGCCAAGGTGCCATCTGCTTCGAACCGCTCCATATCATGGCACACCAGAGCCGAAAGCTCATTTCTTAACGGCTCCGGTATGTCGTCCAGGCTCAGCATGACTTTGTCGCAATTGTCCAAGTCGGGCAATGGCCTGTCTTCGACACTGTCCAAATCGCCTATGACTTCCTTTGGATAGATATCGATGGCGAATATCCCGTCGTATCGAATCCTTGGTCGAAAAAGGAGGAAAACCCAAACCATCAGGACGAACTCATCGAAATCGCTGAACATCCGGCCGAGTTTCTCTATGGTCGGGGATTCGGACATGCTGTAACCAACGGGATATATCCCGCCAATAAGCATTCCTTTTTCTGCAGTATTCGCGTCATGGTTTGTGCCGGTTGCATTGCTTTGATCTTCTGGTCTTTTCGAACTCACAGGTATGCGCCTTGTCCTTTCTGCCTCGGCGGTTCAAGCTCGTATTCCGTGGCCATGCCGTCCTCGTCGAAGGTGAATGCCGTGTAGCGTTGGTGCTTGGTGTCGTACTTCAGCACAGGGATGTTGTGCGACACGTAGACCGTGCCGTCCAGGTAGTAGTGGCTTTCGCCGTCCCAGTAGACCTCGTGGAAGTCGGGGTCGCCGGCGATGATCCTCGTGCCGATGTGGCCTGCGACGACGTCCTTCAGGAACTTGCCCGTGTCCCAGGGGAACTTCTCGCAGAAGCACGCGTCTTCGGTGCCCCACTTCCAAAGGTCGCCGGCCTCTTCGTCGACGCCCGCATGCACGAAGATCTGTGCGCCTGTTTCGTAGTAGAAGGGGAGGCTTCGCATCCAGTCCAGGGCCGGGTCGACGCCGTTGCCGACGAATGCATGGTCGTCGATGTAGTGAAGCTCGTGGTTGCCGCACAGCGCGATGACCTGCCAAGGATGTTCTTCCTGCAGCTGCATTATGGCTTCGACCATGGTGGTGTCGATATCGGGTGCTGGCATGTAGTCGCCGCACAGGACAAGCATGTTGTCGGAGTCTTCCAGGTCGACCACGGACAGGGCGCGCTTGAACGCCTCCATCTCACCATGCATGTCGCTCATCGCGTAAATGAATGCCACGCAGACTCCCTAGGGTCGAACGACGCGGACGCAGCCGTTGTCCACAACGACCATGCTTCCGTCGCCTATGGGGACCATGTTTGACATCAGAGAGAACGTGTCGCAGAACCAGAGCTTCGGAGCGTCTTCGAGTCGTGCCCCTTCGCCCGGGCATGCTGTAGTCACAGGGGTATGCCCGACAATCTGTGGAATGCCTGCAATGGGGTCCTCCTCGAGTTCCCACTTGTCCGCCCATAGCGGCCCCGGGATTTCATCGCCGCCGCGTCCGACGCCGCATTGCGCAAGCGTTTCGAAGGCTTCGAGGGTGCCTTCGTCCAGAAGCTCGTTGAGCTGGTCGGCCGCATTTGCCGCATCTTCGGGGTCGCTGAGATGTTCGTCCGCATACGCCTGCGTGAGGCCCGCGTGCGTCAGCAGGAAGCCGTCCACCTCGCACGCCATGCGGGGGTTTAGCGGAAGCAGCACCGACTTGACGAACCCGTATAGCGCATCGTGCGTGCCAGGGCCGGGCTGGCCGAGCAGGTACTGGAAGTCGTGGTTGCCAAGCAGCACGTCGACCACCAGGCCGTCTGCGCGCCGCGCCTCGACCCAGTCGGCGAACTCCTCCAATTCGCGCATCATGCAGCCGTCGTCGGAATTCCACTCGTCGCACATGTCCCCCAAAAACACCACGCGGGATATGTTTTCATCGCTTTCTAGAATCTCGTCCACCTTTGGCAGAATGTCATAAGCCTTCAGATGGATGTCGCCCACGACCAGCGTCTTTGCCATATAGACCTCCATATCGATTTCTTGTTCGGCGTGACAACGCGACGTATAGCGCTGTCGTCAGAAATCCACGCACGGCCTCACTTGGCGCTTTATCCGTTAAGCGCGAGAGCTTCCTTTGCGGTTAAAGTTGGAATATCTGACCTTTTGAAGGCCTTCGTGTCGTAGCTGATAATGGCGTCGACCTGAAGCGCTTCTGCTGCGGCCCGAATAAGCCCGTCTTCGTAGTCGGGCTCGTCGGAGTATAGGGCGTCGAACACAATTGGACCAGTTAGGTCTACAAGGTCGAAGACCTCGGCGATTTCTCGGATGGACCCACGAGCGTCTACTTCGTCCATATAGTGGTTATGCAATGCGTAGTAGATTTCATTCAGAGAAGACGAAAGCGCATATATAGATCCTTTTTCCTTAAGCGCATGACGCAAAAGCCTGCTGACTTCGTCGTGATAAGGCGAATCCCTATACGTCCAGTAGACGAGGGCGTTCGAATCAAACAGGAGAGAGCTCATCTGAACGCGAATCCTTTCCCGCCTTCAGCAGATCGTCCGCAGTGAGGCCGTTTGGCCATGGTTTTGATCTGGCTTGTCGCTCTTTTATGCGCAGTTCGGCGTCTTCAAGTCGGGCAAGCCTGTCTTTGTCGTTTGAGAAAAGAGCCGTGATGACAACGACGCCCTTCCGGGGTGATTCGAGGCGTAGCGTTTCGCCGGATTCAAGGCATGCTTCCGTGCGCAATGACTTCGGCAAAATTATGGCCATGCTGTTGCCGACTTTGGATAACGTAGTTTCGACCATGAAGCCTCCTTTTCAATGAGTATAACACGTTATAACAAGTTGAGAGATAAAACCAATTACGGCTGCATTGCCTTTCAGTTCTCGGGGTTGCCAAGGTATAATCACAGTCGCCAAATTGCACGACCTTATATTTTTTTATCTCTCATTACGAGAGAAGCCAACCATAAGGGCATCTGCCTTTAGGGCTTCTTTCGTATGAGGTCTGCAATTTGGCGATTGTGGTGGATGCCCTTTTGATTGCCATCTCCACCGCAATAGCCAGAAGGATTGATGCGGACCTGTCATCTCGCTTTTTCTGCATCAATATATTTGCGGAAGGAGTTAGCATGAAGCCCTCGAAGGCCAAAGTTCCTTTTTCCGAACGCGCCGTTCCGAGCAAATTGGCTTATATCAGTTTCGGAATAACCCTCATTATTGTCGTTCTTGCATTCTCGGAACAAATTGTTGGCTTTATAAATTTCATTCAAAATGATGGATATGCAAATCAGCTCGATATGGTTCAAAGTTCAGACGGACAAGGAACGTTCGCGGCATTTACAAGTCCATCTCAGGAATCGCATATTGAAATAGTGCTGGCGAATATTGCATTTGCCATGATGGTAGTTCAGACGTTATTGATAGCCGTATACCTGTTCATTGCGAGTGGGGTGCCTGGGAAAATCCTATCAGTGGTTTTTTCAGTTCCCACAATCGCCGTAATAATCCTATTCATTCTGGATGCAAATGGGCTGTTTGGGGTAATTGGCATTGAAGGGGAGTCCGCTTTCTACCATTTTTTGATGGAATACGGACAGATGATTATAAGAGGTGGCTTGATATCTGTCCTTGCACTGCTAATTACCTCTTTGGCAAATGAGCATACACGCATACTTTCTCTGATATTCATCTTCGGAATCATCGTTTACGCGATCATTGCGCCGCTTGTTTTTTGGCTTCTGAAGAACTTTATCCCTCTTGTATCTCTTGCGGGAATGGTTGTTTTTGGAATCATAGCGATAGCCGCCCTTTTTGCTGTTTCGAAGCTCATTCCAGCTGAAGGAGGGTCTTCATCGAACAGCACGATAGCGAATGGCAACTCCAACAACTCTTTTTCTAAAGCGACAGCAAGTCAAAGAAAACTTACGTACGGTCTCGGCAATCCAAACTTTCGCAAAATGCGAGGGAAGTCGTTCGGAATGGAGGTCGAAGGGGTTTTCTGCACAGGAGCTCAGGGTCAGGAAATCTATGTTTGCAGCGTAGAAGATTTCGAGAAAGGGAAAGTGGCCGTCATGAATAACGGCACGCGAATAACAACGGTTGCGGGTTGTAGGACGCCAGAAAGGTAAAGTGCAGCAGCTAGCGGAAAATTAACTTCATTTAACAAGCGGGCGAAACGTGATGGGCAACAGTCCCGAAAGCAAAGAGCCTCAAAGCGAAAGGCGCTTTGGTAAAACGAAGGCGTGGAATGCGGTCGTTACGATAATACTCGTGCTCGGAGCTGCCGTCGCGCTGTTTATTGCCTACCAGCACTGGCAGGAACAACGAATCGTCATCGAGGCTCAAGAAAGCACACAGAGGCAAGACCGTCAGCATATGCAAGAAGAGCCCGAGATTGAGCATAGGCAGCCAGGCGAAAGTTCTGTCGAGTCCGCAGCTGTCCAGACGCAAGCATTCAGCGGCACTTTGCTGGAAAGCTCTTATCGGAAAAGAGCAACCGAAGTTCAGGCTCCGGCAGAAGAGTTTCCCAATACTTTCGTTTTGCTTCTGCAGCTATCAAGCCCAACAAGTGCAATAGGGTATAGCGCAGGTGATGTTGCGCCTACAGAGCGAACCGTTAGCGCCGTGAGGGTTCCGGACGATCTTGGCATAAATGGCGAGCTTATAACCGTAGAAATCGATGAGCCTGTCTACTGGCCTAGCGATATTTCGGGGGCGCTTTGGGACCTGGACCTGTCTGAATTACGAACTTTGAAGGCAACAATCTTCTGATTTCTGCAGCATCAATGCGACCATTAAGCATGAAACAGAAAAGGGGAGAAGGATGACGCCCAGGGCTTTTGGAAAACATGCATACGAACGAGCTGGTGGCTTTTCAAGAGGAATCGACAAGTCATCGAAAACGCTTTCCGTTGATGAAAGGCTGGTTGCAGCCAATGTCGGAAGAGAAGCGTTCGATTCAATGGTAAGAAAACTTGGCATAAGCAAGGAGGTGATGCGAAAGGTGTGGTCCACGACTTCCGACAAGGAACTGCTTGAGCAGGCCAGGTACGAGCGCATGGTCGAGCGGGGGTTGGCCTCAGGGCAGACGGAGCCGAGCCTTCCGGAGAGCACGGAGGCCATACCCCTTTCGGATTAGTTCGAAGCGACTCCGCGTCAAGCTTAACCTCTCCGGGCGCCGACCATTTGCCGTGCAGCGCTATGTGCCAAAAGCAAACGTCCCCTGACACGCGCGCCTGACGTGCTAGGCGCGCTAGGCGCAAAGGCGAGCCATCAGCAGGGCGCTGCCGAAGCGCATCATGCCGCCCGACTTCACGGCGTGTTTTACGCGCTCCGCGTCCCCCACGATGCTGCCTGCCAGCATGTTCGCCCCGTGTTCGAACAGCACGGGCGACATGACCACCGACGGCCCCACCAGCGTCACGTAGGCGTCTTTCGCCAGCTCAAGCAGGCGAGGAGCCGTCTTGTTCTCGAGCGTGACGCCCGTCTGGAACACGAAGTCAGCCCCGGGCACCACGTATTCGCACGCCGGGTCGGGCGTGTCCAGCTCGTTTCGGCAGTTGCGCTCCAGCACGGTGAGGTTCGCGTACTCGGCGATGCGGTCGACGTGCGGGAAGTGCCCGACGACCACGACGTTCGCGTCGCCCTGGGCCTCGATGCGCGGGCGCAACAGCTCGAAGGCGTCCATCTTGTGTATGGTGCCGTCGGGGAGCTCCTTCCGCTCCTCGTATTCGATGCCGAGCGGTTCGAGAAGGCTCTGCTGGCCGTACCATGCGTTCAGCGCGGCGATTCCCAGCGTCGCCTCGTCGAACGACCACGACTTCGCCAACGTGGCCATCTCGTGCAGCGGAAGCCCGCGGAAGTCGCGCCCCTCCGAAGTCTTCGCGCCGCCCCGGCACGTGTAGGAAACCCCGCATCCGCTTTCCGCCTCGACGTATGACCAGTTGACCCCCAGGCAGTAGTCCTTGACCAGCACGTCTTCGGGGATTCCATCAATGAGCTCGTCGTACATTTTCCAAGACATCGCGACAACCTTTCGCCGAGTTGGTTCCCTTTCTGTTTTATCCTGAAATACGGATAATAATCAAGATACCACGGCATGATGATTTGGGGAATGCGATGCTGTTTCTTTTGACGGGGGGTTGCCAGATCGGCAAGCTTCCGGGCGAGCAGAGGCCGCCCAAGGCGACCGATCCGGGTTCAAGCTTCTATGCCGTGAAGTTCATGACGCTGAAAGCCGCGGAGGACGGAACGCTTGTCGCGACGCCCGTGCGGGGAAAGGCCGGGTCGGCTCAGACGCAGCACGCGAACGCGTACTGCGTGATGCCTGCGGGGGCGGGCGCCGTTCCTCCGCAGCCAGGCGACGTCATCTTCGTGGAGCTGCGCAAACAAGGGCTTTAGCGAGCGCGCGCGGGAACGTTAAGCGGCGGCTACGGAAAGCTTGAACCCTAGCGCCTTGATGACCTTTTGTACGGTGTCGAAGGACGGGTTTCCGGTCGGGGAGAGCGCCTTATAGAGGCCATCGCGAGTGACGCCGGTCTCTTTGGCGAGCTGCGTCATTCCCTTCGATCGGGCGATGTCGCCCAAGGCAGCGGCGATGATGGAGGCGTTCCCGTCATCCAACGCTGCATTCAGGTAGGCTGCGATGTCCTCCTTGCTGGTTAGATATTCCGCTGCGTCCCACTTCTTGGCTTTTTTCATGGCATGACCTTGTCTATTCGTAGTCTGCGTTAATCGACTTCGCTTTGGCAACGTCAGGACGCTGGGTGGCCTTGCTTCCTCCCAAAAGAAGCAGCATTGTGCCGCCTTCGCGTCTCGCGTAATAGATCCTATACCCTGGTCCGTAGTCGATGCGTAGCTCTTCGATTCCTTCGCCTATGGGCTTAGCGTCCCCGAAATTTCCCGTTAGGGATATTCTTCTGATGCGGGCGTTGACCCTTGCGCGGGCATCAGGGTCTTTCAGCTTCTTAAGCCATCTTTCGAACTCGTCCGTTTGTAGGATATCGACCTTGTTTGTATTGTATACTATATTATACATAATATCAACCTAACGAGGCATCACGTTTTGAACGCGGCGCGTTGAAGTACTCGAAAAAACCAGATCACGCACGGGCTTTCCCTTCTGTCGAGGCGTGAGATTCCTCCCTTTGTTATCCTACGCTGCGCAACCGCATCGCCAGGTTAACGGCGGCCGTGGCAGAAGCTAACCTCGACCTATGCTTCAGCTGGTACTGCGCCTAGGCGGCGTCTGAAGCGGCGGTTGCATACGGCGGTGCGCGGGCGCAACTCTGCCTTGAGCGGCAATCGTCGTGCATGCCTGCAGCCGGGTGTTCTTGAGCCGTTCTGTTCGCGATACAATCGACGCATGCATGTGGAAAACAACAACGAATGCGGCTGTGCAAGCGCTCCGCTGCTCCAGCTGCGCGACGCCCAGGTGCGCCGCGCCGGCAAGACCATCCTGTCGGTGGACGACTTTGCAATCGACGAAGGCGAGTCCATCGCGATCCTGGGTCCCAACGGGTCGGGCAAGTCCACGTTCGTAAGCCTGGTCACGCGCGAGGTGTTCCCGCTCCATCGCGACGAACCGCCCGTCGTGTTCCGGGGCGATCCTCGCATGACCCTCGCCGAGGCCAAGAGCTGCACCGGTGTGGTGTCGTCGACCATGCAAGACCAGATACGCGTCCATCTTCCTGCGCAGGAAGTGGTGGTCGGCGGCTTGTTCGGCTCGTTGGGGATACCCGTGCGCCGCAAGGCCACGCCGCAACAGATGGCGACGGCGCATCGTGCGCTGGACGAGCTCGGCATCGCCGACCTTGCCGAGCGCGACATCCTGACGCTGTCCACCGGACAGGCGCGACGCGTGTTGATAGCGCGCGCCCTGGTGAACGAGCCCGACGTGCTGGTGTTCGACGAGCCCTGTTCAGGGCTTGACCCCGAAGGCATGTACTACGTGCGCCGAACCATCAGCAAGCTGGCGGCCAGCGGGCGCGCAATCATCCTGGTCACGCACTATCTCGAAGACATCGTCCCCGAGATAGAACGCGTGGTGCTTCTGAAGGACGGCCGCATCGAAACGGCGGGAAGCAAGCCCGAAGTCCTTACCAGCGGAAACATATCCAGGCTGTTTGGCGTGCCCATCGACGTCGTCGAGAACGCCGGCAGCTATTACATGCAGTTCGGAAGCTGACCTGCAGAAGCCATGTCGTCGGGCCCGGCCGTCTACAAATCCATCCTTGCGGTGCGCGAGGCGCGATGGTTCGACATCGCAGGCTTCTGCATGCGCTTCTACGGCTACATGATGAACATCGGCACCGTCGCAATGCTGACGCTTGCGGGCTATTCCGTGCTCACGGCCGGCTTCGTGTCGTCGGCCATAGCCTTCATGGTGTTCGTCGTGTCGCCTCGAATCGGAAAGCTTGTCGACGAATACGGCCAGCATCGCGTGGTCCCGGTTGCCTCCGCCATCACGTTGGTGGGATTGGCGGGAATGCTGGCCACGGCCCAGCTGCACGGCCCTGAGCCGCTTCTTTATCTGTCGGCGGTGTTTATGGGGTTCATTCCCAACGCCCAGGCCTTGGTGCGTTCGCGTTGGACATACTTGCTGCGCACGGGCAGGCTGGGGAAGGACGCGCCCGACATCCGCACGATCTTCTCCTACGAGGGGGTGATCGACGACATAGGGTTCATGCTGGGGCCTCCGGCCTCCATCGCGATAGCCACGGCCGTCGCGCCAATAGCAGGCCTGCTTTCCGGCGGGGTCTTGTTCGCCGTGGGGTCGGCCGTGATGACGCTG